>JBLHTX010000075.1:0-7735 GCA_047627635.1 Alphaproteobacteria bacterium | reverse complement strand
CTGAATATTCGATAATGCCCATGATTAACAGTATAAAGCTGCTTGCGATAAAGGCAATCTCGATGCTGACGACCCCTGCCTTATTGGCTATAAAGCAAAAACTTTTTTTAATGATTTGTTTCATAATTTTTAAAAATCTATAACAGGTTTTGTGATCACAGCAACAATATCTTCATAGGCGTCACTTATTTCCGATATTTCGTTGATGTCAAAACAAAAATCCTTGTCTTTACAGGTCAGTAATATGGTTGGATCTGCTTCCTCTGTTGGATCAGCATATTGACCACTTGCACAACGAGCCATAACATTATTCATCTCATTTAATGCACCATTTATGGCACCAGGATTGAGAAAAACTGTAAAAATATGCACATTTTGTTTTTTTAATTCCTCGCAAATATGCAGCATATGTTCATTATAAGGGATGTAATGATAAGTATATTGATTAGAATAATTATCTCGTGGCTGATTGGTATAGCAACAGCCAATATTAGCCCCATCTGCCATAAGCACAACATATTTACGGGCATCATGCCATGCCTTAACAGTATGATTATTAAAATATTGTTTTTGTGTTGTATCAAGCATCAAGGCAGCTGTGTGTATTGCAAGATCGCTGCGTCCCCATGCTTCTTGCCCCCGTGGTTGTTCCATATTCCCCACGGCAGTGCTTACCCCAACAAGATTATCACTTAAAGGCTCAATATTATCAAGTAAGGTTCCTATGATTTCGAAGAAATCTACCTCAGTTTCTAGGTTGGTAAAAGTTGGCGGGATATTGGCCCTATCTGGGAAGGCAACTTTATAATTATAAGGCACAAGGCCAACGCTTACCCAATTAGTGTTAAGGCGTTCTCCTATTGCCGCAATTGAGTCTTGAATGCCTGTTTTTACAGCCTCAAATTTAGCACAAGTTGGATCATTGGTAATTTCAATCAAGCCATCATTATTATCATCTGTTGTTTGAGAACACATTGTACCTTGTTGGGAAAATGCAAAAATAACCTCCGTATTATTACGATCACGTGAAGCTGCCGCTAATAATTCTACTTTAAACGTTCCTAAGCCCAGATTACTTGCAAATAATGTCTTGATTTCAACTTCCCCCCTTAGCTCAATTATTCTTTTATCTGCTCCAAGATTTGCTATTTCTTGATCTTTATATGCACATTCTATATCGTCAGAAATATAAATATCTTTAAGTTGGGGATTATTTGTAATACCATCGTTAAATGTGTCCCTACAAATTATCAGGGCATCTTGATTGCCTGTTCCCCCTTCAATGCCCTGTGTAGCTGCTGTTAAAACGGATTGGTCGGCAATTGCTTGCAATGCTCTTTTTGCTTGTACATAGTAATTAACATCAATGGCTGTTGTTGTCAGTGTAATTGCAGTAAAAGCAATGCCAGCGAATATGGGGAGTGCAATCGCACGCTTATCTTTGATAAAATTACATAATTTTGAATATATTAAAGTCATCATATTGATGCGTACCTAATTAAGATTATTTTTTAGGTTAGTAGCAAAATCTTTATAATGTATTAATATTCTCTTAGATTTCTTTGTGGAGTTTTTTAAAAAAATAGATAATTTTTATTATTTTACACATTATTTTTTAATTCTCTTCTTGTCCTGCAAGCTTTATGGACTGATCCTCAGCAATTAAAGGGTTAATGACGCCATCGAGGCCATCGCCCGCAATAATTTCATCAAGGCTATAAAGCGTTAAATTAATGCGATGATCTGTGACGCGTCCTTGTGAATAATTATAAGTACGAATACGCTCTGACCGATCACCCGATCCAATTTGCCCTTTACGATCTGCTGCACGTTCATCGGCCAAGCGTTGACGTTCTGCGTCATAAAGGCGTGAATAAAGCAAATCCATGGCGCGTGCTTTATTTTTATGCTGCGATTTTTCCTCTTGAATTGCCACGGCAACCCCCGTTGGTAAATGGGTGACACGCACAGCAGATTCTGTTTTATTAACATGTTGCCCACCAGCACCCGAGGCTCGAAATACGTCAATCCGTAAATCATCGGGATGAATGGTAATATCAACCTCGGTTGCTTGCGGCATAACAGCAACTGTTGCTGCCGACGTATGGACACGCCCCCCAGATTCTGTCACGGGAACACGTTGCACACGATGGGCACCCGATTCAAATTTTAAACGTGCAAAAACACCTTGCCCTGTCACATTGGCAATTATTTCCTTAAAGCCGCCATGATCTGCAACAGCTTCTGAGACAATTTCGGTTTTCCAGCCATTAATTGTGGCATAACGTTCATACATTTTAAAGAGATCGCCTGCAAAAATAGCCGCTTCATCACCCCCTGTCCCCGCTCTTATTTCAAGAATAGCACTGCGTTCATCTGCGGCATCTTTGGGGAGTAATGCGATTTGAATTGCGTGTTCAAGTTCGGGGATTGTTTTTTTTGCGGCATAATATTCTTGCTCGGCAATATCAGACAATTCGGGATCTTGCATCATTTCTTGTAAATCAGCAAGGCTATTATTGAGTGCTTGTAATCTTTTGATCTGGATCACAACATCTTTTAAATCCGCATATTCTTTGGAAAGCTTGATAAAGTCATTGCTCATGCCTTGCGAGAGTAAATTTTCAAGCTCCTCGAAGCGGTCAATAATTTGTGCCATTTTGTCATTTGAAATCATGGTATCATCATCTTTTATATTTTGGCTTTATGCTCAAAGCCCATCAGGAGTATGAATTGCATAAAAATCACTGATTGTTTTTCTAGCATAGTAAAATCATAGCACATGATACGCATAAAAATCAAGTCATCGACATAGACCTTGATATGACTTGTTTTTTTAAGTTGTATCTGTTTTATTTTTATTGTTGTGATAAAGTCAAGAGTTGAATGTAGTGTGATATAAAGCATTAATTACAATAATGTCATTAACACTTTTTTAATCGTAAGACATGCATAATATTATTTATGAATGATTTTGAAATCCTAGATATTGCCAGAAGGGCAATGATGGTTGTGTTGGAAATGAGTATGCCAGCACTCCTAACTGCGTTAATCGTTGGTTTTTTTATCGGTCTAATTCAGGCCTTAACCTCGATTCAAGAAACAACTTTAACATTTGTGCCAAAAATTGCAGCCATGGTTGCTGTGTTGTGGGTTGCCACTGATACAATGGCGGTCACACTCACAGACTTTTTTAAGCTTGAAATTTTATCAACAATTGTCAAAATTTAAAAAAGCTTTTTACTTATTTTGCCTTTGCCGATTCCATAGCCAACGCTATGAATTGCGTAAATTGCTTAAATAGGTAAAAGGAATCTTGTGGACCAGGTGACGCTTCTGGATGATGTTGAACAGAAAACACTGGACGATCCTTCAACGCAATCCCACAATTTGAACCATCAAATAAACTAATATGTGTTTGGGTCACATCGCTTGGCAAACTATCACGTGCAACCGTGAAGCCATGATTCATGGATGTAATTTCTACGCAATTTGTTTGTAAATTCTTCACAGGATGATTGGCACCATGATGACCAAATTTCATTTTTTCAGTTTTGCCACCGAGTGCAATTGCCAATAATTGATGCCCCATACAAATACCAAAAATTGGTATATCAGTTTTCAATAGTTGTTGAATAACAGGGACAGCATATATGCCCGTTGCTGCAGGATCGCCAGGGCCATTTGATAAAAACACGCCATCGGGCTTCAGGGCCATAATCTCATCAAAAGATGTTTGCGCTGGCACAACAGTAACATCACATCCTGCATTTGCGAGGCATCTTAAAATGTTTTTCTTGATACCAAAATCTAAGGCAACAACCTTATATGTATGCTTTTCAGGTTTAGAAAAACCCGATTTTTCATTCCATAATCCTTCGGATAATGTATAATTTTGTGTTGATGATACTGTTTTTGCAAGGTCTTGATTAACCAATCCACCCCATTCTTGTGCTTTTTGAACCAAGGCAGGCATATTAAATTCGCCCTTTTCATTATAAGCAATAACTGCGTGCGGCATGCCTTTATCACGAATAAAAGCCGTTAAAGCACGGGTATCAATATGGCTAATACCGACTAAATCGTGTTTTTCACTCCAGCGTAAAAGATGATTTGTTGCACGCCAATTTGAAGGTGTGGTAACATCTTCACGGACAATAAGACCGCTTGCATGAACCGCATTTGCTTCCATATCTTCTGGGTTTGTACCAATATTGCCAATATGCGGAAAAGTAAAAGTGACAATTTGTTGTGCATAAGAAGGGTCAGATAAAATTTCTTGATAACCAGTCATAGCGGTATTGAAACAAATTTCACCAATTGTTGCTTTTTGAGCACCAAATCCACGACCATAAAACACTGTACCATCAGCAAAGCAAATGACACCAGTTTTTGTTGTTTGCCCCATGAGAGCTGTTTCAATATTATCAGGCATATCAATTATCCTATATCTTAATTTTTAAAGCGTAAAACTTTGAAGTTCTTACGCTTTTTAAAGCATAAGGTCAAATGATTTTCAAAGAAATCTTATCAAAAACCCCATTATCACATGAATTTTTGAATTAATTGAATGAAGATGGCAATAAAACATTGTGTAATCTGCATATTTTTGCTAAAGACATTTTTATTGAATACTAATTTTATATAAGGTGGTTATCACGTGTACAATAGTTACAATATTCAGGCATTAAAAACCCTTGGCGTTACAGAAATCTTTGCTAATTTGCAAACTGAAGCCCTCTATGAGAAATCAATTCAAGCTGGAGAAGCAAAACTTGCAAAGGGCGGGGCCCTAGTTGCTGAAACTGGTGAGCATACTGGACGTTCGGCTGAAGATAAATTTACAGTACGTGACGCAGAAACTGAAAATACTGTATGGTGGGGATCTAATAAATCAATAACACCTGAGGCTTTTGATTTACTTGAAGCTGACTTTACAGCGCACATGAAAAATAAATCACTTTATATGCAAGAACTTTTTGGTGGTGCAGATTTAACGCATCGCTTGCCTGTGCGTATTGTTAGCGAGCTTGCATGGCATTCTTTGTTTATTCGTCATTTATTACGTCGCCCTGAAAAAACTGAACTTGCCAATTTCCAAGCTGACTTTACAGTGATTAACCTGCCATCATTTAAGGCTGATCCTAAAAAATATGGCATTCGTTCTGAAACAGTAATCGCAGTAAACTTTACCAAGAAACTAATTTTAATTGGTGGCACATCTTACGCTGGCGAAACTAAAAAATCTGTTTTTTCAATTTTAAATTATTTATTACCAACAAAAAATGTAATGCCAATGCATTGCTCTGTAAATGTTGATAATGCAGGTGAAAACTCTGCTGTTTTCTTTGGTCTTTCTGGTACTGGAAAAACAACATTATCTGCTGACGCTTCTCGTGTTTTAATTGGTGATGATGAGCATGGATGGTCAGAAAATGGCCTCTTTAACTTCGAGGGTGGCTGTTACGCAAAAACAATTCGCTTGTCCCCTGAAGCTGAACCTGAAATTTATAATGCAGTGAATAGCTATGGTGCAATCCTTGAGAATGTAGTGCTTAATGATGAGCGTATTCCTGATTTTGATGATGCAACACTTGCTGAAAATTCTCGTGGTGCTTATCCCCTTGATTTTATTCCTAATGCATCTGAAACAGGTCGCACAGTTGCACCAAAAACAGTGATTATGTTGACAGCCGATGCGTTTGGTATTTTACCGCCAATTGCAAAAATGTCACCAAACCAAGCAATGTATCATTTCTTATCAGGCTACACCGCAAAAGTTGCAGGTACTGAAAAAGGCGTAAAAGAGCCAACAGCAACATTTTCAACCTGTTTCGGTGCACCGTTTATGCCGCGTCATCCATCAGAATATGGCAACTTGTTGAAAAAACTGATTGCTGAAAACAACGTATCTTGTTACTTGGTCAATACTGGTTGGACTGGTGGTGCTTATGGCACTGGTAACAGAATGCCAATCAAGGCAACACGCGCCTTGTTAAATGCAGCACTTGATGGTTCACTAGATAAGGCTGAAATGCGTACAGATGTTAATTTTGGCTTTCAAGTTCCTGTTTCTGTTGCAAATGTTGATAGTAAAATTCTGGATCCACGTTCTACTTGGGCAGATCCAAAAGCTTATGATGCACAAGCCGAAAAACTTGTAAAAATGTTTATTGATAACTTTGTTAAATATGAAAACCATATTTCAGATGATGTTAAATCAGAAGCATTAAGCGTTTGATTTTATAATTAATATGTCAGACTTATTAAAATCGAGTGATCTTGGGATTACCTACCATATTTCAGATCATAACACTTTTAATAAGTCATCAAGCAGTCTATATACAAACTCTTCTGATGATATTTGGCATAAAATATCATCATTATCTTCTAACCTATCCGAGCGAGATTTTGAACTTGCACAATGTAGGCCTTTATTGCCTTCGCATTTTAAAATTAAACCGCTATTAGCGAACATAAAAAATACTACCAACATATCCCCCAATAATTTATCACCAACTAGGCAACTGCCTTATCAAAAATATCGTTCCTTGGCATCTACTACGCAGCATGATGCAGAAAAAGAACATAACGAATCCTTATTGTCGCATATATCGCAGGCAGAAACATTAGCCTTAAAGGCCTCAGATTTACCATCTTTACATGAATCTATTAACACGTTTAATAGCCATCTTGATTGTCAGAAATTTGCATATAATACACTTGCTTATCAAGATATTTCTAATGTTGATATTTTATGGATTAGCGAATCTGTAACGCCAGATGACGACCGCATGAATCAGGTTTTTTCAGATAATACTGGAAAAATGATTGAAAAATTATTTAAAAATATTGGTTTCGGACGTTCAGAAAAATTAAACCATGGTCAAATTGGCTTTCTTAATGCATCGTTTTGGCCATTAACTTCTGAAAGTAATTCTGATAAAAATCACGATGCCTATCAAATTTGCTTGCCGTTTGTGAAGAAAATAATCACGCTTGTAAAGCCTCAAAAAATTATCATTTCAGGGGATGCCCCTTTATATCACTTGCTTAATATTGACAGTTCATTGCAAGCACAGGGGAAACCTTTAATATTATCTCTTGATAGTCAAAACTTCCAATGCTATTCAGTTTTTTCTATGGACTATATCCTTAAATCAGATATTGCAAAAAAGAATTTTTGGTTTGATTTGTTGCGTATTTTACAAGATAATACCTAAAAACAAGGTACTTAATTTATATGTCAGACAAATATCAATCCTATTCACATTATTATCAAACTAAAAAAACACGATTTTGGCGTGCTATTGCCTTTACTGTTTTTATATGTGCTTGTATTTTCTGTGCTTTTTCAATTTTTTCAAATAACACCCTTGATAGCACTGATTATATTGCTGAAATTGCAATTGACGGTATGATTGTTGATGCAAGCAATCAGGCAGAAAAAATCAATGATTTGTACGATAATGATCAAGTGAAAGCAGTTATTATTGCAATCAATTCACCTGGTGGCACAACCTATGATTCCGAGATTCTGTATGATGCTCTTGCAAAAGTTTCTCAAAAAAAACCTGTTGTCGCTTATATGAAAAATATTGCAGCTTCGGGAGGTTATATTGTTGCGATTGCTGCTGAGAAAATTTTTGCGGCAAAAAATACAATTACTGGTTCAATTGGCGTTCTGATGCAAGTGCCAAATGCAAAAAAACTACTCGATAATATTGGTGTGTCA
>JBLHTX010000074.1:0-7740 GCA_047627635.1 Alphaproteobacteria bacterium | reverse complement strand
TCATATAAAATAATAAAACCATAAGTGTTTGCCCTAAGTGTTTGCCAATAGGGTAATTTTTACTCAATATTTATACTAACTAACATATAACAGGACAATATTATGAAACCATCTTATAGAACATATGGTCCAACAATTGTTGTTGTGAATGAGGGGGGTTGCCAAAAATCTTTCATCATCAACTCTCAAAGACGATGCCTATGCGTTTATCTTTGACCAACAAGGATTAATGGCGGGCGTTAGTATTGAAGGGACTAAAATCTCGCACATTAAAAGATTTTAATAATCCTACTATATATAATTTATACCATTGATCGACAATGTTAGTCAAGTCATCGACAAAGACATTGATATAACTTGTTTTTAGGGTATGGCAAGGGTTTAGCATTCATAATAACAATAAGGATATAAAATGAAAAATAATTTAAGAGCCGACTTAGAGCGTAAGCATGAAAAGGCAGTCCACACTCAACAAAATGCAATTACTTGGATATTGCTATGCGATAGTGAAAAAGCAAAATTATTTGTAAGTCAGGGCGATGGAAAAGCCTTGGAAGAAATGCGTGATGATAAACAAGGACACGGAATTTCAAAATCGTATAAATCAACAGATCCGCAAGCTAGTCCTGCTGATAAGCGAGAGGATAAGTTTATTGCTGGTATCGCTAGCAAAATTAATAGCCAAGAAGATAGTTTTACACGATTGGTCATTGTCGCACCGCCCAATACACTGCATGAATTGCGTAATGTTTTGGCAAAAAACGTACAGGTAAAAATTATTGGTGAGCTGAACAAGAATTTAATGCACGAAAACGCTAGCACTTTGCCGCATCATATAAAGCATTTTTTTGATGTTAAAGATTCCCAAGACTATCAGCAAACAGGAACCAGTCAAACGGGTGGTGCCTAGAATCACATTTAAAAAGGATAATCTTTATTCCCCCCCCTTTTTTTTTTTAGGTTTCTGTCATTGCGAGTCCCTGTAAGGAACGAAGCAATCCAGTCTTAACACTGCCTAGTTTTTTAACGGACTGCTGTCCGTTTTTACTTGATTCCTGCCCCATTCAACCTTGGGCAGGAATGACGAATTTTACATTGCAACACTTGAAATTTTAATTTAGGATATTTAAATATTTAATAATAAAAAATTCTAATATATATCAGGGCATCCAATGAGAGAAGACATTAGAACATTTCAAGAATGTTTAAAGATTGCCAGGTCGGCCCTTTAGGTTTCCTTCGCAATAACAACTTAGCTCTAAACCATTTTAAATTCAACGGTGTTTTCAAGTGTGCGTTGTATCGGGCAGTTGCTTGATATCTCAATCAGTTTTTGGCGTTGTTCTGCGCTCAGGCTATCACCATGAAGGGTGATTTTTTTCTCGAATGTATCTTGTTTGTCTATTTTTTGATGGGTTGCTGTCACTTCTACTTTATCCAAAGGCCATTGTTTATGCAAAGCGTACCAACGCACAGTCATTGCGGTGCATTCTCCGAGTGCTGCCAGCAATAAATCATAGGGGGACGGTCCTGTATTGCCGCCACCAAATGATTCGGGTTCGTCGCCCTTAAAAGTAAAGCCATTGACTTTAATATTGACAGTATAAGGGCTTTCGCCTGTTTCTATGATATGAGAAATTGTTTTGGAAGTATCTGTCATTATTTTATATAATAATATATTTGTATAAAATCATCTTATTTCATACAACAGGATGTTGAAGATTTATTAGAAATTTTATTCCAAGGCGTTTTCCCCATCATGACACCAAGACCGCAAAAACCGCTTAGTCCTGCAAATGTTAGTCCTGCACCAAAAAGTCCAGTGAGTAAGAGAAATAATGGATTGATAAAATACGCAAGTAAGCTGCTGGTCAAAACACCCAAGCCAATCGTAAGCTGTACCTGACGATCAAGCGGTAAAAAGAATTTTCCTGATGAAATCACTGGATTTCCAGCCTTAGACCATGCCTCGATACCACCTTCAAGATTATAAATTTCCATATTTGGATCTTCTGCAAGTAATTTTTCGCAGGCATTTAAACTGCGTTTTCCTGAACGACAATGAATAACCAGTTTTTTACTGTCACCGATAACAGGCAGTATATTTTTTGTAATATCTCCCAAAGAAATAAGGATTGCACCATCAATATGTTGTGCGTCATGTTCGGCTAGTTCACGCACATCAACGATAATTGATTCGTCTTTTTCGACCCATAATTGTAATGTCTCGATATTAATTGTTTCCATCGCCATAATTTTAATTTCCTTGTTAATTTATATTGCCACCTTCATTCTCCCAGCGAGCGGTTTCTTTGGTTTTGGGAGGATTGTTTTGTTTTTGGCACGCCTGTGCCATCATTAATGCTTCATTCGTCGGAATTGTATATATTTTAATATCACCCAGCCAATGCAACAAAGCAGCAATTTTATTGCGTATTTCAGGGGCATTCTCACCAATACCACCTGTAAAAATAAGCGCATCTAAGCCACCAAGAGCGGGAATAAGCCCAGAAATTTCTTTGGCCGCCATCATGCAAAATAATGTTATTGCTTGATGCGCTTTTGGATCTTGGCTTGCTAATAGGTCTTGCATATTGCCACTGATACCAGATACGCCTTTGAGTCCTGATTGATGATATAGTAAATTGGTTAATGCTGTTGGGGTCATGTTTTTTTCTTGTAATAAATACAATAAAATCCCTGCATCAACTGTGCCGCACCGTGTGCCCATCATTAAGCCATCAAGTGTTGAAAATCCCATTGTGCTGGCAACACTTTTTCGGTTATGCATTGCACAAGCAGAAGCGCCGCCGCCGAGATGCACAACAATAACCTTTTCATGATTGGGCATAGTTTGTGAAATATATTCGTATGAAAGCCCATGAAACCCATAGCGCATAATGCCTTCATCATAATAACTTTGAGGGAGGGCAAAACGGCGATGAATATCAGGCATCGTATGATGAAATGCAGTATCAAAACACGCAATATGTGGCACATTCGGATAGATTTTTTGCATTTCCTCAATCAGGCTTATAGTGGCAGGTTGGTGTAATGGGACAAGGGGGGTATAGCTTTTTATTGTATCTAAAACTTGTGGTGTGATGCGTGTTGGTTGCGTTAAATTGCGTCCACCATGGACAACACGATGACCAATATCAGTGACATTCCCCAGTAAAGCAACAGCGAGAAGCCACGCTGTTATTTCTGTTATTGTGTGTGTTGTCGTATATGCTTTAAGTTCAAGCGTTTGTGCATCAAAGACCGCTAGCTTTGTGTTTGTTGATCCTGCATTGCATGTTAAAATTATATTCATATAACTGACCTCATGCGTGTATAAATGAGTGCGAGTGCCGACGAAATCACACGGCTCTCGGCATCACCGGCACGGCTGGTTAAAATAATCGGCACTTTTGCCCCTAAAACAATGCCTGCTCCTTGTGCCCCTGAAAAATAACGCAGTTGCTTATATAACATATTGCCCGATTCAATATCAGGCACAACTAAAATATCAGCGTCACCAGCAACATCAGAAACAATCCCTTTAATGTCTGCTGCCTCGTGCGATATTGCATTATCAAACGCAAGCGGACCATCAACAATACCACCTGTAATTTGTCCACGATCTGCCATTTTACACAAAGCCGTTGCATCAATAGTTGAAGGAATTTTCTCGGTGACAATTTCTACGGCAGATAAAATTGCGACTTTGGGGATCCCAAGTTCAAGGGTGGTAAACAGGTCAATCGCATTTTGCACAATATCTTTTTTATCCATCAGGTTTGGCTTGATATTAATTGCTGCATCTGTCAAAAATAATGGTTTTGGATAACTTGGCACATCAAGGACAAAAACATGACTAATACGCCTAGCCGTGCGTAAGCCTTTTTCTTTGTCAACAACGGCTTCTAGTAATTCATCGGTATGTAATTTGCCTTTCATAATGGCCTCGACTTCGCATTTGCGTGCCATGTCAACAGCCAGTGCAGCGGCTGCATGACTGTGTAATGTTGGGATTATGGTATAGGGCGTTAAATCAATATTTGCTTCTTGGGCTGTGTTACGAATTTTATCTTCTGGTCCAATTAAAATGGGTTCAATGACACCTGCTTTTGCTGCTTCTATGGCACCAACAAGCGAGTAAACATCGACAGGGTGGACAACCGCAACTTTTAAGGGCTTCAAGTCAGAGGATTTATCTAGGAACCATTTTTCATAATTATGGGCTGGTGTTTTAATTTGCACTTCAGGGAGCGGCAATGCATCCCAAACTATGTTTTTTGATGGTGCAAGCACAAGCGCTTCTCCGTCAATAACATGATCGCCATTTTCATTCAGACAAAGCGTTTTAAAGGTAATATGCTTGTGTTTATCATCTTTTTTAATCGCTTCAACCGAAGCAGTGATGGTATCACCAAGATGCACTGGTTTTAAAAAATTTAATTTTTGTCCTAAATATAATGTGCCAGCCCCTGGAAGTTGCACACCTAGCAAGACAGAAAACATTGATGCTGTCCACATACCATGACCAACAACTTGATGAAAAATATCAGTCTTTGCGTATGCTTCATCAAGATGTGCAGGATTCATATCGCCTGTCACTGTTGCAAAAAGTTGAATATCTTGCTTTGTCAGCGTGCGTGTAAGTGTTGCCGTATCGCCAATGTTAATTTGACTATATGTTTTATTCGTAATGGCATTTTGTGTGTTTGTCATTTTATTGCCTTTAATTATTAATCAATAATTTCGTATCCGCCATCAATCATATGGACACCGCCAGTAATGTTTTTTGCCAGATCACTGATTAAAAATGCCGCCATATTCCCAATATCATCAAGGTCAATCATGCGATTTAAAGGCATTTTAAGGGCAGTGGATTCTAGTAATGCATCAAAGTCAGCAATCCCTGAACCTGCACGTGTTTTAATGGCACTCGGTGATAAGGCGTTCACACGAATATTTTTTTCACCAAGTTCAGCTGCTAAATAACGCATTGCCGATTCCAGTGCGGCTTTGACAGGTCCCATAAGTCCGTAATTTTTAACAACTTCTTGAGAGCCAATATAGCTTACCGTCAGGATTGATCCGCCATTTTTCATTAAAGGTTCTGCCAATTTTGCCATACGGATAAAGGAATGACATGAAATATCCATTGCATCAAGGAAGCCTGCTTTTGAGCAATCCGTGACCCGTCCATGCAAATCGTCTTTTGGGGCATAAGCAAGTGAATGGAGTAAAAAATCTAATTGCCCCCATTTTTGCTTAATTTCTTCAAACAAAGCGATCATTTGTGCGTCATTTTGCACATCACAAGGGGCAATAATGGCACTATTTAATGCCTCTGCCAAAGGTCTGACATGGGGTTCAGCCTTATTATTTGCATAGCTTATGGCAAGGTTTGCCCCTGCTTGGTGCACTATGTCGGCACACCCATAAGCAATGCTTTTTTCATTGGCAATCCCAACAATCAAGCCTTTTTTGCCTGTTAAATCTAATAATGCGGTCATAATTACTCGGTAAGTTAATTGATATACCCCATATAAAACATATTAACTGATATTTTCATTTGATTTCAATCAAATCAATAAAGATTTATAAAATTAAATATCCCATTGAGAATAATAAATCCTAATAATATCAATGCCTATGTCGATGACTTGATTTTTCATGTCGATCTATGATAGCTTATTACTATGATGGATTAGGTGTATGACACCCTTAACAGGTTAATCATTGTTTGTAATGCCGTTCCACAAATCTATATCTGGTCATTCAGATGCAATGATATATTTTGGCACATGATTAAAGTGCTATTTCTTATAAAACGAGGTTTTTAATATGCGTATTATTCGTCAATTTGGTTCAAGCGAAATTTCATACACAAAAAATGCTGATAACATTTATGCCCCACAACGCACTATCGAGGGCAAAGAATCTTCCTTAAAAGATTTTTTAGACAAACAACCCAAATTTCATATTTCACAATGGATTTCGGTTATTGATAAAATTTATCAGAAACCAAAAAATAAAGATATTACTGAAAAATCCTCCGGAAATGTTGTCCCTTTAGGGAAGGAAGATTTTTATATCAAGCGTCAGGAATTGGGTCAAGCCTGTTTAAAATTATTAGTCAAAAATATAAAAATAAGCGATGATGAACACAACAAATTCTTGGCACGCATTCATCCTTATTTGCAAAACTTAGAAACACCAGAAAAATATTTTATTGCCCCAAATAAAATTCCAAAATATCAAGGTCGCTGGTATCATGCATTTGTTGCACCCAATGATACAGCTGATGACACTGCCCAAAAAATTTACAACCATCTTTATCACCAAGCGTCTAATAGACAAGGCAAAGAATATTCAGGACAAAAAGGCTTGATTGCTCACAAACAGTCAGCGGCTTCTCAGTCAGGGTATCCCATAGAAAAAGAGCATAGAAAAAACATTCTTACGAAAATACAACAGCTTGAAAAAGCCACTATTAATAGTGATAATATTGTCATGTGGTATCAATATAAACTTAATACTCGAAATTATGATGTTATTTCTGAAATTTTTACGCACTATAATAATAAATATATAGAAAAAGAAAAATCTAAGGATGCCAAGGGTTGTCTAAGCGTTGCTATGCAAGCATTACACACCCATTGGGGTAAAATATTTCCATCGGCTGAAAATCATGCAGAGGCAAGAGATCAAAAACTCGCTTTATATAATCTACACAAAGCAATCAAAGAATATTACAAAAGACTGATTAAGCGTGGTGATAATCGTTTAGGTAATTTGGTCAAACGCTTGCCAAAAAATGCTGCTGAGATGCACAAACAATTATCGAATATCAAGCAAAATTCAGACGTTAGTTTTTATATTCGACAAGGCAAAATATTGCATTATAGTTTGAATATAAAAAAGGATAAAAAGGATGAAAAGGATGAAACTTATTTTTCGCCCTTAAATCAATCAAAATTTTACACAGCACAAGGACAGCACGAAATTAAGCAAAATGAGGCGTTTGTCAAAGTGTGGCTTACCGCAATTACCAGTGCAACCCGTACGATACAAAACTTAATTGATCCACATAAACAATTATCCAACATAATAAAACCAGATGATAACGGCATTAAAAAAGATGATTTACTGATAGTTTGTTTAAAGAAAAATATCGTCGAAAACACAGAATCTTTATTCAAAGATAATTATACACCTCAAGGAGAGCAAGTATTTGAAAATGTTATTGACTATGAACACGTTAAAAAACAATTTGCATTTTTATTTGGCAAAACTGCTCAAGACTATCAATCAACAGAATCTTTAAAAGAAATTATAATTTTATTGTTAAAGCTTTTACCTGCATTACGCAATAATGCGTTTCATTTCAAAGGATTCAAAGAATTTTTTGCTATTATTAAAAAAAATAAAAAAATATATGAAAACCAAGATAATCATTTTGCTAAAAAATTATATAATTCTGACCAAATATCATCCTTTGAAAGAATATATTCTAAATTTGAAGCCGTTAAGTGTCATCATTATTTTCAAAAAGATTTTATTGAAAAAATATGTGCATTAATTCACGATCATTCTGATAATAATTTATTGCCTTTACCGAAATTTTCACGGGTTTTACAGCGTGCTGAAAATAACGCAAATGGAACGCTTATCCCCTCGCCATCACAGCAAATATTTGACCAAGATGATTTTTTAAAAATGCAATATACCGTTCTTAAAGAACTG
>JBLHTX010000073.1:0-7948 GCA_047627635.1 Alphaproteobacteria bacterium | reverse complement strand
GCCAACTTTTAAATCGGTTGTATTGTCAAAATTATTTGGATATATGCCCGTAAGCCCCGAAAATGTTTGTAATGTTGCTATATTATGTAAAATTGTTTCAGGCTTCGAGCAATTTAATAGAACAGCTTGCACATTCATTTTTTCAATAGTTTTAATCGCATTACTTAATAATTCACCACTTGGTAAAACATCTTTTTTAGTATCATCAAGTTTGAATGAAACCCAAACAGGTAAGCTTGTTGCTTGTGCTGCTGTGACCGCAGCACGGGCCTCGTGAATGCTTGACATGGTTTCGCAGAGTAATAAATCGACATGAGGGGCCTGTATGCTGGCAATACGCTGATAACTTTTAAGGGCATCGTCGAATGCAGGGCAAGTTTCAGGGTGATAGCTGGCAATCAGCGGCGGCAAGCATCCAGCTAATGCAATAGGGTGCACATTTGTTGCGTGATTGCGGGCATTTTGTGCCGCTTTTATGGCCTCATTTTGTAAAATATCGAATAAGTTAATATCAAGATCACGGGTTAAGCGTTCGGGCGTGCAAGTATAATTACTAAGGGTAATGATATGGCAACCAGCTTGTATGAAGTCCAAATGAACTTTGGTGATAAGTTCTGGATTATCAAGCAATATTTGCGTTGACCATAATGGACTTGGCGTGCCTTTGCTTTGTTTTAAAAGTTCTTGCCCCATGCCGCCATCCATAATAATTGGATTTTTGGCATTTATTATGTTGTAAGTATCTGTGTATATCATGGCCGTGATTTATCACGAAAAACACAATCAATTCAAGGGGTATTTTAAGATTTAACTTTTAAAAAATGACGGAAGGTCTATAAGCCGAGTTCTGTCCCATATTGCTATGGGGGCAGCCATTCATCTTGATTTTTTGTTACCAAAAAATTCATGCGACCTACCCGAACGCCATTTGGAAATAAATGTTGATACAATTAAATTGCATCGGTGCGTTTCTATTCGGTCTTGCTTCAGATGGGGTTTACAGTGCCATTCATGTTGCCATCAATGCGGTGCGCTCTTACCGCACCATTTCACCCTTACCCTAATATTGCTATTTAGGGCGGTATATTTTCTGCTGCACTTTCCCTTGGGTTACCCCAGCCAGCCATTAACTGGCATCTTATTTCCATGAAGCTCGGACTTTCCTCAAATATCTTGTTTCCAATTAATATTCGTAACTGCCCAACCTTCCGTCGCTTTTGGTTTATCTAATTATCCGTAATAATGCAACGACAATATTTAGATAAAGCCCATAATATCATGCACTTCTTGTAAGACAGGCTTTGCAATCATGCGTGCTTTGTCGGCATTCTTATTTAAAATTGCATCAATATAAGTGACATCAGTCAGCATTTTTTTGGTATTATCCCGAATTGGGGCAATGACTGCACAGGTTACGTCTGCAAGTTCTTGCTTTAATGCTTTAAAATCTTTGGTGGCAAAAAATTCAACCGTCGCCTCAAGGGATATGTTGGCAAGGACAGAGTAAATTGTATAGAGGTTTTTCACCTCATGGCGGTCATTAATGCTATCAAGGGTTTTCGGCATATCGTCTGCATCGGTTTTTGCTTTGCGGAATTTTTTAGCAATCATATCATTATCGTCGGTCATGTTAATGCGTGACATATCGGATGGATCAGATTTTGACATTTTCGCCGTGCCATCACGCAAGCTCATAATGCGTGCTGCAATTGGAGGAATCATGGTTTCAGGCTCAGGGAAAAAATTGGCTTTTGCGTGTTCCTGATTAAAGCGAATGGCAATATCTCGGGCAAGTTCCAAATGTTGTCTTTGATCATCGCCAACAGGCACATGCGTTGTCTTATAGAGTAAAATATCGGCAGCCATTAAAACAGGATAAGTGAATAATCCAACCGATGCTTGTTCACGATTTTTACCTGCTTTGTCTTTAAATTGTGTCATGCGGTTCAGCCACCCCATGCGGGCGACGCAGTTTAAAACCCATGCAAGCTGTGTATGTTCGGGCACTTTTGATTGATTAAAAATAATTGCCTTGTCTGGATCAAGCCCCGACGCAATAAAGGATGCTGTGACAGATCGAATGGCATTTTTTAAATCAGCTGGATTTTGCATTGCCGTAATGGCGTGTTGATCGACGATACAAAACAATGTTTCAGCTGTATCTTGCAAGGGAACAAAGTTTTTTAAGGCCCCAAGATAATTACCAAGCTGTAAATTGCCTGTCGGTTGCACGCCAGAAAAAATGCGTTTTTTAAAAGGAGAAGAGATACTATTCATAATAAAGCCAAATTATTTCTTAAGATATGTTTTAATCAGTGAGCGGGGGAAAATTGCCGTAGCGTAGCAAGCAACAAAATAAAGAGCCATGCCAAAAATAATCATCAAAACCATGCCAATACGTTGATAAGTACCAAAATATGTCAGCAAATAATATTTAAATATCCCCAAAAATAAGGACATGATAAAACATGAAAGGATAATTTTTTTAATAACCAGCATGGTTTGTGGGGAAAAAATCAGCATTTTTTGGCGGTATAATCCGATTGATAATGCCAACACATTAAACCATCCAGCAATAATACTAGCGGTTGGAATAGCGTAAAATTTCATAATGGGGAATAAGGCAAATGATAGTATAATGTTAATCACAATCGACCAAGTTGCATAAATCATGGGGGTTTTGGTGTCATGGTTAGCATAATATGCAGGGGAAAATAATTTTATCCCAATAAATGCAGGTAGCCCAAACCCATAAATTGATAAAATAAGAGCGGTTGCTTGTGTGTCTTGTGCGGTGAATGCTCCTGTTTCAAACAGAATTTTTACGATATTATCAGGGATAATCATGAGGGCAAAAATTGCTGGGAATGTTGAAAAAGCCGCAAATTCCATTGCCCGTGCCAACAGATTTTTTGCATCATCTAGGGCATTATTTTGATAAGATTTAATAAGGCTTGGCAGTAAAACAATCCCTAATGAAACACCAATTAAACTGAGGGGTAATTGATAAATACGATCGGCATAATATAAATAAGCCATTGCCCCTGATGTAAAAGAAGCAATAATTGAACCCGTCAAAAGATTAATTTGTGTCACGCCGCCAGAAATCATCCCTGGAATAAAAAGTTTAAAAAATTTCTTGTGATAATGATCTTTAATCGGTTTTTTGAAGCTCAGATCTAAGCCTGCTTTTTTCAATATTACATATAGCATTATGCTTTGTAACAAGCCCGCAATGAATGATGCCCACCCCATACCAATAAGGGGGTTATATCCAAAAAATGCACTGCCAATAAGAGATAAAATAAGCGCCATATTTAAAATTACCGCAACCATGGCCGCCATCATAAATTTATTATGATAGTTTAAAATTGCTGACTGAATGGCCGCCAAAAACATAAAGCCTGCATAGGGCAAGCAAATGATGGTCATTGTGATGGTTAGTGATATTTTTTCAGAATAACCAAGGTTTGGAAATGGTAATAAAGCTGTTCCATTTGCAAAGCTATAGATAATCGAGCCAAGCCATTGCGTTAAGGGCTGCGAATATCCAGGGGCAATTAAATAGACCAAATAAGGCATGAATAATTGACATAGTAAAATACCAAGACCCACAATAATGCTCATGCGTGATAGCATACGCCCTGCGAATGAATCACCTGCTTGTGTGCCATGTTTTTTTATGGCTTCGGAATAGACAGGTAAAAAGGCCGCGTTAAATGCCCCCTCCGCGATAATGCGTCTGAACATATTGGGGAAACGAAATGCTGCAACCCATATATCGGCAGCGTCGCTTGCACCAAGAAATTTTGCAACCAGAATATCACGAATAAAACCCGTTATCCGTGACATTGCAGTGCCAGATGCAACGGCAAGACCTGATTTTATGAGTGACATTATGAGCCAATAAATGTATCGGGAGCGGGGATAATAACCTTGAATTTACGATCTTTAATTTGCAGAATACTGAGGCCACGCTCGGATAGGCCATCGTTACGAAAACGGAAAATACCACCAACACCAGTAAATCCGTTTGGATTAGTGATGTTTTTTACACTGAACGCATCATTGGGATATTGCTTAATAAGCCCCGATGCAAGTGCAACTGCATCATAGGATAAGGAGGCAATTGTTAAGGCTTTTTCTTGGAACATTTTTGCATATCGTGTTTGGAAAATTTTGATTGTTTTATGATTAGGGGCCGCAAATACAGCACCATCAAGCTCTTCAATCTCAAGGATTCGTGGATCATTCCAAATACCAGTACCTAGAATAAGAGAATTTTTAAAGCTTACATTATAGCGTGTCAAAAGAGGCACAGTTTGCATCATAAGGCTTGCACGATCGGCAAACATAATGGCACTCCACGAAGTTGGCTGAGTAGCAGAAGGACGCAGTTCAATTTCTGCTATCTCTTTGGCTTTTTCATAAAAATCAGCACTGTTTTCATTGAAATAAACCGCATTGGTAACACGTCCATTACGACCATTAACTTCTTGTTGATAAATATCACTAATACGCTTGCCGTAAGGTGTATTTGAGGCAAAAATACCAAACTGAGAATGACCATTTGCTGTTGCATAATTGACAATATTACTCACATTTTGCTCAGGAAGGTAACTTAACAAATAACTTAGGCCACCATTGACAGATTTTTGATCGTTAGAAAAGGCAAGCATTGGAATGCCAGCAGCCTCAGTATATTGACGGATGGCAACAACTGATGGTGAAAGAAGAGGGCCAATAATAAGATCTACTTTGTCATGAACGGCACGTTGTACAGCAGGTGCAATCGTATTTTTTGTACCATCGGTTGGATAAATAATAAGTTCCATATAAGGATTTTTTACTTCTTTATAGGCAAGGCGTGCCGCATTTAACAGCGAGAGTGCTGCTTTTTTAATTGGCACTGAGTTTGCTTCAAGTGGTAAAAATAGGGCAACCTTATATTTTTTCCTTTGGATAACAGGTCTCGTATTATAGACATTTTTCCGTGGCTTTGAAACAGGATTCGTAGATGTGTTGAACACATCATTTATTGAGGGAATATTATCAAAAGGCTTGTATGAACAAGCTGAAACAAGACCGATAAGAACCATTAATATGATGCAACGTATAGATTTCTTTATTATTATGGGCATTTGAGATTCCTAAATGTCTTGCATTTCTGTTGTTATTAGCATAAAAAAAGCCAGACGACAATTTTTAAACGCTTTAAAATTTGGTTTTGTGCATCACTCATCAGACACGCCTTTAAAATTGGGCTTATATGTTATATCGGTACCCATTGGTAATCTTCAGGATATTACGCTTAGGGCCCTAGAAACATTAAAGAGCCTTAAGAAAATTTACTGTGAGGATACCCGTGTGACGCGTAAATTACTCAGTCTTTATCAGATTGATCCCCCTATTTTAATAAGGTGCGATGATCATACGCAAGGCTCTGTTACTGACTCTATCAAAGAGGACATTCATAATGGCTTGGCTGTGGGGCTTATTTCGGATGCAGGAACGCCTTTAATTTCCGATCCTGGATATGTCATAATATCACAGTTACGCACTGCCAAAATGCCAATTTATCCTATTATAGGCGCGTGTGCAGGTATTGCCGCATTGTCGGTTTCAGGATTACCAACGACAACTTTTCAATTTAAGGGATTTGTGCCTAAAAAGCAAAAGCAACGCCTTGAAATTATTGATATGATTGACAAAAATCCAGATACCTATATTTTCTATGAAAGACCCGAAAGAATTGCAAGTTTCTTGTCACTATTTCCCGAAGCAATGACACAAAGCCTTTGTTTTGTGGCACGTGAAATTACAAAAATGCACGAGGAATATCAATTTTCCACAATTTTTGAGATGTTACAAATCTTGCCCAATATGACCCTAAAGGGTGAAGCCGTTGTGATTATTAGTAATCATAATATAAGCAATCAAAGTGAAATTGATATATCAGCAGTAGTTACCCAATATTTACAAGCAGGAAAATCGCCAAAAGACATTAGTCGTGATGCCGATTTATTAAAACATGCCTCTCGTAATCAGCTTTATGAAATTGCCCAAAGCCTTAAAAATCACGATTAGTTTCAATCAACAAAAGAGATACCATGCCTTCTTATGACTGTGATGCGGCATTACCCCCATTAAAAACAATTATCAAAGAATATCAGCTTAGTGCCAATAAGGCATTGGGACAAAATTTTTTACTCGATATGAATTTATTGCGTAAAATAGCTAAAACCGCAAAATCAAAACCCGAAGCTAATTTTCTCGAAATAGGAGCAGGCCCAGGTGGCTTAACCCGTGCTTTGCTTGGCGAAGGGGCTGATAAGGTTGTGGTCATTGAAAAAGATTCACGATGCATCCCGATTTTAGAGCAAATCCAAGCAGTCTATGAAAAACGCCTTCAAATCATCCATGGCGATGCTTTGGATATGGATTATAATGCGTTATTTGAAGGGAATTATTATATTGCCACAAATTTACCTTATAATATTAGTTCGGAATTTATTACCCGATTATTGACGCAAACAGATTATCCGAAAAAATGGTTTTGTGCGACAATGATGCTTCAAAAAGAATTTGCAGTACGGATGCATGCCTCAGAAAATTCAAAAGAATATGGGCGTTTATCGGTGTTATGTGCCTTAACCTGTCAATCACAAATTATGTTTGACGTAAAGCCTTCTAATTTCACGCCGCCGCCAAAAGTTATGTCATCGATTGTACAAATTATCCCGCATCAGCAACCACCTGAATGTGATCTTAAAACACTTGAGAAAATGACACGGGCTACGTTTGGGCAAAGACGAAAAATGCTTCGGTCATCGCTTAAGCAAATCACCGATGATCCACAAGCATTATGTAAAAAAGCAGATATTGATTGTGAATTGCGTGCCGATCATCTTAGTCCACAAGATTATGTGAAACTGTGTCAGGCTTACTCTGAGGGAAGTAAAAAATAAACTGGTCAGTATTAGTGTTGGTATCAGTAAAGGTAATAATGCATATCTATGAATAATAAATATGCATTATTAAAAGTATTGCTTGTTTAATATTGTTAAAATATCAAACTACGCGCCTTCTCTTTGGCGACGCTTGCGGTCTAACTTGCGCGAACGACGAATTGCCTCTGATTTACAGCGTGCTTTTTTAACAGACTTTTTTTCGTGGAACATTCTTAATTTCATTTCACGAAAGATACCTTCACGTTGCATTCTTCGCTTTAAAATTTTAATAGCTTGTTCAACATTATTATCGCGTACTTCGACTAGCATAATCTCACCACCTTTCTGGGTTAGAAGTTTATAAAAAAGTAAGAACTAGTCTTAAATATCAGCTTATACAAAAAAAATGATTATTTTGCAAGCAATCTATTGACGAATGCGTTTTTTTATCGCATAAGTGCCTTGCAGACAATTACATTGTGTCTACAGCCAGGTAGCTCAGTTGGTGAGAGCGCAGGATTCATAACCCTGAGGTCGCGAGTTCAAATCTCGCTCTGGCTACCATATCATTTCCAGCGATTTTCCCAATTCCAGTAACTCTTTGTAGATTACATTACTTATATGAAAAGCATTAGGTATGATTTTTATGATTCTCAAGTTCTTGTTTTACCTTTTCGATCACAAGAAAATCCTCTTTTAGGGGCATAAATTTTTTACTATATGATAGGCTCAGCTGAACATATTTTTCAATAATATGTAAAAGTTTTTTATCTTGTGTTGGTAAAAGCCCGAAAAAGGCTCTTTGTAAGCATATTTGCACTTCTAATATTGATGCAGAATCTCTGATAATTGATCTGAAACAGTCAAAAAATAAATCTTCTATATTCAGTGCCTCAACATGAACGTTACCCGAATCTCGACTTTAATTGAGTATAGTTTGGAAGTTATAGGCGAGGATTTTTGCTGCTATTTTAGAAGCATAAGAATATATTGAGCGT
>JBLHTX010000072.1:0-8078 GCA_047627635.1 Alphaproteobacteria bacterium | reverse complement strand
TTTTATGATCATTGGGAATTTGAATATAATCGCCCTTAAGGGCATAAGCCGCACTATTTCGAAGCGTGCCGTCAGCCTCGATTGCGACAAGATTATCAACATGACCCATTGGCAAGCGATGGGATGATGGGGTGCGTTTTTTGCCAATATTGGTAAATTCGATTGCATAACGCTTGCGAATAATGCTGCATCGTGCGGCAATCTCAAGATAATTTGTGGCTGTGTTGATGAAAAAATTAAGTGTATTATCGCTTTCCCCTGAATCGGCACGTAAATAATCATTAAATTCTTGGGGCGTGACTGCTTGAAAGTTTTCTTGTGATATTAAAATTGGATAGGTCATAAAGACACTCCTTGTTTATGCGTGGGTTTATGCGTGGGTTTATGCGTGGGTTTATGCGTGGGTTTATGCGTGGGTTTATGCGTGGGTTTATGCGTGGGTTTATGCGTGGGTTTATGAGATGGGTGTTAGACGTAAAAAAACGCCTCATAATGAATATGAAACGCTATATTGGTGTGTATTTAAATTTATTTATTTTGCTGCTGGTTTTTGATGCAATATATCTAAATCAGGGTTTATTTTATTCCCAGTTGTTATTAAAAAGATACGCTGATAGCCTATAGGCGTTTCAGGAGAGGCATGAATAACAGATTTGCCATCATCCTCGCTGTCTACCTCGGTTGCTGTATGAACAATAATGGCAGTGCCTTGTTTTAAGGGATGAGAAACTAAATCAGATACTAACTTTTCTTCTTTCTCCGCATCTAGATACCAATCCTTTCGCTTTGAAGCAGTGCTTCTATCAATCAAATTACTATTTTGCTTAACATTCTGCGGTAATATAATTGTACTGTATGGCTGAAAATTATGGTCGCCTTGGCCTGAAGTATCATAATCTAGAAGCGGAATAATTATTGTATAATTATATTCTTCTTCTTCATCTGAAAAAATCGATGCATTATCTATATGTAACGTATCGGAACCATCTATACCAATTTTTAAACCCATCGCACTAGATGATAGTTTATATTTTTGTTGCAAATTCTGTTCAATGACATCTATATATTTCTTACATTGGCTTATTTCTTCTAAATTGATAAAGTAACTACCACTATCATTGCCATATGTTGACAATATATGTGGTACATTATTTATAATTTCTTTTCGTAATTCTATAAAATTTTTTTGATTTGACAATTTAAAAACATCGAGTGAATTAGGATGTGTCTTTTTTTGCATTTCGCTTAGATCAAACAAATTATTCGCTTTTACAGGTGGTGAAGATTGTGATCTATCGCCTGTTTTCAGTCTTTTTTCTGGTCTCTGTGAAAACTGTGAAGACAATGAGCTTGAAGAATTTGATCGACTTAATGATGACATGTTATATTTCCGTGTTTTAAATGGCTGTTGGTTTTGGATTGGGTTGTGTTGTGTTGTGTTGTGTTGTGTTTGACTGTCTTTTAGTGCTTGCAATAAAATCGCTAATGTTAATCGACATTTCTTTGTCTTTATTCTGGGCGGCATCGCATTTAATGTCGTCGAGATACCTGCTGAGCTGTTTTTCATTATAAAGCCTTATTGTGCCTTAAATTATATATTACATTAAAAATTAATACATGTAAATAATAAAAATAATTAATGTAATATTAGTTATAATTTATTCAATAAACTTATGTGCCGATTTTTAGGCCTTTAATGGCATCATAATCAAGGACATCGCCGCCAACACGCTTGGTGACGTAAAAATAAACATGGGGCTTGGCAGAGTATGGATCACGCAAAATACGCATATCGTAACTGTCAACAATAACATAACCTTTGGCAAAATCGCCAAATAAAACAGGCACTTTGTTCGCTTCGACATGATGCATATCTTCGTTCAGGATAATGCGATAACCAAACAAGGTGGGCTCAAGCCGCTCACCAATACCATCAGTAATCAGATAGCGTCCATCAGCACCTTTAAATTGACGGATTTTATTCAGCGTCTTACCATTCATCATAAACACCGCATTATGACGATAACCCGATTTTAAGGCACAAATTAAATCAAGCAACGCATCAGCAGGATTAGCGGCCAAAAACCCATTGGTGCTATTGCTTTTTATGACGCCAATTTTATTCCAAGTCCATGCTTCGGCAAGGGCGTTTGATTTGACTAAAATCCCTGCGGGTTTGTTCACGCCATCACCAATGGTAAAGGCCTCGTTTTCAAGGGCAATGAATTTTTCGGCAACACGCTCCGCAATCCATGCCTCAATATTAAAGGCACTATCATCAAGAATCCGCTGCGATGCTTTGGGCAAGGCATAAATTTCATGGATTGGTACGGATATTTTTTGAAAATCACTGGTTGTGGTTTCCAAAGTTGCATCGGTCTCGAGTGACCACCCTGCACCGCTTGCATAAGGATCAACAATAAAATCTGCAACGCCGCCCGTGATTGACACGACTTTACAAACTTGCCGCATAGGAGAGGCTTTTTTGACAGTTGCAATAATTTGCTCGTTTAAGTGCGGTGACACTAAAACGCCGCCTTCTGATCCCGTGCCAGCAATCGAGATTGCCTTATGCTGAATCTGCTTAAGCACTGTATCATTGCCTGTACGGACAAAGTGATTGAATGCCGATTTATATTCATGCAATTCAGGATTATGGGAATCTTGTTGCGGTAAGTGCGGTTTTTGCATGGTCTCAAGATTTTTTTGCTGCATCGCATCATTCATGCTTTGCATTTTTTGGCATAAATCATCTTTGAATTGTGCCAATATTTGCTGAATATGCGGATCTTGTCCAGTTGGCATTGTGGGTATGGTTGTTTTTGATTTTGTTTCGTAAGGGGTGTTATGAGGATGATGTGACATAATGTCGCTCCTTTTGGGGGTTAATCAGTAATATGATAAAGATATGCGTTTTTTTGCATAGGGAATGTAACAAGTGAAATTTCAAAAAGCGTGATGGCCTCAAGGACACGATGTCCAGAAGCATCACGATATGAGTGAACGGGTTTATATCCAATCGATAGGCCATTAATAATGCGGTGCTGTGTCATAACACTTGCATTAAAACCATCGATTAAATCACAATTTACAATGCCTTCAACATAAAGCCCCACCGTGTCGGGTTGGATAAAGTTCCAAGTACCAATCGGTCGGGTTACGTCATGTTGATAAAGAAATTTCACGTCACAAGGCTCAAGAGGCTTATTGGATAAGGCATGATTGTTAAATGCTGATGCCAGAATAATATCATTATTCGCATCGACATGATTAAAATAACACGCATATCCAGCCACTTTTAAAGTGTTCTGCATAAGGATGCTCTTTTGAGTTTAGGTGTGATTGATGTGTGAAAGGTGAATTAAAGTTTTGAATTTATTTAAACAAATCCTAACTATACATAATTTATACTATTGATCGACAATTTTGTCAACCCATCGACAAAGGCGTTGATGGGTATAGGATTTTATTTTTAAGCCTTTTGTGTATTATATGCTGATAAACGTGCTTCGTATGAAGTAATCTCACTTTCGGATATTTTTTTGTCCTCTACTAGCTCCTGAAGCATCTCATAAAAAGTATCAGTTGCGGCTGTTTTTACCATAGTTTCTAGTGATGTTACTATGCATTCTCCATTTTTGGGGTATAAGGTTTTGATATATTTATTGATGATTTTTTCTAATTTCATGCATGCAGCAGTCTTGTTACCATTGCCATTTTTTACTTCATCTATTATTAAACGTTCTATATGTGGCTCTATTGCAGCTGGTGTCACATTCATTATATTATTTACTAATGCCCTGCATTCTCTAAAGTCGTCATCAAGTCTTATTTTTTCTTGATATGTTCCCAAACCTTTTTCAAGATTGCGACAAAATGTATGTGATAATGGTGGACGTATTGCGGGTGGTATTTGTTTATTATCAGGCTGTTCTGTTGCTTTACGCTTGCTATTACTTCCTGATGTGATTGTCATGTTTAATTCTTTTTATATTTTACTTTAATATAATACCACATATACATTAAATACAAAATAATTATTTTTTAATTTTGACATTTATTAAATTTTTATGTATAAAGGAACTTGTATGTAATTTTTAGTTTTTAAATGTCTGTGATTCAAAAAAACAAACCAACCACAAAAGAATATTTGCAAAAATATGCAAATAAGGTCTGGGAAAATCGGCGTCCTATTATGGCAACATTTTGTATGTCTTATGGGATTTATGAGCGTGCAAAAAAGAAAAATTATAATACAGCATTAGATAATTCTGTGAGCGATATAGCAGCAACGGCACTTGATAAGGTCAAAACAGGTTTTTATTACGATAATAATCAATTTCAACTTAATACATTATGCACCGATATTATCGGCACAGCCATTGCATCGGCTTATCCTGCTGTCACATTAGCAATATGTGGTGTGTCCAAGGTTATAGATGCAGGCATGGGCATACAAAAAACAATTGATCTTGAAAAAGCAAAAAAGACACTTACAAACCATGCGGTTAAGCCTGCTAACAATATATTGCAATGCAATGGCGTAGAACTTGCAAAACATACGCACAATAATATGGATACGACAAAAAAACCATTAACAATTTTTTTAAATCATGGCACAGGAGGCAATTTCAAAGAAGGCAATACCTCGGAAGGGGCACCACAATTACGGCATTTAATTAACAAAATCAGCAAAAACAAGACACAAAATCGTCCAATTAATCTTGTTTCTGTGCGTCAAAATGCACAACAACCAGTAATTATGGATAAGCTTATTACTCATTTTGACAAAGAAGACAGTGATTATGCTGTTTTGGGTTATTCCGCTGGCTGTGTTTCAGCGATTGAACAAGCCAATAGTTTAAATGAAAAAGGTAAAAATGTTGAAAAAATTATCCTAAAAGCACCAGTATATAATGCGATACCCATGCCATCGGCCATCAGTTGGGTTTTAAAGCCTTTTGAAAATGTTATCTTTTCTAGTGGATTAATTACTAAGACTCCTTTTGGCTCCAAAGAAGCATGGCAAGGGACACTTAATAATCAAATGAAAATTCCCGAGCACTTGCAAAGTAAAACCACAATTATACAACATGAAAAAGATTTAGCCGTCACCAGTGCTGACTTTAATCAATTTGAAAGACTTAAGACACATTTCCCAAATGCAAAAATTATCCAAGAAAAAACATCCCTTGCAATGGGCAATACGGCTTATGATAAAAAAACTGCGGGTCATGTTGGTATTATGTCCAATTCTCAGTCGCTTGATTATACCATAAAAGAACTGTTGGGGAGCAAGGAATAAGGTTTTTTGTTCATACCTTGTTAAGCTTCTTGTTTTAAAGTTGCTTTAAAATAGATATGCTCAGAAGGTAATTCCATGTCAAAGCTTGATGTAAAAAACATTATTGATACAATTAAACAAGAATTTGAAGCCTTTGCACATGTTAATGAAGATATTGCAAGTCGCACAAACTTATTAGCCCTTAATGCAACAATTGAAGCCGCAAGAGCCGGCGATGCAGGGAAAAGTTTTGCTGTTGTGGCAACCGAGGTAAAATCTTTGGCAGGCCAAGCAGAACGCAATACCAAAGAGCTTAGAACAACTGTCTATGAAAAAATACGCCTTCAAACCGAAGAAATTTCAAAACAATTTGAAAGTCGTGACTGTGGCCGTTATGTCGAGCTTGCACAAACAACTTTGCAACAAATCACGCAACATATTGCAAATGGCACATCTAATGCACGTTTATGGGCAACCGATGATGCGTTATCCAAAGCAATTGAAGAGGATAACCCAAATATTCTACAATCTGCGGCAAAGCGTTTAACCCTGTTAGGGCATTTTTATCCTGCCTATAAAAATATTGTGTTAACCGACAAAAAGGGCATTATTATTGCGACGTCACATTCTGAACATAAAAGAATTCAAGGCAGTACTGTTTCTGATAAAAAATGGTTTCAAGGGGCAATGAATACTTTTAATGGCGATCAATTTTCTGTTGATGATGTGTATAATTGTCACCTTCATAATGATAGCCCTGTTATGGTTTGTGGTGCAGCAATCAGGCATGGCGAGCACTTAAATGGGCGTATTGTGGGTACAATCGGCATTTATTTTGACTGGGAATCGCAAGCAAAAAATATTTTATGTAATAATCCGATTGTTGCCTCCAAAGAGCATAAGCAAGTGCGTATTCTGATTTTAAATCAAGATCATAAAATTATTGCTGCTTCTGATAATAATGGCTTATTTCAAAAATTCCCATTACTTGTTGCTGATAAATCAAAGACGCATGATTATTATACCCAAAGTGACGGCAGTTTTGTTGCCTATGCCAAAACATTAGGATATCAAGATTTTGACGGTCAGGGCCTGCACTGCGTTATTACGCATAAACCATTTCAAATCTAGCTTATCATTAGCGTTTCAAATCTAGCTTATCATTAGCGTTTCAAATCTAGCTTCTGGTTAAAAAAAGTCTAACGTGCTTTTGCTTGTTTGACAAATTGATCAATATCTTTGTTTGTGTTAATTGTGCCGCTTGAATAATTAGAATTCGATAATTTTAACAGTTTCTTGCGATGTTTTTTCATAAAATCTTTGGTCGCTAACTCTTTGCGGTGCTTTAAATAATCGGCAAAGACGGTGCGGCCTTCTTCAAGCTTATCAGTGCCTTTAAGGCAAAAGCTTTTCATTAATTTTAAGGTAATTTTGTCTTGAAGTTCTACTTCTGGGCGGGCCTCAAGTTCTTTGATGATCTCAAGGGCTTGCGAAAATGCGCCAATATCGCGAAACGCAGCAATTTTCATTTTCTTAACTTGAATATTATGCGGGTCAATCCGATAGGCAATCAGTAAATAATCAATAGCACGTTTCGTTTTGCCATAATTCATATAAATATAAGCAAGATTTAAAAGTGTATCTACTTCTTTTTTCATACGATGCCCCTTTTTTATTATTATTTATATACATTCATAAATCATGCCAATATGGGTTTTGCCTGTATTTTTACCTGTATTAATTATGCATCGCACAAATAATAAGTACAAATGATAGGTGTAGGCAGAATCGAGACAAAATAGTGCATGAATATAAAATAAAATAGAGAGTTGGCAAATTTTTTGCATTATTAAATCAATACATCTCATAAAAATATTGATAGTCGTTATTAATATGTATAAAGAATAAATATACAATTTCAATATATTGTGTAAAAAATGTAAGGAGCATTTTAAATGGTCAATATTCAATTTCAAGGACCTGCTGGACGCATTGAAGGCAGATACTATAAATCTGATCAAGCCCGTGCGCCACTTGCCTTAATATTACACCCACATCCAAAGTTTGGCGGCACCATGAACAACAAAGTAGTTTATACTTTGTTTAATACCTTAAAAAAACGGGGATTTTCTGTTTTACGCTTTAACTTTCGGGGCGTTGGCATGTCTGAAGGGGAATATGATAATGGTGTTGGTGAATTAGCCGATGCAGCATCGGCAATGGATTGGTTGCAAAATGCCAATAAAGATTCCCAAGAATGCTGGGTTGTTGGCTTCTCGTTTGGTGCATGGATTAGTATGCAGCTTTTAATGCGTCGCCCTGAAATTCAAAGTTTTATCTCGGTTGCACCGCCTGCTAATATGTTCGATTTTAATTTTCTTGCGCCTTGTCCGTCATCGGGTTTAATTATTAATGGTGCTGACGATAAAATTGTACCGCCAGGTTACGTCAAGCAATTAGCAGATAAGCTGAAAATTCAAAAGCGTATCACCATCGAGCATACAATTATCGAAGATGCAGGGCATTTCTTTGAAGATCAGCTTGATGAACTAAGCGATCAATGTGATGAATATCTTGTCAGTCGCAAAGCAGGCGCAGGCAATAATTTCTTGACCGAGCTTGGGATTGATTAAGTCTTATCTCAACACAAAAAACCCGTCATTGCGAGTCATTCGTTAGCCCGTCATTGCGAGTCATTCGTTAGCCCGTCATTGCGAGTCATTCGTTAGCCCGTCATTGCGAGTCATTCGTTAGAATGGCGAAGCAATCCATAATGTTAGATTTATACTCGCTT
>JBLHTX010000071.1:0-8219 GCA_047627635.1 Alphaproteobacteria bacterium | reverse complement strand
ATTTAATTTTTTACCAAGCCGTAATTTTGTGTCGCTGGATTTGCGATCACTGCCTGGTAATACCTCAAGATCAATATTATTTAATGCGTCCATGTTACTCATAGGTTTTATGATTTGATAGAAGATTAGACACGTTTTTTATTGCGACTTTTATTATGACGACCACGTACAATATTAAGCGTTTCAACGCCCAATGAAAATGCCATTGCTGCATAAATATATCCCTTTGGTACATGAACACCAAAAGCATCAATGGATAATAATAACCCAATTAACATGACAAAAGACAAAGCAAGCATTTTAAGTGACGGATAAGTTTGAATGAACTCAGATATTTTATCGGCCGCAAGTACCATAAACGCCATCGCAATTGTCATGGCCGCAATAATGATTGTTGTGTGTTCGGTCATACCCACCGCAGTCATGATGGAATCGAATGAGAAAACCAAATCAATTAACGCAATTTGACTGATTGTCGCAAAAAAAGCACCGCTATATTTTTTATATTCAGCCTTAAGATCGCCCGATACTTCTTCGTGAATGCCCGATGTTGCTTTGTAGATTAAGAAACTTCCTCCTGCAAGCATCATAAGGTCTTTGCCCGAAAAGTCGTGATCGAATAAAGTAATAAAAGGTTCTTTGAGGCCAATAATCCAGACAATCCCAAAAAGCATGGCAATCCGCAGAATAAAAGCAAGGAAAATCCCAATATTACGAGCTTTTTTCTGTTGTAATTCAGGTAAATGCTGAACCAATAAGGCAATAAAAATAATATTATCAATGCCAAGCACAATTTCAAGTATTGTCAGCGAAATAAAACTTGCGATGATTGTTGGTTCAAGTAAAAAATCCATTTTGTGAGCTCTTTATTATGCCAAATTATGCCAGATGGTTATAGGATTGGCAGTGGTTTCAATAATTGTTGTATCATTTCTTTATTCTCATAGGAAACAGGATTTTTCAAGGATAATTGATATTTATCGGCTGTTTTTCTAAAATGCTCAGGGATTGGTGCATCAATTTCAATCATCTTCTCGGTTGTTGGATGTTCAAAAATTATCTTTGCGGCATGAAGACATAATTTTGTTTTCAGAGCTGAGTCATTATTATATTTACCATCGCCCACAATCGAACAATCAAGCGATTGACAATGCAGCCGTAATTGATGCGTTCGCCCTGTAATGGGTGCCATTAAAAGCAACGCCTTGTCGTGATCGCTATTGTGCGAGGTAACATAATAAAGCGATTTTGCAAATTGTGCCTTTGGGGTATCAGATGAGACGATATTCATGGAATCTTGTTTGCCTGTTTGGGATTTTGCAACAAAATTCTCAATGACTCCGCAGCCCTCATACGGCACTGATTCTGTAATCGCAAGATAGTATTTTTTAAATTGCCGCTCTTTTAAGGCTTCCCCAAGCTTTGCGGCAATGGTTCGTTTTTTAGCAATCACCAAACAACCCGATGTATCTTTATCAAGGCGATGCACAGTGGATGGACGATAGCCATTGCGTTTTGGGAGTGTCTCAAGAAGCATATCAAGATGAATTTTCATATTGCTGCCGCCCTGCGATGCAAGGCCATGAGGCTTGTTAATCACCATTAAATCACCATCTTCATAGAGGATGATTTCTCGGGGAAATGAAACGGATGTGCTGTTGTCGGAAATGGAATATTCATTAAGCACCAAAAAATCAGGATAGCGAAGCACTGCATCATCGGTAATGCGTGTATCTGTTTTGGCTTTTTGTCCATTAAGCCGCAGCATTTTAGAGCGTAATAATTTTTCTAGATCGGCTTGTGAGAGATCACTGAAGAAATGCCGTAAAAAGCGGTCTAAGCGTCTGCCAATATGATCTTCTGGAATTGTAATTTCTTTGAAATTAACCATAATATTTTACCTTTGAGTATATGTCTTGAAATGTGTATCTTTTAAAAATATGTTGTGTGGATATATGCGATTAAAAAAAAATTTGCAATAAAAATACATTATAGATAAATAATAAGATAGATCGACAAATTTGTCAAGGCATCGACAAAGGCATTGATAATCATAGATAATTTATAAGATATATAGGGTATAAATTTAATACACATAATCAAAATGCGTTAATTCACTAACAAGTTTGGGATAAGGGGATTGTTGTTCGATAGTGACCGAACTGCCTGATGCGGCATTAAGAGCAAGGCTTGTTATTGTGCTTTTATGAACTTGCTCGGGATTAAGGATAGCAGGCATGAATGCTGAAACTTGATTATTTTTAATCTTAACAATAATATTATCGGAATTTTTAAGCACATCATGATGCGATTGTGAGGGGAGGGGAAATTCAATACGGCTCATAAAATTCCTTGAGGAAACAGAAAAACTATCTTTTAATATCATTTAAACATAAAAAAGTAAAGTATTTTATTTTCACGAACTTTATAATATATTATTTTTCAAGAGGATGATGCGTGTGCATCATGTTCCATAAATCATCATTATTGACTTTGGTGTAAATTTCGACAGTATCAATTTTCTCATGACCCAATAGGGCTTGCAGGCTTTTGAGATCAGCACCCCCTCGTAGGAGTGAGAGGGCAAAGCTATGTCGAAATACATGAGGCGAGAGCATTTGAGGATCCATATTGGCAAAAACTGCAAGCTCTTTAAGGAGCTGAAAAAAGCGAACACGACTTAAATAGCCTTCTTTGCCAGTGGATGAGAATAAATAGGGCGTATCAAGTCCATTAGAAAAATAGGATCGATAGGGTAAATAATCGGTAATGGCTTGCTTCATAATATCGGTTAAGGGAATAAGGCGTTCTTTGCTGCCTTTGCCTTTTATAATTGTATAATCCCGCTTGTGATTGACGGCTTCAAAAGGAATTGAAGTCAGTTCGGTAACGCGAAGTCCTGCCCCAAAGGCAAGTTCAATTAAGGCTTTAAGGCGTATATTATGGGGAAATATAAAATTATCAGCTGCATGAAGCAAAGTTTGTATTTGATTATAGCTGAGGGGTTGTATGGGTTTGGTGTTAAATTTAGGCGTTTTAAGTAAACGAGCAGGATTCTCGAAAATTAAGCCTTCAAGGTAAAGGAATTTATAAAATTGCCGAATAGCCGATATTTTTCTGGTGATCGCCGAGGGCTGATATTGATTATCATGAAGAAAGGCAATATATTCTTCAATTTGTAATAGACCTGATTTTTCAAGCAATATTTTGCAATAAGCTTTAAGATAATTATCGAAACCCACAAGATCACTGCGATAGGCATCGATAGATTTCACAGAAAAATTTTTTTGAAGAGATTTTGATTGCAAAAAATCTGTTACTTTTTTGTTACAGGTTATCGCTTGCATTTATAACCCCCCCCTCCCAAAAAAAGGGCGTATTTCATTAGTTTTTCTCAAGCAAAGCTTTTAAAGAAATTGCTTGCGAAACCTGTATCTGTTTAATTTGTGGTGTAAAAAAAGTAAGATAAAGCATGAATAATATAATAGAAATGATAAGAGTTGAAATGAATTTAAATTTAATTGCCATAATAAAATACTCCTGTTTTATATATTATATATTATATGGTACATTATTAATATCTAAAATAAAAGATATTGAAAAAAAATTGATTTAAGTGAAAATTGATTGTACATTTTGTAATATTTTGGTTAAAGCCTATCATTGGGTTTATTGAAAACCTACATTTGGAGAAACAGTATGTCAAACAAATTTTGTAAAATAGCCCTCGTTGCTATTGCAGCATCATTACTCGCTGCTTGCGGTTCTAAAAATAACCCACTTGCAACAACAAACAACGCATATAATAATGCAGTCGATAATTCTGGTCAGCATACACAAAACAACCACCAAGGTGGTATGCATCAAATTACACCAGGTTCTTTAGAAGAATATCGTAAAAACATTGGTGATCGTGTATTATTCGGCACTGCTGAATATGTATTATCATCTGATGCTAAAAATACATTGCGTCAGCAAGCTGCTTGGTTAAAGCAGTATGCCGCTGGTCGTTCAGTCATGATTGAAGGTCATGCTGATGAGCGTGGCACACGTGAGTATAATATTGCGCTTGGTGCACGTCGTGCCAATTCAGTTCGCAATTATTTAGTATCACAGGGCATTCCAATGTCTGCTTTTAATGCCGTATCTTATGGTAAAGAGCGTCCTGCTGTTGAAGGATCTGATTCTTATGCATGGGCTAAAAATCGTCGCGCAGTTGTAACACCACAATAATTGCCGATATAATATCAAAACCGCCCTTTAATAGTATTAATTTTTTTTGGGCGGTTTTTTAAATTATAATCAATAGTAACTTATGAGTGGTTGTATGAAAAACCCATTAAAGACACTAAGATTACTTGCCATATCAGGGCTAATTTGCTCGCAATTGTCAGGTACAGTACATGCACAATCAATTGTTGGTTATAATGAACGTATTGAACAACAAGAACTTGAAATTCGTCGATTAACGGGTGAAGTTGAAACTTTAAAATATAAAAACAAAAATGTTACCTTAAAGCTTAAGGGACTGCGTAAAGAAATAGAGTTACGCTTTAAATCACTTGAAACGCCAACCAAATCAATTGAAACACCACAAGAGCCTTTGGTTACCAATAGTATTATTGAGAAAAAAATAATTACACCTCAGACACAAAGTCAGACTGAAAAAGATGCGGTGTCAAAAATTATTGCCCCCACAGTGTCAAAAGTATCAAAAAAAAATTCTGAAAAAAAAACACAAATAACCCCTATAACCGTCAAAGCACTCTATCAAACAGCACAAGCACATTTGAAGACAAGGGATTATATTAAAGCCGAGCAAGGCTTTAACGCAATTATTCAAAAACATCCCGATGCATCACTCGTGCCTAACGCTTATTATTGGCTTGGTGAAACATATTATTCCCGCAAAGATTATAGCAAAGCTGCTTTGACTTTTCTGGAAGGAAAAAGAAAATTCCCAGAAAGTGCAAAAGCAGGGCATAATTTATTAAAGCTAGGCCTAAGCTTACATTATCTGAAGCAAAAAAAAGATGCATGTTTAACATTCCTCGAAGTTGAAAAAAACTATGTGCCCAAAGATAAATCTTTAGGGCCAACCGTAAAATCTAGTCAAGCAAAAGCAGGGTGTGTTTAACAGCTTCTCGATTGCCTCGTAAATTGTGCACGCGTATAGTGCAACATTAAATCACGAAGTTGGGCGCCAATTATTGTATCCATCATATTTGTACTGACATTATATTTTTGAATATCTTGCTTGTTCTGTAAAATATAACGATCAACGATGTGACTATTTTGATGATAATAGCTTGCAATCAAGCCAAGATCATGGGTTTTAAGGGCTTTAATGCCTGAAATTTTAATCGTATTATTCACAATATAATAATCGATACCATAATAATAAAGTGGAAATTTATTTTTTAAAACTGCGACACATTCAGATAACATTTTTAATGCATCACAAGAATGATGATAAATATGATAATGATCATATTGCGGCTGTAATATGATATTTGAATAATTTTTTTGCGCTTGTCTTAAAATCCCCATCGGTAATATTTGATTATTATAAATAATACCGCGCATCATATAAATATTTGGATTTTGTTGGGGAAGGGCAATTAACAAAGGAGATTTCACCATGATTTCTGGTACTTTATTCAGATATATTTCAATAAAATGATAAAGGTCTGCATTTGGATTTGCGGTGTTTGTACTATTATGATTAAAATAAATATAATCAACTTCGTTGTGATGATTAATAAAAGACAAAGCAATATTTTTATAATGTAAAACAAATTTACCAATTTGATTCGGTGATTTTCCTTGATGAGTTGGCAAATGATAGGTCGATTTGCTTGTTGTTAATGCAAGACGCATATCATCGTTTAAGTCAAAATTTGTATGTTGGCGTGCAATATCAATATCTCGAATAACAGCACTTTGTTTGAGTGCCTGTTTAAAAAATGTCGTTTTCTTTTGGTCTTTAATATAATCATTAATATGTAAAATGGTTCTGTGATCAATATGAATTGGCTGATTGACAGGATTAAATGTGCAATGATTATGCATTTTAAAAGCAGATGTATGATGATGTGTATTGTGATAATACTGATAAACAGCATCTTTAAGTGCCATTGAATGCGTGTTCAAATTCAGCTTAAAGCCATTTTCAATAACAGATTTTTTATCAATAATATTAATATTTTCATGCGTTGTGATATAAAGTTCAATGTTAATGTTTAATGATAAAGCGCGTAATGCTTCAATGATATAAAAATATTCACTGATATAATAAAGGTCGCCTGTTTGATATAAGTCCAGTGGCAAAGCGCCAACGGGAATTATGTCGCCAATAATACCGCCATGTTTTTGCACACATTTTTTGCAAGCCGTCCGCTGTTTATCATTGAGATAAGGCATTATAAAAACAATTTTAAGCGTTTCATTAAATGCCATATTGCCATTTAATGCATAACAAAATTCAGAGAAATTATCACCAAGCATCGCTTTACCTTACTTTATTATTATTTAATATTTCGCTGCATTCACAACGGTTTTTGCAAGCTGAAAGCGATTTGTTGTAATGTTAAAGGTAAGGTCAAAAAGCAAATTTGTTACTTTTTCTTTATTTTGGGCATCAAGCGTGTATTGCTCAAGTTGCTTTGAGAAAACAAGATAATTATTCCGCAGTGCCAGCATTTGTTCATCAAGAATTGCATTTGCTTGTGTGCTTTGATTATTCATTTCTAGGATATTTTGCTGTGATTGTACCTCGATAAGAGAATCAATATAGGCACTTAATGTCTGATCGAGTGCTGAATCGCCGCCTAATTGTGCAATTAATCCAGTGAGCTCTGTAATTTTCTCAAGGTCACTTTTTGTTTCATCAGCCGCAATATCAACACCTGTTTGCACGTTAATAGGGGGTTGCTGTGTATTGTTATCGCCCGCTGCTGCTGCATTGTCTCCTGTTAATGCCGCAATTTGTCCTAACAATGTATTATTGCCTGCTGCTGCATTTCCTCCCACTAATGCTGTAAGCTGTTCTAACAGGGCATTATTATTATTTGTTGTCGTATTGCCTCCTGTTAATGCCGCAATTTGGTCTAACAATGTATCATTATTACCTGTTGTTGTGTTCCCTGATGCTTCGGTGATTGCGGCTGATAATGCGTTTAATTGCTCTAACATAGCGTTGTCTGTCGCTGTATTGCCTTCTGCTGCATTGCCTTCTGCTGCATTGCCTCCTATTAATGCGGTAAGTTGTGCTAACAGGGCATTGCCATCATCGGTCGCTGTTGTGAGTGCTTGTGCAGGATTATCTGGATTCATAATGCCTCTGATTTGAGATACTTTATCCAAGATCTTTTCAAGATTGCCGTCATTTTCGCCAAGCGTTTGTACTTGTGTAATATTTTGTATTTCAGTCATTAATTTTGCTAATGCAGCATCCCCATCCTCTTGTGCTGCAGTGTTAAAAACATCAGCAATATTAAAAATATCAGCAATGGGCAATGCCGCATCATCATTGTTTGTCACAGAATTATCGGTGGTATCTGGCGTGCTTGGTTGCATGAGCTGCGAAATTTGAGCCAGAAAGTCACCATAACCCACTTCTTCATCGGTATCGAATAAATCTTCTAGGGGATTACCGAAATTTAAAATATCAGGTGCGACTGTATTATTCGGTGTTGTTTGTGCTTGATCTACATTATTGGGATTATTAAAATTTACCATATACAATACTACTTATAAAAAACTAAATACAATTACAAGTTTATGATATGCAATATTAATGCCTAATTCATAAATTTTTAAATAAGTCAAGTGCTTTATTGTGTAATATTGCATTGCCAGATGCAATAACGCTGCCTGTTTTAAAATCCAGGCCATCGGGTGCGGTAACAATACCGCCAGCACCCTGTATAATCGGGATCATTGGGAAAATATCATAAGCATGCACATCAGATTCAAACACCAAGTCACCCCATCCAGCCGCAAGGGCACCATAGCCATAACAATCAGTGCCATAACGAATGGTTTTGCAATCTACTTGCAAGGCTTTAAATTGGTTTTCTGCCTGTTCAGTGGTAAACATATCGGGCGTGGTGCAAAACATACGCGCATTATGAATATGGGCAGTGTCTGTTGTATTTAATTTTTGGGTATGATTATTATTTTGTAAAAATGCCGTTTGACAATCCCCATAAAAAATA
>JBLHTX010000070.1:0-8241 GCA_047627635.1 Alphaproteobacteria bacterium | reverse complement strand
AACACGGCATTTTTTAATTTTTTGGCTTGCCCTATCAGTTGGTATTTTGGTTAAGGGTATGAATCTTGCTGTCATTGTGCCCGTGATTATTGCGTTATCTATTGCGAATAAAGGAATTAAATGGCTTGCCCCCCTCAAGGCGCATTATGGAATATGCCTTGTATTGGTGTGTGTTTTGCCTTGGTTTATAATGATACAAGATATATCGGGTGGTCAATTTTTCACGCAATCAGCAGGCGGCGATCTTTTAAACAAAGTCTTATCTGGGGTTCAAAGTCATGGCGCACCGCCTTTAACGCATTTATTGGCACATTTTGGCGTTTTTTGGCCCTTATCTCTTTTATCGCCTTTTGCCCTTATTGTGATGTTCAAAGCCCGAAAAATTAACGATGCTTATGTGTTTGTGCTTGCGAGCATTATTCCTGTATGGTTAATTTTTGAACTTGTCCCCACCAAATTACCCCATTATACATATCCGCTTTATAGCCTATTGATTGTTGGTATCAGTGGGGTTTGTGTCCAATTAATTCACGATCATTATGACATTCTTAAGGGGAAATTATATTTCCTTTGGGCGTTTATCTATCTTGTTATTTCTTGTTTGGTGGCGACTGCTATTCCGACTATTTTATATTATTATGCTCAACAAATTGATGTTTTAACCCTGACATTGTCTGTCTTGTCGGTTTTAACGGCTCTATTAGTATTAATAAAATTACGCCATGGCTTTATTCACGGTGTTGTTATTTTGTTAACCATCCAAGCCCTTATTATTATGCCAAATGTATTTGGGCGCGTGATCCCGAAAATACACAGCCTTGATCTAGCAAACAGCATGAATAATGCGATTGATATCTCGGGTTGCAGTCGTAATGCGGTATTTGTTTCGGGCTATAACGAGCCTTCTGTGATGTTTAAAATTGGTACACAAACACATTTTGCAACAACCCAAACGCTTATTGAACAATTTAAAATGGCAACGCCATGTAGTTTATTTTTCATTGGTAATGATAATTTAAAATTCAGACTAGAATTTCCGCAAATTCAGCCTATTGCCACATTTAACGGTATTGCTATAAATGGCGGTGATATTGTGCATATTGATTTATATAAGCGATAAGAATAATGATATAATATGAAACACCATAAAGTATATTATATATTTTATAGTTTATTGGGGGTGCTTGTTTTTTTAAGCGACGCTTTTATTCGGACAAAAACACAATTAATTTCACAACCTACAAATTTTATTTTTCAATATATAACCCGCCTTGGTGATGGCATATATTGTGTGTCCCTTGTTTTAATTGGTTTTTTAATGGCGTATTACTTTAATGCCAAAAAACGCTTTGAAATATTAACTGCATTTTTTAAAATTGTATCTGCCATGATTATTGGTGCAATCAGCGTTAATATGCTGAAAATTTTTATTGGTCGTGCCCGCCCAAAATTTTTCAATGAAGTAGGGGCCTATCATTTTCAGCCATTTCATATTGACTATGATTTTGCGTCTTTCCCCTCGGGGCACGCCATTACATGGGGCATTGTTGCGATGGCGATGGCACGATTTTTCCCAAAATATCGTTTATATTGGTATTTATCGGCTATCATGGTTGCCCTAAGCCGTGTTATGCTTGGCTCGCATTATACCAGCGATGTGTTTGTTTCTTTGGGGCTTAGTTATGTTATTGTTGATTATTGTGTGTGTTATTGTCAAATGCCATACGCTGATATTCTTAAAAAGAAGCTTGTAATATGAATAATAATTTTAATCAGAATATATCGGTCATTGTGCCGATAAAAAACGAAGCTGAAAATATTACTGCCTTAATCCATGAAATTAATCATGCCCTTGTCTTGGAAGTCGATTTTCAAATTATCTATGTTAATGATGGCTCAACCGATAATAGTCTTGAAGTTTTAAAAACACTTAAGCAATCTATGCCGCATTTATTTATTGTTAACCATAAAATAGTGTGTGGGCAAAGCGCCGCTATTCATTCGGGTGTTCAGTGTGCAAGGCACAATATTATTGTTACACTTGATGGTGATGGGCAAAACATTCCCGCCAATATCCCTATGCTTGTTAGCATGTTACGTCAAGCACAGCCAAATGTTGCGATGGTTGCAGGACAGCGAAAAATCCGCCATGATAGGGTGTCAAAAAAATATGCATCCTTCATTGCTAATAAAATTCGTAAATCGATTCTCCAAGATGGGGTCGATGATACAGGCTGTGGGCTTAAGGTATTTAGGCGTGATGCTTATTTAAAATTGCCTTACTTTAATCATATGCATCGTTATTTTGCGGCTTTGTTTCAGCGTGAGCATTACCAGGTTTTGCTTGCTGATGTTGGGCATCGTCACCGCAGGGCAGGGCGCTCGAAATATGGGAATTGGGATCGGTTTGCAGCAGGTATTTTTGATTTACTGGGCGTGTTATGGCTTATGAAGCGCCGCAAGAAAGCCAGTATTATTGCTGAAATGCTTTAAATGGATATTCTTTATCAGTTTTTCAACGATATTATTAATCAACTACACGATCCTTGGAAAATTTTTGGGATTGCCGCACAAAGCTTGTTTATGATGAGATTTGTCGTACAATGGGTTGCATCGGAACGGGCTCAAAAATCTGTTGTGCCCGTTTATTTTTGGTATTTGTCAATTTTGGGTGCGCTTTGTTTGTTGGTTTACGGCATTCGTGAACGTGAAATTGTTATTATTATGGGGCAGTCATTGCCAATTATTATTTATGTGCGTAATTTACACTTAATTTACAAACGTAATGCAAAAATTAAACAATGACTTTAAGATATATAAAATTTAGGAAAAAATATGAGTGATATTGTTATTTGGAGTATTTTGGGCATGGTTTTAATGATGCTTGAAATATTTGGCATTCAAGGAATTGGCGTTTTATTTACGGGGTTTTCAGCAATTACTGTGTCTTTATTGATTTATATAAATCCTGATTTAAATTCAAACATTGGGTTACAGCTTTTATATTTCTTTATATTTACGGCAATTTGGTCTGCTATTTTATGGGTACCGCTTAAAAAATTTATTAATTACGGTGATAGCGGCGATTATAGCAATATTATTGGTACCTATGCCAATGTCAGTAAAGACATGGAAAAGGGAAAAGTGGGCGAAATAATATGGTCTGGTACAAAAGTAAGGGCGATGATTGCGGATGAAAACACCAAAGATCAAATATCAGCTGAAACAAGTGTTAAAATTACATCTGTGATTGATGGTATGTTTTATGTTACTGAAAATCTACGAAAAGAAAATACTGAGACTGATAACAAAGGAAAACCTAAAAAAAAGGTTTCTTAAATAATCAATATGTCATAGCATTAAATCTATTAATATAAAATAGGAGTGTTTATGGAATCAGGTATTGTTATTGCAGTTGCAATTGGACTTCTCATCTTTTTAATTGCCTTTAAAGGCATTAAATTGGTTCCCCAGCAAGAGGCATGGGTTATCGAAAATTTAGGACGCTTTGAAAGTGTGCTTGAACCAGGGCTTAATTTTTTAATCCCCTTTATGCAATCTGTTGCTTATAAGTTTTCCCTTAAAGAGCAAGCGATTGATGTGCACGAGCAAGTTGCTATTACCCAAGATAATGTCAGCCTAAGGATTGATGGCGTTATTTATGTGCGTATTTTATCCGCAAAGCACGCTGCCTATGGCGCACAAGATCCATATTATGCGATTACGCAACTTGCCCAAACTTCGATGCGTTCTGAAATTGGTAAAATTTCTCTTGATCGCACATTCGAAGAGCGTGAATCTTTAAATGCCAATATCGTCAGAACCATTAATGAAGCCTCCGAGCAATGGGGCATTCAATGTATGCGTTATGAAATTCAAAATATTACTCCGCCGCCCAGTATTCTGGAGGCAATGGAACTTCAAATGACGGCAGAACGCCGCAAGCGTGCACAAATCCTCGATTCTGAAGGCACCAAGACAGCACAAATTAACAGTGCCGAAGCCGATAAACAGCAAACAGTGCTTGCTTCAGAAGCCGCAATGCTTGACCAAGTTAATCGGGCAAAAGGGGAAGCCGAAGCCATTTTATCGATTGCCGATGCAACAGCAAAAGGGTTAATTACAGTGGGTGAAGCAATTGAACAAAAAGGTGGCCGTGAAGCCATGAACCTTAAAGTTGCGGAACAATATGTTGAAGCCTTTTCAAAACTTGCCAAAACAAATAACACAATTTTATTGCCAGCAGATATGAATAATCCAACAAACATGATTGCACAAGCGATGTCAGTGATTAACGCTGTTAAAGCATAATCAGTCATTTTTTAAAATAATATTAAAGCCACAAGATTTTTCTTGTGGCTTTTTCAACAATATCAAGGCCTTTGTCGATGGCTTGCTTTTTTTGTCGATGATATGCTATTATTTATTATGCTAAATTTATTATTTGTTTTTATCGGGTCTGGTCTTGGTGGCGCTACACGCTTTTGCATATATCAGCTTATGAGCCATTTTAATCAGCATTCATGGATTGCAACGCTGCTTTGTAATATGATCGGTAGTTTTGTGATATCGGTTATCATAAGCTATTTTTTAAGTCTTAGTGACTATCCAAAGCACATATATGCATTATTAATTATTGGTTATTTGGGTGGCTTTACCACGTTTTCGACTTTTTCACTTGATGCAATTAAACTATATCAAGATAACATAGCAATGATGACGGTTTATATTATCATAAGTGTTTTTGGTTCACTTATGATGTGCGGCCTAGGATTCTATGTGGGGCGGATTATTTTTGGGCGTTTTTAAAGTCTCATCGGTATTTTGTGTATGTTGCATAATAAAGCGAATATTCAGGAGTACAAACCCAATCGTCAACGGCATAATGCCAAAAACTTTAAATGTAACCCATTGATCGGTTGTAAAGTTATGCCAAACAATTTCATTTAAAAATGCAAGGCAATAAAAAAACAAGCCCCACCGAATGGTCAAGCCATGCCATCCTTTGTCGGTTAAATTAAACCCTTCTTCGAGGAGCATTTTTAAAAAGACTTTGTTAAATTTCAAGCCAATCAACAGGATTGATCCAAAGACAATATTCACCAAAGTTGGTTTAATTTTAATAAATGTCTCATCATTCAAGTAAAGTGTTAAGCCACCAAGGCCAACCACAAAAACACCTGATATTAAAGGCATCACAGGTAATTTTCGTACCATTATATACATAATTGACAATGAAGCCACTGTTGCGATAATAAATCCAGCAGTTGCAGCCATTAACGGTTTTAATGTGTAATCTGCAATATGCACTGTTTCAGCACGGCTATTGAGATAGAAAAAAACCAATAATGGACCAAGCTCAAGAATGAATTTAAGAAATTTATTCATAATATAAAACAATCATTTTATGATGTTGCAATAATCGCAACGCCGACCAAAATCCCTACTGAGGATAATAGGCGACGAATTGTAATATCTTCTTTGAGGATAAAATAGGCTAAGACCATACCAAAAATAACCCCAGTTTCACGCAGAGCCGAAAGTTCAGCTGTCTTGCCGCCCACAAGCGAGAAAGCGTAAATAATACCACTATAGCTGATAGCCGCACAAAGCCCCGCAATTAAAGCAAGCTTTGTTTCACCAATGGCAATTTTTTTAAGCTGTTTTCTGTCATTTTGTACAAGTGATAAAATACTGATGCCTACGCCATTAAACAAGAAAAACCATGCAATAAAACTTAGAGAATTATCAACAATTTGTCCACCATACGAATCAATGACGGTAAAAATTGCCACGCCAAAACCAGTGCATAATGACCAAAATACACCTTTACGAAGCATTGTATCGCCTCGCATTTTTGCAAATGATAACCCAGATAAAACAGATAAGGAGATAATACAAATACCAACAAAAGCAGTCATTGAAATTGTTTCGGATAAAAACAAAATACTAGCAATTACCGTAAACACAGGCGTTGCTCCCCGTGTAATGGGATATGCAATGGATAAATCGGCATATTTTAACGATTGAATTTGACAAAGCTGATAACAAAAATGTGCAACACCAGAGGCCACCAGCATAATCCAGCCCATTGTATTGGGTAAATCAGTCAAGAATATTAAAGGAAGGAAAAGAATTGCAGAAACCCAAGATGTTAAAGCACGCAAAACAACTTTGTTATCACTTAATTTTAAAACGGCATTAATACCGGCATGTGCACAGGCCGAAATTAAGGTTAGTAAAATAGCAAGCGTCATTTCATCCATGATTACTCTCTTTTTTTAGTAAAGCAGCAATAATAATTTTTGCTACGCGTTGTGTTTCGTTCAAGACACCAATTCGTTTTTTTTGATAATCATCACTTGTATTTGACAATAATCCTCTACGTTTAAGGGCATTATAAAAATATGCAAACTTACCATTATCACCGGGCAGGGTGTATAAAAAGGTTTGAAGACCTGCAACAACCGAATCAGAAATCATATTCACACTATCACAAGTTACAATTGATGCCTCGCAGTATTTTAACATCATATAATATGGGTTCTCTTGTGATGCATCGACGGCTATTTCAGGGAAATAAATAGTGTCTCCATTTAGTAAATTACGCAATATTTGCTCATTTTCTTTCCCAGTGCGTCTTGAGCAGGTTATTGCCAAAGAAACTTTATTAGAAATGCTAAAGCCTAGCAAATATTGTGCCAATTGCGTTGCTTCCTTGTGGGAAAAAGTATAGCGGCTATTACTGCCACCAATAAAAACGGCAATGACGGGCTTGGGGAGTTCTAAAAATTCAGTTGGTACTTTAAAATTGGTTGTTGCAAGAATATTATGAACCCGTGACAACGAGCCAATTGTTGGAATAACATTGCTATTACGCACATCATCATGCATGGGTGCAACGACATAATCGAAATGCTGTGGGTTAATCCGTGGATTTTGTAATTGCACAAACAAGCCTTTTTCTTGATGATTAAGGCGTTCGTCAAGCGATAGTGCGACACAAGGCATAATGGATGCAGACCCATTACCAATGGTTAAAACAACATCGGGATTATGGGTTATTTTACACTGTTTATAAATAAACTTATGTAATTTTAACAATTGAATAAGTTTAATAGGTAAAAGCCGAAAAAGTGTTTTATTTTGCACTTTAATATGTTCAATTTTAATTTCAAACGGACTTTGCTTCACGACCTCATCGGCAAGGGCAAGGGCAGGATTCATATTGCCCGCTTTATTGTCTGTAATAATACGGCATATTTTTGTCACGACCAGAACCACTTATCCAAGAATCAGTTATTATTGCATTCTATTATTTTATCGTGAAACTGATTAAATTAAATTAATTTTTTTATATTTGCGGCTTTTTTTTACTATTATTTTTTGCTTTGATGCGTTTACGATTGGTTGGTTTATCAATTTTATCAGATTTGCCATGTTTTTTATTTTTTGACTTTGTATGTGTATCGCCATTATTAATATCATTTTCATCGACAAGGGTAAAAATCATGTTTCCAGTCAACAAGTCAACTTCCAGCAACGAGACATGAATTTTTTGCCCAATTCTATAATATTGCCCCGAATATTTATCGCGTAAAATATGGCGTGTCTCATTTGTTTCAAAATAGCGTTTTTTACGACCAAATTGACTAAGGTAGCGAATTGGTAAAAAACCTTCTGCGCCATAATCAGGCAATCTAACAAAAATACCCGCATTCGTGATTCCTGAAATACCTGCGGAGAAGTTTTGTGATATTTTATTTTTCAAAAGTTCAGCTAAAAAACGATCTTTTGTATCCATTTCAGCTTTCATGGATCGGCGTTCTGTTGTTGAAATATGCTGGCAAATATCAGGAATTGCCTCAATTTCTTGGCACATTAAACCATCATTACCCATCTTCAGGATATGAATTAAACTACGATGCACTAATAAATCGGCATAACGGCGAATAGGCGAGGTAAAATGCACATATTGTTTTAAGTTCAAGCCAAAATGCCCATCATTGCTTGTATTGTAAATTGCTTGTGATTGACATCGAAGCACCATTTTTGAAATCATATCTTGAATTTCAGTGCCTTGTGCGGCGCGTAATAATGTATTAAAAAAAGCAGGCTTAATGGCATTACTTTTTTTAAGCGGAATATCAAGTTCTTTTAAGGTTTCCCGCAAGGCAGCTATTTTTTCAGCGGTTGGCTCATCATGGCTACGATACGTTACGGGAAATTCTGCATCTGCAA
>JBLHTX010000069.1:0-8804 GCA_047627635.1 Alphaproteobacteria bacterium | reverse complement strand
CCAACGGCACATAATAAAGTATCAATGCCAAAATAATCCAGTAAGCCAAGCTGGGCATTCATCATATCGGTAATGGTAATAAGCGGAAAATCGACCCCATAAAATTGCCCTGTATTGGGGTTAATTGTACAAGGCGATGTTGACCCCATTGCCCCCCCAATGACATTGGTACTGATAACAAAATAATGGTCCGTATCAATTGCCTTGCCCGAACCAATAAGCCCTTGCCACCAGCCTTCTTTTTTTGTAATTGGATGCTGTGATGCCGCAAATTGATCGCCAGTAAAGCCATGGCATACCAAAATGGCATTCGTTTTATTAATATTTAATACCCCATAAGTTTCATAGGCAATATGTGGCTTGGGCAGAATTTTCCCCGATACCAAATTTAAATCATAAGGTAGCTGATATTTTTGAAAATCTTTGGTGGCTTCATGCAGATTAATCATTATTGCCTTAAATTTTTATATTATGATACCCGATTTAACGCATTATCAATGAGCGTTATAGTTTTATCGAAGCCATAAAGCACACAAAATGAACCCATACGAGGACCTTGTTTTTGCCCCAACAAAGTTTCATAAAGACACCCAAACCATTCACGCAAATTTTCATATTGATGGTTTTTACCCACGGTAAAAATTGCCGTTTGTGTATCATCGGCCGACGTGTCTTTGGGGAGATTTTGTAAAGCTGTTTTAAGTTCTCGTAGGGCTTCTTGTTCAACATCAGTCGGGACTTTAAACGCCTTGTGAGGGGCAATAAAATCTTTATAATAGCGGACAGCATACCCAACAAGATTATCAAGGAACGGATCATTTTCAGGCGATGCATTGGGGGCATATTGCGTGATAAAGCCCCATAAAACGGCGACTTCGGAGGCATCAGCGGCCGACACTAAATTCAGCAACATATTAAAGGAAACAGGCAATTTTAAAACAGGCACATTCCCTTGATGGATATGATGCACAGGGCTTTCACGTTTTTTATCTTCTTCTAGGGTGTGGTATTTTTCGATAAAGGTTAAATATTCATCTGTGGCCTTGGGGATTACATCGAAGTAAAGTTTTTTTGCCCGCTTTGGTTGCTGATACATATAAAGCGACAGGCTTTCGGGCGTGGCATAGGTCAACCAATCCTCGATTGATAGTCCATTGCCTTTTGACTTAGAAATTTTTTGGCCTTGTTCATCAAGGAATAATTCATAAATCAAACCAGCGGGGGGACGGCTACCAAGGGCTTTTACAATTTTAGCTGCAACACTGACAGAATCAGTTAAATCTTTACCAGCAGGTTCATAATTCACATCGAATGCATGCCAACGCATGGCCCAATCGGGTTTCCACTGCATTTTGCACGCACCACCAATGACAGGTGCTTCAAATAAACTGCCATCTTCATCGCGAAAAACAATCGTTTTTGAATCTTGTTTTAATTCCACAGCAGGCACTTGTAAGACATTACCTGTTTTGGGTGAAATTGGTAAAAATGGACAATATGTTTGCTGGCGTTCCGCCCCCAAAGTTGGCAGCATGGCAGCCATAACGGCCTCGAAACAATCAAACATTTTCAAAAGAGCCGCATCAAAAACCCCTGATTGATAACATTCCGTTGCCGATTTAAACGTGTAATCAAAGCCAAAACTATCAAGAAATTCACGCAAGCGCGCATTATTATGATGCGCAAAACTTTCATGTGTTCCGAATGGATCGGGGACTTGGGTAAGGGGTTTATTTAAAAATTCAGCAAGCTTTTCTTGGTTTGGCACATTGGTTGGCACTTTGCGGAAACCATCCATATCGTCGGAAAATGCAAATAATTGTGTGGGCATGCCTGTTAATTCTTCAAAGGCTTTGCGTACCATTGTTGTTCGAGCAACCTCACCAAATGTACCAATATGCGGCAGACCTGAAGGGCCATATCCTGTTTCAAACAATACATATCCTTTGTCAGGGCAGGTATAATTAAGGCGTTTAGCAAGATTGCGGGCTTCTTCATAGGGCCATGCTTTGGCTGTTTGAGCAAATTGTTTGTTGGTTTCTTTTTGATTATTTTCTGCTGATGCATCTTGCGTCATGGATTATGGCTTTCTTTTGATTGCACTATTTAAAGTGTGCATAAAATAAATATAGTTTTTTTAACATATCTTGAAAAGATTGCATACCCTATTTTACGATAATCATATTGTTACAGTTGCTATTTTAAATATATATTGCTTGATATTGTGTTTTTATGCTAATAAACATATATGATGATTAAGAAAATTTATGTATTTTTTTCACTCTCTTTGCTCTTATGCGGTATATCTCATATAAGTTATGCAACGGATTCTTTGCCAAATTCTTTCCCCGATTCTTTAATAGATTCCTTACCTGACAAAGATAATGCCTTTCCTGCTTTGCCGCCCCTCAAACAACCAGATCAGCAATTTAAAAAGCCTCCAATAGCACGCGGCAAAAGCACAAATTTACCACTGCCCCGATTTGTAAGCTTAAAATACAGCAAAACAAATATGCGAAGTGGGCCAGGAAAAGAATATGCAACTTTGTGGGTTTATCAAAAAAAAGGCCTCCCCATAGAAATCATTAATGAATATGAGCATTGGCGACGGATTCGTGATCTTGATGGCTCAGAGGGCTGGATTCATCAATCCGTATTATCCGGAAAACGTATGGTTGTCACCCTTGAGGGAACACACGATATTTATGACAAGCCAAATATAACAAGCGATGTTGTCGCCAAAGTTGATGGCGGCATTGTGACAAAGCCCGAAAAATGTCAACAGAATTTTTGCTATATTATCCATTCAGACTTTTCAGGCTGGATTGAAAAAAATATTATTTACGGTCTTTATGACCATGAATCATTTAATTAAATATTTAAGCTGTGTGCGTTGTGTATTTAATCCATATTTTTGGCTTTATTCAGCCGTCAAATATGCTATATCATAGGCAATATAATAAATTTAAATAAGTAATATAATTATGTCCCATGGTAAGCTTTTAATGTCAGTGCGTGATGCCGAAGTATCTTATGCCGATAAATCTGTTTTTTCTAACCTTAGTTTCAATATTCACAATGGTGAAAAACTTGCCCTTGTTGGGCGTAATGGTGCTGGAAAAACAACCTTAATGAATGTCATACGGGGCTTGCATCAACCCGACAAAGGGGATCAATGGTCCCTGCCCGCTTTAAAAATTGGCTATTTAAAACAAACTATGCCCTTTGAAAAAGGTACAAATACCCGTGATTTTATTGCTGCTGCACTCCCCAAGGAGCAACAAGAAATTGAATATATGTATTTGGTCGATAGCATTGCCGAACCGTTACAAATTTCATTAAATTCTAATCTTGAGGATTTATCGGGTGGGCAATTACGACGTGTTTTTTTGGCGTGTGCATTATTGGGTGATGCTGAAATTTTAATGCTTGATGAGCCCACAAACCATCTTGATCTTGCAGGTATTGAATGGCTAGAAGAATATCTGAAATCCTATCAAGGTGCAGTATTGTGCATCAGCCATGATAGACGCTTTTTGGCGAATGTCACAAACAAAGTTTTTTGGCTTGATCGTGGCGGCATGCGTGTATGCCCTTATGGTTTTGGACGCTTTGAAGAGTGGCAAGAAGAAATGTTTGCCCAAGAACAACGTGAACTTCATAATCGGGAACGTGCTTTGCAGGGAGAGGCCGATTGGATGATTTATGGCGTAACAGCACGTCGTAAACGTAATGTTCGCCGCGTTGCCCTTTTAAAGGAAGAAAAGGCTTTACTTAAAAAAGATTTATCAGGCTTTAAGCAAGCAACTAAAAGGCTACATTTAAGCGTATCCAAAGATGATATGGCATTACCATCTAATATTATTGCTGATTTTTGGCGTGTGCATAAATCCTACGAGCGTGAAGGCGAAACTGTTAAATTACTTGATGGCTTTACTTATCGTATTTTAAAGGGTCGCCGTATTGGTATTTTAGGCAATAATGGCTCAGGAAAATCAACATTTTTAAAATTACTCCTTAATGAAACTACCCCCGACAAGGGTAGCGTTAAGTTGGCAGCATCCACAAATGTTGCCTATTTCGATCAAAACAGGCGAGATCTTATACCGCATAAATCATTATGGGCAACCCTATGCCCCGAGGGTGAATTTGTTAAAGTTGGCGGAAAAATGCGTCATGTTTGCGGTTATCTTAAGGATTTTATGTTTGATCCGTCCCGATCTCGTGACGAAGTCAGCAGTCTTTCTGGCGGACAACAAAATCGGCTCATGCTTGCCAAGGTACTGGCGAACCCTGGTAACTTGTTAATTCTTGACGAGCCAACCAATGACCTCGATTCCGACACACTTGAAATGCTTGAAGATGTCCTTAGCCGTTATAAGGGAACACTTATTATTGTTTCGCATGATCGTGAATTTCTAGATCGAACTGTGTCCGAAATTCTTGCCTTCGAAGGGGGTGGTAACATTGCCCATCATATTGGCGGCTATACCGATTATATTGAGACCAAAGAAGCCGAGGCAATCCTTAAGAGCAAAAACGATGAAGATGATACAGATAAGCCTCAAACCACGCATACTCCTACTAAGATAAGCGATAAAAAGCAAAAATCGACCGACAAAGTGACCTTTAAAATCAAGCATGAATATGAAACATTACCTGCACGCATTGACGAGCTTAAGGGTATTATAAAAACACTCGAAGATATTTTGGTCGACCCTAATCTTTATGCTCAAAATCCAGAACGCTTCGACAAAGCTGCCATGAAATTAGGGCAAGCACAAACAGCCCTTGAAACGGCAGAATATCGCTTGATTGAACTTGAAGAACTCTTTCCGCCCTCCCAAAATCTACAAGGCACTCAAGATTTATAAGCATAAACTATGATCCCTCTGAAAACATTATTGGTAACGTGCAAGCTTGATTTATCGGTTGATGAATATTGTCATAAATTTTCACCTTATCTACACACTCTCATGACAACGCAGCATGATTGGCTTGTGCTGCATCAAGATAAAGATTTTGACGCTTTATTCATCGAGTTTCAAAATATGCTTAATATTGACCTAATGACAATCAAGCAAGATGCCTTAATGGCTATTATGCGGCTTGTAAAAAAGCGTTCCTCTTTGGTGATTGCTCTTTATGATTTAATGGCTGAATATCATGTAAGCGATATTACAAAAATGCTGTCGGTGGTTTCCGATCTTCTTATTCAAACGGCTTTCAAGGCAGCGTCTATTGAATGGATTAAGCGGGGTAAATTACCGCTCGATTTTAATATGCTTGAAGCAGGGTCTGGGCTCGTTGTGGTGGCAATGGGGAAATTAGGGGCATACGAGCTGAATTTTTCTTCTGATATTGATATTTGTATTTTCTTTGATCCACAAGCCATTGATGACGTTGATTACCATGATTTATATGATGGCTTTGTGCGTGTTTCCAAATCAGTTGTTAAATTGCTTTCGGAGCGGACGCAAAATGGATATGTCTACCGCGTTGATTTACGCCTGCGCCCTGATCCTGCCTCAACAAAAATTGCTGTTCCTATTCAGGCAGCTGAATATTATTATGAATGTTCAGGACAAAACTGGGAGCGTGCCGCATGGATTAAAGGGCGCTTTGTGCATGGTGATTTGCAAGCGTGGGATAAATTACAAAAATTATTACGCCCTTTTATTTGGCGACGTAACCTAGATTTTGCAGCCATTCAAGATATTCATTCTATTAAGCGACAAATTCATGCACATTATGGCCATGATTCAATTAAAGTTTATGGTCACGATGTCAAGCTTGGTAAGGGCGGCATTCGTGAAATTGAATTATTTGTGCAAACACAGCAGCTGATTGGTGGGGGTCGTGATTTACGGTTACGCAATCGTTCTACACTTGAAACACTCAGCATTTTAACCGATAAAGGATGGATTAAGCCTGATATTGCAGAAAAATTAAACGATGCCTATTGCTTATTTCGTAAAGTAGAACATCGGCTGCAAATGGTGAATGATGCACAAACCCATGAAATTCCAACTGCTGGTGATGCCTTTGATCGTATGGCTTTGTTTTGTGATTTTCAAACACCGCAATTATTTATCAGTACCATGCTTGAAGCCATGAATGTTGTGACCGAAGCGAATAAAACATTATTTGAGCATTATGCCCCTTTAAGTAGTCAAAAAGGGTCACTGGTTTTTTCAGGCGTGGATTATCATCCTGATACGGTTAAACATTTACAAGATATTGGTTTTGAGAATCCCAAAACTGCCATTAATATGATTTCTAATTGGCATAAAGGACATTACAAAGCCGTTAGATCGGCCAAGGCTCGAGAAATTTTAACCGAATTAACTCCCGTACTATTGACAAAAATTGTCGAAAGTACAATGCCTGACAAAGCTCTTTTATACCTTGATCGCTTCCTTGCGGGGCTGCCTGCTGGTGTGGCGTTTTTCTCATATCTTATTCATTCAAAAAAACTTATGGATTTATTATTCGATATTATTACGCTTGCCCCCAATTTAGCAGAATTTTTATCACATTATCCAAGCACCTTTGATGCCATGATGGATGTGTCTTTTTTCAAGCCTCCCCTCAGCGAACAAGATTTTATTCAAGAGCTTAACTATCAAATACGCCCAAATTTTTCGCAACAAAAACATTTAACAGTTATTCGGCGCTTTAATCGAGAACAAAAATTCAGAATTGGGGTGCTTGTTTTAAAAAACATAATGTCACCAATCCAAGCCAGTAAAAGTCTAACCATTCTTGCCCATATTTGTATTCGATGGGTTGCCAAGATTATTGAAAAAGAAATGCGACAAAAATACAAACTCCCCTTCGAGGAAAACGATTTACACAGTTTATGCATTATTGCCCTTGGTTCGGTTGGTGCCTATGAAATGAATGTCGATTCTGACCTTGATCTTATGATGATTTATGAAGATGATACGTGTTTTGATGCTTATGATATTGACACCAAAAGCTATTATATTAAGCTTGGAAAACGTATTTTTTTAACGCTTACAGAAAAAACCCCCGAAGGGACATTATATCAAGTTGATATGCGACTGCGTCCATCGGGCAATGCTGGCCCTTTGGTTATTCCTTATGCACGGTTTATTGATTATCAAACCACTGAAGCACAAATATGGGAAAAATGCGCCTTAACAAAAATTCACACAATTTGTGGGCATCATGCCCTTCGAGGCAATCTTATCAAAAAAGTACAGCAAATTATATCCTATCCACATGATCTCCAAAGCTCAGCCCACGATATTCATCAAATGCGGCTAAAATTACTTGAATCACGCCCTCCCATTAATATATGGGATGTAAGGTTAGCACAAGGAGGGTTATTTGATATTACTTTCATTGTACAATATTTACTTTTAACCGCTGATAAACCTTTAAAAAACATACCCCTCAGTAATATACGCAATAATATTATTAATTTACACGCTTCACACTTATTATCGGATATTGATTTTGAATGTATGATTAAAACATGGGATTTATACCATGATCTGTTGCATATTTTTGCAATTACCAAGTTTGATATTAAGGCTATGAATAAAATATCACCAAAAATAAAACAACATATTTTAAACATCATGCAGATTGATGCACTCGATAAAGGGCAGAACTACCTTAAACAAACTTATCACCAAATCAATATGATTTATAAGCACTATATATTATAAAATTTAAAATGAATCGTTCGGTAATGCCATCATTGAATCTTTACCTGCTTGCACACGCTGTGACAATGTTGTGACTTCAGGAACATAATGATCCATAAAATACTGTGCTGTTATCAATTTATCGTGATAAAACTGAGCATCTTGTGGATTATTTTCAAGTGCTTTATGTGCAATATTTGCCATTTTCGCCCATGAAAAGCCAAGTGCTGTAATGCCAAAAATATGCATTACAGAAACTGACCCTGCTGCTGCCTGCTCGGGATCTTGCATCGCATTTTGCATAAGCCACATACAGGTTTTTTGTAAATGATCTCGGCAAACTTCAAGCCCCGTCATAATTTTAGCGAGGTTTTTATCTTCTTTATGATTATTAATAAAGTCAGTGATCTCCCCAACATAAGCCATCACTGCTTGTCCTCCATTTTTAGGCAATTTACGACCCACTAAATCAAGTGCTTGAATACCGTTTGTGCCTTCATAAATCATGGCAATACGACTATCCCGCACATATTGCTCCATGCCCCATTCGGTGATATAACCATGGCCACCAAATATTTGCTGTGCTTGCACTGTAATATCAAATGCTTTATCTGTGACATAACCCTTGGCGATCGGGGTCATTAATGACACAAAGGCATCGGCACTTGCTTTAATTTTTTCATCGCTATGATGATGCGATATATCAATTTTTAAGCCAATTTCCCCAAGAAACGCCCTAGCCCCCTCGTTAAATGCTTTGGCATTCATAAGCATACGGCGGATATTTGGGTGATGGATAATGCTATCAGCCGCTTTATGAGGCTCTTTTACGCCTGATAATGACCGCCCTTGAATACGATCCTTGGCATATAAGACGGCATTTTGATAGGCAATTTCAGATTGTGACAAACCTTGAATACCAACATTTAAGCGCGCTTCATTCATCATGACAAACATTGCTTTTAAGCCTGCATTGGGTTCGCCCACCAAGTAACCCGTCGCTGCGTCATAATCCATAACACAGGTTGAGTTGCCGTGAATACCCATTTTTTCTTCAAGCTTACTGCATGTTACTAAATTACGCTCGCCAATTGTGCCATCGGGATTAATATTAAATTTTGGCAC
>JBLHTX010000068.1:0-9100 GCA_047627635.1 Alphaproteobacteria bacterium | reverse complement strand
AAAATAGCAGCAAAAATCCTCGCCTATAACTTCCAAACTATACTCAATTAAAGTCGAGAGTCGGGTGATTAAATTGATGTCATTATTATTTCTTTAAAGCTTTAGCGTTACCCTTTTATTCTACGTCTAATAAAAATCAATATCATAGTATGGGTGCTAAAATGTTAAAATCTAATAATCCACTCATTCCAAATCAAGCAAGCGAATGTATCAATAATTTTTTAAAATCAACACCAATTATTAAAAATAAATCTTTAACAATTTTACTTGTAGAAGATAATATTTTAGATGCGGAATTAACGCGCGAAGCAATCGAAAGCATTGATATAAAAAGCCATATTATAGAAACTACTGACGGCGTAGATGCATTAATTTGCTTTGAAGATCTTAACGATAAAGCATTGCAGTTGCCTGATGTTATTTTACTTGATCTTGGATTGCCCCATTTAGATGGATTTAAAGTCTTAGCTAAAATTAATCACGATAAAAAACTGAAAAATATACCAATCATCATCTTAACAGGCACTTCTAACAATAGCTATATTCAACATTATTATAAAGATTTAAAAGTGATCGATTATATTGTTAAGCCTTGCACCCCAGAAAATCTCAGCGTAGCCTTTACCAAGATGCCCGAATCTATTTCAGAACAAGACCCCCATACCCAATCGTTTATGGGTTTTAAAATCTGATAAATTACTGGAGCGTGTAAAACGAGAAAACACTTCTTAAGATTCATCATAGCCTTTAAGCATGGCTTTTGTCACAAGATTCGGGACCAAGCTCTGCATCTGTTAATTTAGGCGGAAAACCACGGCTTCTTAATTTTATGCCAGCAAGACTTTTTTCTATACGACAATATAATTCAATGATAAATATTTCTATGTTCATTTTGTATCCTGTTTTCAAATACAGAATGAACACCTTTTATCCTCTTTTCAATACTTCTTTAAAAGTCGAGAGTTGGGTAATCAATATATACCAACCAAAGCAGAGCAAGAATCTAAAGATTTTGATCCCTAACTCTATGAAACATTATTACTTGCTTTTTCAAGTGATTTTATAGGAAAAATTAAACACCACGACTACAAATAAATGATACATATTATGCATAAAAATATTTTAATCATTTTTTATTTCTTAAAAAATTTATTGCTGAATCAGTGTAAAAACTGATAAAGAGAACATTACAAATAACGATAACAGTAATATTTAAGATATTTTATAAATTTATGGCACAGCTTCAATCCCAGTTTATTCAAATCCTCCACGAGCGTGGCTTTATTCAAGCTCAAACCGATGCCGATGTCCTTGATCTGCATTGTAAAAATTCGGTTATTTCAGCCTATATCGGCTTTGACGCAACAGCGGCCTCTTTGCATGTTGGCTCGTTAGTGCAAATTATGATGTTAAAACATTTACAATTATGTGGTCACAAGCCAATTATTCTAATGGGTGGTGGTACAACCAAAGTTGGCGATCCATCGGGTAAAGATCAAGGTCGGCAAATGCTCGATGAGGCGGCAATTAATAATAACATTCTAGGTATTGCGAAAATATTTAACCAATTTCTTGATTTTGATATTGCCGATAACAAGGCCATAATGGTCAATAATGATGATTGGTTATCGAAGTTAAATTATATTGATTTTTTGCGGAATTATGGGAAGCATTTTTCAGTTAATCGCATGCTTAGTTTTGATTCTGTAAAGTTACGCCTTGAGCGTGAACAGCCCTTATCATTTCTTGAATTTAATTATATGATTCTTCAGGGTTATGATTTTGTTGAGCTTAAAAAACGCCATAATTGTATTTTACAAATGGGCGGTTCCGATCAATGGGGCAATATTATTAACGGCATTGAACTGGGCAGACGTGTCAATAACGATTCCCTTTATGGGTTAACTACGCCTTTATTAACGACATCATCGGGGACAAAAATGGGCAAAACCGCTGATGGTGCGGTTTGGTTGAATGCCGAATTACTCAGTGATTATGATTATTGGCAATTTTGGCGTAATACTGCCGATAGTGATGTTGATAAATTCCTTAAATTATTTACTTTACTATCGCTTGATGAAATTACTAAATTATCTGCCCTAGAGGGTGTAGAGATTAATGAAGCAAAAAAAATCCTTGCGACCGAAGCCACTAAACTTGCCCGCGGCGATGCCGCTGCACTACAAGCATCACAGACAGCACAAAACGCTTTTGAAATGGGTACTGTTACAGGATTGCCTGAAACCGCTATGGCACAAGATGAGTTTGAAGCAGGTTATAAGTTTCTTGATTTATGTGTCTTGACTGGACTTGTTGCCACAAAATCCGAAGTACGTCGATTAATTAAAGGTGGCGGCATAAAAATCAATGACAAAGCTGTTAATGATGATACATTACAAGTCACAATTAATGATTTTAATGATGGCATATTAAAATTATCGGTTGGCAAGAAAAAACATCACCTTATTAAAATAGGGTGATAATAAAATAGTTTGATATCACATATAAACTCACAGCAACAAAAAAATCAGGATTAATTTTATGCTAACGCTTGGCTTGCCCTCAAAGGGGCGTTTAAAAGAAGCAACAGAGAAATATTTTCGTAATATTGGCTTACCCATTAGCAACTCAGGCGGCGAACGTGATTATAGCGGCAAGTTAAACGGCATTGATGATGTGCAAATTTACTTTCTACAAGCAAGTGAAATTGCCCATCGTTTGGGTGATGGCTCGCTTGATCTTGGTGTTACTGGCTATGATTTATTAGCTGAAAATCAGATTCTTGAGCAAACTTATATCCTTAAAAAACTTGATTTTGGTCATGCTGATCTTGTTTTTACTGTCCCAGAAAGCTGGATAGATGTGCAATCGGTCAGCGATCTTGATGACATTATGTTTTTCTTTCGGCGTAACCACAATATGAGATTTCGGATTGCAACGAAATATATAAATTTAACAACACAGTTTTTACGAAAGCATAAAATTACAAATTATCGCATTATCCAATCACAAGGGGCAACCGAGGGTGCACCCGCAGCAGGCGTTGCCGAAGCGGTTGTTGATATTACCTCCAGTGGGGCGACGCTGCGTGATAATCACTTAAAAATCATTCCCCAAGGTTTAATATTGCAATCCCAAGCTGTCTTAACTGCTTGCTTAAAGCGACCGATTGCACGGGAAAACCTTGATAGCATTCGTCGTATTCTTGATTTTATCCATGCATATGATACCGCAAGCGATCACAAAGTTATTCATGGTGCTTTCTCTCCAGGGATGAGAGATGATATTTTAAATTGCATGATTCAGTATAAATCACAAGACATTCACTTAACCGAGGCAGGATTTTCAGCCTTAATTCATAGTAATAAACTGTATCGTTTCTGCGAAGCCTTACGGGCAACAGGAGTGCATTTAATTACTGTCAGTGAATGTAAACATATTTTTCAAGCTAATCATACTGTCTATGAGAATTTTCTTGGGCGTATGAATAAAATTGCAAATTAAGACGATTAAAATGTCGCAAAAATATCGATTACATCATATCTTCTATAACTTCGATACTGGTGGTGCTCAAAAGCGTTTGAAAGATTTTATTCAGCATACGCAGAATATTTTTACCCATCATATTACGGCGTTAAATGGTGATTATCGGTATTTCGAGATGCTTCCCAAGGGAACGGCACAAATTTATCCGATCCCCTATCAAAAAGGGTATCTTTTAAAAAATATTAAAACCATACGCCAGCATATTAAAAAACTGCACCCATCATGTGTGTTAACCCATAATTTTGGCAGTTTCGAGGCTGTTATCGCCAACACACCGCAATTATATCCGCATATTCACAATGAAGATGGCTTTGGGAGTGATGAAAAAGATCGCTTAAAATATAAGCGTAATTGGATGCGTAAAATATTTTTAATGCATAAAATGACACTCGTTCCCAGTCAAACACTTGAAAATATTGCTCAAAAAAACTGGCACTCTTTTAATAATCCTATCCATTATGTCCCAAATGGCGTGCCTGATTTTGTTGATTACCCACAATGTCCGTTTCATAATTATGGTAAAATGACAATCGGCACAGTGGCAATATGTCGCCCTGAAAAAAATCTTGGGCAATTTATTCAATTAATTGCAGATTTAAAGCAAGCAGGTTATGCTGTTTTTGGCGTGTTAGTTGGCGATGGTTGTGAGCTAATGAACCTAAAAAATATGGCCAATCAGTTAGGGCTAACAGACCAAGATTTTTTATTCGCTCATTACCAAGAAAATTATCGGGCTTATATGGCATATTTTGATATATTTGCCTTAACATCGTTGACCGAGCAACAACCCTTTTCTATATTAGATGCTATGGCATGCGGATTGCCAATTATTGCAACCAATGTTGGTGATATTACTAATATGGTTGGCACCGAAAATATCCCTTATATTGATATAAATATTTTCACCAATAATCAGACTAAAATTATCGAATTACTGAATAATAGCGCCTTAAAAGCAAAAATTTCACATAGTAATAATCAAAAATATCAACAGTCTTTTCAATTATCTAATTCACTTGATAAAAGAAAACACCTTATTCTTTCTAGGATTGCTTCATTATGATGCTTGTTTTACGGTCAATCGTTTTTAATCTCTATTTTTATTGTGTCTCATTTGGATTTCTTTTAATCATTTTGCCGCGTCTTTTATGGAATATAAATTATGCACATAATGTATGCTATAAATGGGGATGCATTGTTGCGTGGGGCTTGAAACATATATGTAATATTCATATTGCGGTACGGGGTGCAGAATATATCCCAAAATCTGCAACACTATTTGCCTGCAAACATCAATCAGCGATGGAAACAACTTTGTTGTTTATGTTTGTGCATAGACCATCAATTATTCTAAAAAAAGAATTAAGCTATATTCCATTCACAAAATATCTTATTAAAGGGGCTGGACATATTACGGTTGATCGTAAAATGGGTGCACAAGCACGAGTACATATAGTTGATGAAGCAAAGAACCGCATTGACAACAATCAATCCGTCTTAATTTTCCCCGAAGGTACACGCAGCCTTGTTAATTCTGCACCACGCTATAAAAGAGGTATTTTTTCAATTTACACGAAGGTCAACACCCCATGCACCCCAATCGCATTAAATAGCGGTCTATTTTGGCCCAAAAATAGCTTCTTACGCCACCCGGGTACGGTAATTTTTGAATTTTTAGCACCCATTGAGGCGGGGCTTAATGAAAATGAATTTATGACAACATTAACCACCCGCATTGAAGGTACAGTGGCACGGCTTGTGCAAGAAGGAGTAGCAGAACAGTCCGCATTAAAGCGCAAAACACATCCGAGATATAACAAGCCATCTTAATGACATCAAATATTATTAAACATAATAATTACCCTAATCGGCATCTTATATATGCCGCATTTGTTTTTTGTATGTCACTTGCTTATTACTTATCATTATTACACTTAAATATTGCTCATGCTCACGATTCCCCTATTTATTATACACGCATTATATCAGATCAAATATATTGGCATCCGCATCATTTGCTATATGAACCAGCCAGTGCTGCTTGGTTTTATTGCGTAAAATTAATTTTCCCTGCTGTCCATCCGTTTAAAATGATTGCGTCGTTAAATAGCTTCTTTGGGGCAGGATGCATTACAATGATTTATTTAATTGCAGCACAAAGATTAAATTTTTCAAATTTCAAAGCTTTAATGGCCTGTGTTATGATTGGAAGTAGTTTTTTTTACTTAAACTATGCCACAACGGTTGAGGTATATCATGTTGCTTTATTCTTCGTATTAGCATCATTTTATTATGTCACAAAAGAAACGCCAATATCGTTCCTTGATGCCATGATTATTGGTATTTTTCATGGTCTTGCGATGAGTTTTCATCAAATGCATTTCTTGCTTGGGTTTGTTTTATTGCCACGAATGCTGAGGGCTGGTTTAGGAAAGTTTGCAATTTACTTTTTATATGGCTCACTGGTTGTTGTTGCAAGCTATGTATGGGCTTGTTATTTTGAAAGAATTTACACATTTTATGGCTTCCTCGATTTTGCCGCAGGATACCTAGATAGTGATAGTAAAGTGCGGAGCGGCTCATCATCACCGCTACTGGCACCTTTGGGCCTCGGAATTGCGTTATTAGGGGGGCGCTACATTATGTCAACTGAACCATTTAAATCTTTTATTTTAGAGTATTTTCCTGATGCTATGTATGAGAGGATTTTCATATTACATGATCATTCTAATGTCATTAATATGTCGATACAGATCCTCTTTCATTGTATGTTTTTGTTTTGTGCTTTTATGATTTTAAAAAGCTTTGTTCAACGCATGACCATTGCGAATTTTTTAAAACATACAGAATATTATCTTGTAATTGCTATTTACAGTTTATTTTTTATTTTTTGGTATCCACATAATCCAGAGTTTTGGGGATTACAACTCGCATTTTTAATCCTTATTTTCTTAACGCAACACCATAATCATTACCTATTATGTTTCTCGTCATTTAGTATTTTAATTATTAATTTATTAGGAACAGGGTTGGCATTGCTTGATCCAAATAATAATTTATACCCCAATGGCGTTGAGAGCTTGTTTTAAGTCAGCAATTAAATCATCACTATGCTCAAGGCCGATTGAAAGTCTAATTGTGCCCTCGTCAATTCGCATTCCAGCACGTGCCTCAGCACCAATTGAATAATGCGTTGTTGAAGATGGGTGCGTTGAAAGGGATTTTGAATCACCAAGATTATTAGAAATTAAAAACAATTTAAAAGAATTTTGGACTTCAAATGCAGCTTTTTTACCGCCCTTAAGCGTAAAGCTAATCATATTTCCACCAGTCGTCAGTAATTTCTTTGCTAATGTATATTGCGGATGACTTGTGTGAAATGGGTATAGCATTTGGGAAATTGCAGGGTGATTACTAAGGAAATCTGCGATTTTAGTGGCATTTTGTGCCTGGCGTTCAATCCGTACAGGTAAAGTTTCAAGCGATTTCAACATAATCCATGCGTTAAAGGGCGACATTGCAAGCCCTGTATTACGAATAAAAAACCGAATGCCGCCTGCTGCATCAAGCAATTCAGACGATGCTAATACTGCACCGCCAAGCGCACGCCCTTGACCATCAATATGTTTAGTCGCAGAGTAAATGACCAAATCAGCACCAAGCTCAAGTGGACGTTGCCCCAAAGGCGTAGCAAAAACATTATCCACCAATACCAATGCCCCTGCTTGTTTAGCAAGTTTTGCAACCGCAGGCAAATCAACAACATCAAGCATTGGATTAGAGGGGCTTTCGATAAAAACAATATCCGTAGGCTTTGACAAAGCTTGTTTCCATTGCTCAATATCGGTGCCGTCGACTAATTCAAAGTCAACACCATATTGCGGCATAATTTTAGTGATAATTTGTAAGCATGACCCAAACATTGCACGACACGCAACAATGCGATCTCCCGCCTTACAAAGTCCTGCTAGGGCACCATAAACTGCTGCCATGCCAGACGCCGTAGCAATGCAAGTTTCGGCTTTTTCAAGCTTGGCTAAGCGCTCCTCAAAGCACGAGAGAGTTGGGTTAGAAAAACGGCTATATTGATGACGTTCTTTTGATCCATTAAAAGCGGCTTCGGCTTCTTGAGCAGTTTTATAAACAAAACCCGATGTCATGTAAATGGGTTCACTGCTTTCATCAAATTGTGAACGAATAAAGCCTTCATGGATTAAATCTGTTTCAATAGTCATATTTTCCGCTTCTCTGCTCGTTACTTTTTACTCAAACCGTAATTAGAATATATTTTGATTAAAATAACTAGCAGATGTTTTGAATAAATTCAAGGATTCTAATTTTGTTTTAACAAAATTTCATTCAAAGATTTTCTAAAAGAAATAGACAAGGACACCGATAATCGTTATAATAAATTAATTTAAAAAAACAATGGAATGATAATGCTTGAAATTGAAAATTTAACAGCACAAATTGACGATAAACAAATTTTATCAGGATTAAACCTTACTGTGAAACCAGGTGAAGTGCACGCAATTATGGGGCCCAATGGTGCAGGGAAATCAACATTATCAAATGTTATTTCTGGACGTGAAGGTTATGAAGTGACTGCTGGAGATATTATTTTTAAAGGCAACTCAATCCTTAATATTGACCCTGATGACCGTGCAGGCTTAGGGATTTTTCTTGCTTTTCAATATCCCGTTGAAATTCCGGGTGTGCCAACCGTTACATTTTTGAAAACTGCCTTAAATGCTGTGCGTCATAAACGCGGGCAAGACCCTCTTGATATGCTTGAATTTTCTAAACTAATGAAACGTAAAGCCAAAGAGCTTGATATTTCTATGGATATGCTGAAACGCTCATTAAATGTTGGTTTTTCTGGTGGCGAAAAAAAGCGTAACGATATTCTACAAATGTCGCTGCTTGAGCCTTCTTTATGTATTCTTGATGAAACAGATTCAGGTCTTGATATTGATGCGTTAAAAATTGTTGCCGATGGTGTAAATCTTATGCGTTCTCCCGAGCGCTCTATGATTGTGATAACGCATTATCAACGGCTTTTAGATTATATTAAGCCTGACTATGTCCATATTTTATCAAAAGGTAAAATAGTCAAATCTGGTGATGCTTCCTTAGCGCTTGAACTAGAAAAAGATGGCTATGCTGCCTATACTAATTCATAAGATAGATCACAGATTATAAAGGTTTAAAAAAATGAGTATTGCAAACAATACGGAAAAGACAAAATCAAATTATCGTGATAATGCTTTGGTTGTTCTTAAGGAAATTGGTTTACCAACCAAACGTACCGAATTATGGCGTGGCAGTGATGTTTCAATTTTCAAAAAAGACATGCTTCCACCTGCAGAGCGCCTTATCAATGCAGTCCTTGAGCCCAGCTTGCTTGATGCAATTGAGAGCACAAAAATTGTCTTTGTTAATGGATTTCATCACCCTGCTCTCTCCGATGATATGCCTGACGGTGTAAGCTTTATATCCCTATCCGATGCCATTGAAACAAGTGACGCATCCTTATCATTTATTGGTTCGATCA
>JBLHTX010000067.1:0-9131 GCA_047627635.1 Alphaproteobacteria bacterium | reverse complement strand
CAATGCACAAGACACTGCCAAATCGGCAGCAGGATCAACAATTTTCATGCCCCCCACAACATTTAGGAAAATGTCTAGTCCTGAAAAATTCATATCAGCACGGGCTTCTAAAATTGCCAAAATCATAGCAAGGCGTGTACTATCCCAGCCTACTGCTGAACGCCTTGGTGTGCCATAAGCCGCTGGTACAACAAGGGCCTGTATTTCAGTCAACAAAGAACGTGTGCCCTCGATGCCTGCAAAAATTGCCGATCCTGCCTTAATTTGACTTCGTTCCGAGATAAAAAGGGCAGAGGGGTTTTTAACTTCCTGCAATCCATTTTCCGCCATTTCAAAGACCCCAATCTCATCAATAGCCCCAAATCGGTTTTTGACTGCCCGCAATAACCGATATTGATGCTGTCTGTCCCCCTCAAAATAAAGCACTGTGTCAACCATATGTTCCACAACCCGTGGGCCTGCAATTTGTCCTTCTTTGGTAACATGCCCCACCAGAACCACCGAAATATCGTATGATTTTGCAAATGATACCAAATCTTGCACCACGCCCCGTAATTGCGACACAGTCCCTGGTGCCGAATCAACGGCTTCTGACCATAGGGTTTGAACGGAATCAAGAATTAATAAGTCAACTTTTGGTGTGCCTTTAATGCCGTTAAGAATAATATTTAAATTTGTTTCCGCCCCCAGTTCAACGGCCGCATCGTCAAGACCAAGTCGCCTTGCGCGCATCCGAATTTGTGAAATGGCTTCCTCGCCCGATACATAAACGCAGCGTTGCCCTTTGCGGGCAATATGTGCCGCCGTTTGAATTAAAAGTGTTGATTTCCCAATCCCCGGATCACCCCCAATTAAAATAACAGAGCCCGAAACAATACCGCCACCAAGGACACGGTCAAGTTCGTCAATCCCGACATACGAACGGGGCGGATCAGGATCATCGCCATTAATAGGCACTAAATCAAGCGATGCCGTATGACGATTACCCCGTGTTTTTTGGGTATTTTTATGAGCAATGGAATTTTTAGGTGCAGATTGGGTGAATTTATCTTCTTCAATACAGCTCCAGCCGCCGCAAGAATCGCATTTTCCTTGCCATTTTTTATAAGTATCACCGCAACTTGTACAATAAAAAGAGATCTGTCCGAGTTTTACCATTATTAAAATTCTTCCTTAAAGGGGCGGTCTAGTAAATGAGCAATAATTTCAGCCTTGGATTTTCTTTGACCAATTAAGTCACTAAGGGCTGAAAAAATTGGGTAATTTTGCACATCAAGCGTCACCTTTTTTTCAAGGGCAAGCAATGTATGATATCCTTCAACTGTGGCATCCGATAGGTTCATTGTTTCATTATGCCCCAACGCATGACCATATTGATAATTACGAGAAGTCATCGAATTTGCCGTCAACATTAAATCCCCTAAGCCTGATAAACCATAAAGGGTTTGCGAATCTGCCTTAAGGGCTTTGGCAAGTAAAATCATTTCATTAAAACCACGGGTAATAATGGCCGATTTTGCCCCTTCTCCTAAATTATGCCCGATACAAAATCCAGCAGCAATCGCCAATACATTTTTTAAAGCACCCCCAAGCGCAACCCCCATCATATCAGTTTGATGATAAGGCCTTAGAGGGGTTTGTAGGAATAAATCTTGGATTAATTGTATCGTATCTTTGTGGTGTGACATACTTGCAAGCGATACGGCCGTTGGCCTTAAATGCGCTAAGTCAATTGCAAAACCTGGACCCGATAGTAAGAAATTCGGATTATTGGGAAAAATATCATGCGTAATTTGCGGCGTAAATAATCCTGTTTCAATTTCAATCCCTTTTGCTGTTTGAATAAGCGGAATATGATGCTTAATTAGGGGGTGAATTTTATGCAAGGCATCTCTGCAATGTTGCGTGGGAATTGATAATATTATAATTTCAGCCTTCTCAAGGGCATTATTAATGCAAGATGTCCAATGAATTTTTGAGGATAATATAACGCCTTTTAGGGCAGAATGCTGACTTGATTGTGCATAGCCTGTAATTTTATCGCTACTGCGTCCCCATATTGTGACCGTATGATTTAACGATAAAATTTGTCCTAATGCTGTGCCCCATGCACCTGACCCTAAAATTGTGATATGTGCCATGTTTAATCCTTCTTTTTATACACCAAGCGGTGAGCGTGCTTTGGCTTTATAATCAAGTGGTGAGCGATCGCCTTTTAAAAATCTTTGCAAGCCTGCATAGGCAATCATGACACCATTATCGGTACAATATTTTAAAGGCGGTGCAAAAAAATCAAAATTTTGGTGTTGGCATAAAATTTCCAGCTTAGAACGAATAAACATATTTGCCGCAACACCGCCAGCCACAACGCAGCGACCATGATATAAATTAGTTTTTTGTTTAAATAATGTCATGGCGATTTTCATACGATTTATAAAACAATCCGATATTGCGGCTTGAAAAGATGCACATAAATCATGTTTATTAATTGTTTGATTATGTTCCTGATGTTTTTCAATCACACGCAAAACAGCGGTTTTAAGACCTGAAAAACTAAAATTTGGCGTTTCTATGTTCGTTAAAGGGCGTGGTAATTTAAAAGCTTTGGGATCACCTGATTGGGCATATTGCTCAACGGCAGGGCCCCCGGGAAAGCCAATGCCAAGCATTTTTGCAACCTTATCAAAAGCTTCACCAGCAGAATCATCTATTGTTGTGCCTAACAGCTCATAATGCCCAACGCCATAGACGATTAAAATTTGACAATGTCCACCCGAAGCCAATAGCAAAAGATAGGGAAATTCTACATTTTGCGTAATACGTGGCGATAAGGCATGACCCTCAAGGTGATTAACTGCAATTAACGGCTTGTTATAAGCCACACACAGGCCCTTGGCAACCATAAGCCCAACAAGTACGCCGCCAATTAAACCTGGCTCTGAGGTAGCACAAATTGCGTCAATATCGCTTAGGTTAATATTTGCTTTGACAATAATATCATTCAGCAATAAAGGTATTTTTTCTGCATGCGCACGGGCAGCAATTTCAGGCACAACGCCGCCATAGGGTGCATGGGATTCGATTTGTGAAAACATATTTTCTGCAAGAATAAGGGGTGTATTATTTTGGTTACCCTTTATAATTGCAAGTGCTGTTTCATCGCAGCTTGATTCTATGCCTAAAATGGTTGCAGATTGATCGGTTATGCTTGATGCGTGCATCGAAAAGTGATTATATGTCATATTTACTTGTTAACGGAGAAAAAGCATTTTGTCACCCAATTCATATCAAATAACAAGTAGCAAAATTAAAATTGGCACACGCAGTTCAGCCCTTGCCTTAACGCAGGCTTATTATATTCGTGATTGTTTAAAAATCATTGGCAATTTAACGGACAATGATTTTGAAATTATCCCGATTAAAACAACTGGTGATAAGTTGCTGACAACTAAACTACAAGATTTAGGCGGCAAAGGTTTGTTTACCAAAGAAATTGAGCAAGCTCTTTTGAATAAAACTATCGATATTGCCGTTCATTCTGGCAAAGATGTGCCAACACAACGCCAGGCAGGCTTGTATATTATGGCAACGCCCGAGCGTGAAGATTGCCGTGATGCGTATATTTCATATCAATATCCTTTATTATCTGACTTGCCACAAGGGGCAACTTTGGGGACTGCTTCGCTTAGGCGGACAGCACAATTTTTGTATCAACGCCCTGATTTAACAATCGTTCTTTTGCGGGGTAATGTGCAAACACGCTTGCAAAAATTATCTGATGGGGTTTGTGATGCAACAATTCTTGCTTGTGCAGGTTTAAATCGTTTGAAAATGCCGCATATTGCAACACAAATTCTTGATATCGATGATTTTTTGCCTGCCCCTGCACAGGGTGCGCTTATGATTGAAGGTCATTTGGAGATGCCGCAAAATTTAAAATTATTAATCAATCAGTTAAATTGTCAAGATACCTTTGATACCGTAACTGCCGAACGAGCATTATTGTCTGCACTTGATGGCGATTGTAGAACGCCAATTGCTGCTTTTGCTAAAATTGATGGTGATACCATAATTTTGCAAGGTGCATTATTGTCAGATGATGGGACAAAAAAAACTCACAAAGTTACCAGTGGTCTTCGTAAAAACAGTTACGAGCTTGGACTAGAACTTGGCAACCAAATAAAAGAAGCGTTTTATAAATGTTAAAAATAATCGGAAATATTGAACATGATCATCCTTATTTTATAAAATTACAGTTATTTTTTGATGCTCTGTTGGACGAGCTTCCATTTCATAATCATATTAACGCTGCAATTGATGTAATTATTAATAATCATGTGATTACGGATAATGAGTATCAAATTATGTTTCCTGATCATATCAAAGATGTTGCAAATTCGCTTGTGGATTATTTGAATTTACAAACCATAGAATTTTTTGAAAAGTCAGATTTAAAAGGCGTAAAAGCAATTTTGAAATCATTAATAATGTTTCAAATTCGTCTTAAGCCAAATATGATTGATAATTTTAAAAAAATCATTAATTATAATATTCTCAAAGAAAATCCATTGCATAAAGCATATCGTTTCTATGCACTCATTGACACATTATGGTATTTAGCCGGCGATCAAGCAACCGATTATAATTACTATTCAAAAAGATTTTTGCTAGGGAATATCTACCTTGAAACGATTGTTTATGCACAATCCGATTCGAGTGATCATTATAAAGATACAGAAGATTTTTTAATTAGAAGCTTTGATAAAATTGCGACGATTGAGAAACTTAAAAAGAAACTGCCTAATCTTACACATATAGAAGAAAATATCACTGCTTTGATCGGCAAGTTACGATATAAATAATAAATACATAGGGGGCTTGTTTGTCACAAACAGCAAAAACACTCGCATTACAAAGCATACCATCTATTACAAAAATTATGGTTATGAAAAGATTTGTTGCCTTGTTCATCACACAATTTTTAACATCATTTAATGATAATTTTTTTAAAAATGCCATTGTTGCTCTCCTTACTTTTGGTCTTGTATCCAAGGGGTATGACGATAATACAAAGCAAAATATGGTGATTTTTTCTGGTATGTGTTTTGTTATTCCGTATTTTTTATTCTCTGCCATTGCAGGGAAAATTGCCGATAAATATGATAGGATAAAACAAGTTCGCATTATTAAGCTTGCTGAAATTATTATTCTTATTACCGGGGGCTATGGTTTTATTATTGAATCTGTACCTTTAATGCTCTCTATGTTATTTTTAATGGGCACACATTCAACATTTTTTAGTCCGATTAAATTTGGGTTGCTTCCAATATATTTGCATAAAAATGCATTAATTGGCGGTAATGCCCTTATTGAAGTCGCAACTTTTTTGGCAATTATACTGGGTACAATTGCGGGTACGCAAATTATTTTAATGCCTACAATTGGTGCAGAAATTAGCCTTGTTGTTATGGCTCTCCTTGCCGTTCTGGGATATTTCTTTTGCTTGAAAATGCCACGTGTTCCTATTTCAGATAGTAAAATGATTATATCAAAAAATCCCTTCAAGCATTTATCAGAAGTATTTGCCTTGATGCGTTATTACCCACAAATTTTAAATTATATTAATGCAGGATCATGGTTCTGGTTTTTTGCAGCCGTTATGATGACATTATTCCCACTTTATATCAAAGATACTTTGAATATGGATAAAAATGTTTATACTATTTTCTTAGTGCTGTTTTCGATTGGTGTCGGTTCGGGATCGGTTATTTGTGCAAAAATATTACAAGGTGCAATTACTGCACGTTATAGTGCTGTATGTTCTGCCATTATGGGGATTGCGACTATTCATGTTGGGATCATTTCCGAGCCCCTTGTCGCCGGTCACATAGGGACGAGTACAGAACTTTTTTCAAGCCTTAAAGGGTGGCTATTAATGTTTGATTTCACAATTATTTCAGCAATGGGCGGCGCTTATATTGTCCCATTTTTTGCCCTTGTCCAAGATATGGCACCAAAGAAAATAAAATCTCAAATGATTGCAGGTAATAATGTTGTGAATGCAATTGCGATGACGGGTGGGGCACTTTATATTTTTCTGCTTAAATATCTTGGATTATCAATTCCATCTATGATGCTGATAACAGGTATTTTTTCCTTATTTGGTGCGATATTTGTGACGTATGTCACGCCTGATTGTTTTTTCCGCTCCCTAAAAAGCCATGCAAAAAATCATTAATATGTTGTTTTTGTTTATTCTGTTTTTGAATAATTATAGGACGAATAGTCCCTTTTTTACAATAAATTGTAAAATCAGAATTAATACGCCCTGCATTTCCATAATTTAAATCTGATTTTTCAACGATCTCTGCTTGATGTATTTTAAATCGTTGATCTTGATAATTAAAAAATGCACTGGGAAATGGATTTAAAGCATTTATTTTTAAGATAATTTCTTCGGCAGTACGGTTTTTAAAATCAAGCACACATTCTTCTTTGGTGATTTTATGGGCATAATTTGCGTTTTTGTGATCTTGGGGTACTGCATTAATTGTATTATTATTTATTTTATTAATAACATCATTCAATAAATCTGCCCCCATATCTGCAAGACGATCATGTATATTTCCTGTTGTATCATTCAATGTCAAAGGGAGTGATTGCATGGCAAAAACATCGCCCTCATCAAGTTCTTCTGACATTTGTATGATCGCCACACCTGTTTGTTTGTTGCCTGCCATAATTGCACGATGAATAGGTGCAGCGCCACGCCAATGCGGTAATAATGAGCCATGAATATTTAAACAGCCTAGTTTTGGTGCATCCAGAATAGCCTTTGGTAATATAAGGCCGTACGCTGCAACAACAGCAATATCGGCATTTAATGCTTTAAATTCTTGTATCGTATCAATGTTTTTAAAATTCTTAGGTGTGAATATAGGAATATGATTTTGCCGAGTATATTCTTCAATTGGGGTTGCGTTTAACTGCATACCACGCCCAGAAGGCTTTGCTTCACGCGTATAGACTGCGACGACTTCGTGATTTTGAATCATTTTTTTTAAAGCAGGCAATGCAAATGTCGAGCTACCCATAACAATAATACGCACTTGTAAATTCCAATCGATATAATTAAGTTTTATTGTCAATATAGAATAAAAATTAACTTTTTAATAGCAAGATTATAGTAAATTTATTTGAAATACGCATAAAGGCTTTGATATATGCTGAATTATAAAACACTTGACAAGCAAGATTTACAAAATGCCCTTGATAACAAAGAGTTTGAACTTTTTTATCAGCCAATTATGAATTTTGAAACCGATAATTTTGAAACATTCGAAGCTTTTATTCGTTGGCATCACCCAACATTAGGCACATTACCCCCGTCAATATTTATGAATAATATTGAAAAATATAATTTACAAGAAAATATGACCAATTATATTTTAAACGCTGCCGTGGAACAAGTACTTACGAATAGTCGTTATGGTTTTGGAGAAACGGGTATTAATATTAATTTAACACCAAAAGAGTTTTTTAATCCGACAACAATTACTCAGTTAAAAGACATTATTCATAAGCTTCCATACCCTGAATATCTTGGTTTAGAGGTCTCCCCTAAAATTTTAACAGCATACACAGAGTATAACCCAAATGATACTGAGTATGATCCTGATATGATGCCCTCTGATGAAGAGCATCTTTTTTTACAGGATATTCGGAACGTTATTAATCAATATATCGAGTTGGGCGTGACCTTGGCCCTAGATACAACTGATCATGTCATTGGCAGCTTAATTCGTGCTAATGTTTTAGGGTTTCATGCTGTAAAAATTAGTGCTAGTGCACTACAAAACGCCTTTATAAAAGATCCTAACTCACTTGCTGAACATGTTCAAGCATCAAAAGAGATTAATACGCCACTGATTGCAGTTGGTATTGATCATAAAACAATATTTAAAAACCTTCACAATAATAACTTTTCTTATGCACAAGGGTTTTTTCTGTGTCCGCCATTATCCCTTAAAAATGATAAAGAATTCCATGAACATCTTAATAACTATCTTGATAAAAAAAAGAACGCCCTTTCTCAAGATGATAATATGATGAACTTACATAAAATCAAAGATGAGATGATAGAATCACAAAATGATACTATAAAATCATCGCCTCAATTAGAAAAAATAAATACATATAAGGCTATATCAAGCAGTAATATTATTCCTGAAATAGATTTGACGGATGAGTTGCATTCATTAGACAATATGAAAGTAGAAACTGCAGAAAAAATCAAGCAACCTAAACCGTTTAACTTTTCATTTAAGAAAGCACAATAATCATTGCATGTTTTTTTAAAAATTAGATAGGGGATATAATAATTTATATCGTCCTGTTCTAAATGGCGAGAGTGACGGGATTCGAACCCGCGACCTCCAGCGTGACAGGCTGGCGCTCTAACCAACTGAGCTACACCCCCTTAAATTAGACAAAGGGACATTAGATAATATTAAAAACCACTCAAATATGGTGGGCGATGACAGGCTCGAACTGCCGACCCTCTCGGTGTAAACGAGATGCTCTACCAACTGAGCTAATCGCCCTTTAATATAATCGAATTGCAGTGTTTATGCACGTTTATTTATCATACGTCAACATGTTTTTTAGCAAATAATAAAATAATTATACATTTAAAACATAAGGATTATCAATTTTGATATTTGGTTTGTTTTTTATGTTTTTTAAGGATAATTGATTATTATCAATGTAATAATTGCAATAACTTTGAATATCTTGCAGGTTGTTTTTTAAATCATCAATTGCAAGCGTAACATCATTAACTACAATATTATATTCTTTTGGTAAATCACCATATAGCTGAGATTTTAATATCTCGAATACTGTTGTGATACTGCTAGCAGGTGTATTGATATTATGACATATTTTACGTAGGTCTGTCATTTGCTTAAGAATGTAATGCGCGTGTGTGTTTTTTAGATCTGCAATTTCTTTTTGTAGTTTTAATTTTTTGTTTACTAAACATATTGATATTATAAGAAATAAAGCGGCACATCCCCATCCCCATAGAGTAAAATTTATAATCATCTCTTATTTAACTCCAATTAAGGTTT
>JBLHTX010000066.1:0-9198 GCA_047627635.1 Alphaproteobacteria bacterium | reverse complement strand
ATAGTATAAGCTTCAAGATGGACTGCTTCGCTTTACTATGTAAAGACTCGCAGTGACGATGATTTATGTAATACCCACAAACACAAGCAATATCAACGCCTTTGTCGATTGATTGATTTTTTGTGCAGTAATCCCAAGTTTCGTCATTGCGAGTCCTGCGTTAGCAGGCGAAGCAATCCAGAATCACGATTGATAGTAAAAAAGTTAAAGCTGGACTGCTTTGTTTGACTACGTCAAGCCTCGCAGTGACGATGTTTGTTTAATGTCCACAAAAACAAGCAGTATCAATGCCTTTGTCGATGACTTGATTTTTTATGTCGATCTATGGTATAAATTTAATATAATGGCGTAAGTGCTTTTTACAAAAATAATTATTTTAGCACGCAGTTATAAAAAATCTTGTAGTCATAAAAAAAATAGCGTATAAAAAAACGTCGCAAAAGAGTATGCATTAAGCATCGCCGAAGGAGCATTCCCCGATAATCTCTCAGGCAAATGGATTGCAACAGGTATGCCTCTATTTTTACCGAGGTTCCAGAGAGTGGATTAAGTTCCACGCCGAAGAAGATTGAAACTTTCAGGCACCAGAATGGACGGGTATTTTTAACAAAACACTGTGCTTGCACATTATGTTTATGGGGAATATCTGAATGTCGGACACTTTAAAAAATACGTTCTTTACGCATTTTCACCAACTAGCAGGGGCAAAATTTGTGCCTTTTGCAGGTTATAAAATGCCTGTATCATTTGCTGGCGGTATTGCTGAGCATAATCATGTAAGGATAGCAGGCAATGCTGGCTTATTCGATGTGTCGCATATGGGGCAAATCACGCTTTCTGGTGACAATGCGATGTCGGAATTTGCACGGCTTGTGCCATCAAATATTGAAACCTTGCTGCATCATCATGCAAAATATACAGTGCTTATGAATGATAGTGGCGGTATTATTGATGATTGTATTGTGACAAAAAACCCCGATAATACGTTATTTATTGTCGTCAATGGCGCTCGCAAGGAAGCAGTTTTACAGCATTTACAAACCGAGCTTAAAACAACTATCATCACGCATCATACCGATTGCGGCTTGCTTGCGTTGCAAGGGCAGGGGGCAGCGGCTGTTTTGGGGCAATATTGTGCTGATATTCATCAGTTAAAATTTATGCAATCGGGATTTTTTAAGATTGATGGCATGATGCTTCGTATTTCCCGATGTGGTTATACGGGTGAAGATGGCTTTGAAATATCGGTTACAGAACAAGATGCTGAAAAAATTTATATCCTATTAACCCAGCATAATAGTGTGCAATCAATCGGTCTTGGGGCGCGTGATACTTTACGGCTTGAAGCTGGTTTATGTTTATATGGTCAAGATATTGATATGGATATATCGCCCATTCAAGCAGGCTTAAACTGGATTATATCGAAGGAACGGACAAAAGATAATGCTTTTATTGGGGCAGATATTTTGCAAAAACAATTTGAAAATGGCATTGTAAAACAGCGTGTTGGCTTGTTACCGCAAACCAAAGCCCCAATGCGGCAAGGCGTTGAATTGTTTAACGAGCTGGATGAAAAAATTGGTTATATTACATCGGGAACATTTTCACCGACATTACAAAGACCGATCGCAATGGGCTATGTTTTGCCTGAATATACTGCCATTGATACGCAAATTTTTGCCGAATTACGAGGCAAAAAAGTACCTGTACTGATTGCAAAAATGCCCTTTGTACCGCATCATTATATGAAATAAATTATTGATACTTAGAATATGAGAGATAAAATGACCCTTTATTTTACCAAAACCCACGAACGGATTACCCTTGAAAACGATGTTGCAATTGTAGGCATTTCACGCCACGCCGTCGATTTACTTGGTGATGTTGTCTTTGTTGAGCATTTAAAAACCGAGGGCGATGTTGAAGCCAATATGCCGCTGGCAGTTGTCGAGTCAACCAAAGCCGCTTCCGAAGTTTATGCCCCATTAACGGGAACGCTGATTGCGGTTAATAATGATATTACTGATAATCCTGAACTTGTTTCCGATGATACGTCTGAATCTGTTTGGTTTTTTAAAATCAAACTTTCCGATTTATCGCAAATCGATACGTTGCTCGATGCAGACGCATATAAAGCATTTACTGGATAAATAAAAATAGGAGAGGGTACTGTTATGAATTATAAAACACTTGCAAAGCGTCAAGATACTGAATTTACCAAGCGTCATATTGGTCTAAGCGATGCAGATATTGATAAAATGCTTGGGGTTTGTGGTCTCAAAAACCTTGATGATTTAGTTGCCAAAACAGTGCCCGATACAATTTTATCGCTTAAAAAACTTGCCTTACCAACTGCCATGACCGAGGCCGCTTTGTCGGAGCATATGCGAACCTTGGCACGCTCTAATAATTATGCTCAAGACATGATTGGTCAAGGCTATTATGGCACAATCACCCCTAATGTTATTTTGCGTAATGTGCTTGAAAATCCGGGATGGTACACTGCTTATACGCCTTATCAGCCTGAAATTTCACAAGGTCGCTTAGAGGCTATTTTAAATTTTCAAACAATGGTTGCTGATTTATGCGGTCTTGAGATCGCCAATGCATCTTTGCTTGACGAAGCAACTGCGGCCGCTGAAGCCATGACACTGGCAAGACGACAATCAAAATCAAAGTCGAATGTCTTTTTCATTGACGATTTGGTGCATCCGCAAACCATTGATATTTTGGTTGGTCGTGCCGAACCAATGGGCATTAAGATTGTTATTGATAAACGTGACAATGCAACCGCTGACTATTTTGGGGCATTATTTCAATATCCTGCAACGGATGGATCGGTTATTGATTTATCCGATATTATTGCACCGCTTAAACACAAACAAACAATTATTGCCCTTGCAACTGATTTAATGGCGTTAACACTTTTAAAATCGCCTGCCGAAATGGGCGCTGATATTGCCCTTGGTTCATCACAGCGTTTTGGTGTGCCTTTGGGATATGGTGGGCCTCATGCTGCATTTTTTGCCACGCATGATGCGTTTAAACGTGTTATGCCAGGGCGTTTGGTTGGTGTTTCCAAGGATTCGCATGGCAATATGGCGTATCGCTTGACCCTGCAAACCCGAGAGCAACATATTAAGCGTGAGCGTGCTACCAGCAATATTTGTACTGCCCAAGTTTTATTGGCAGTGATGGCAGGCATGTACGGTGTTTATCATGGACCAGAAGGCGTTAAATCGATTGCAAGCCGTATTCATTTATTAAGCCGTATTTTTGTCCAAGGGATCAGTGATGCTGGTTTTAAAATTATAAACATCAATTTTTTCGATACGATTGTGATTGAAACAGGGGATAAAACGACAGCGATTCACGAACAGTCTTTTCAGAACTCAATTAATTTGCGTCACTATGACGATACCCATATTGCTGTGTCATTCGATGAAACGTGCGACGAAAAACGTGTGCAAACTTTGTGGGATATTTTTAATGTAACTGCTGATTTTGACTCATTATCGCAAAATGTCACAATAAATAATGCGTTACCCAAACGGGATACCGACTTTATGACGCATCCCGTATTTTCGCATTATCATTCAGAAACCGATATGATGCGTTATTTACGCAAATTAATGGATAAGGATTTGGCCCTTGATCGTGCCATGATTCCCCTTGGATCATGCACCATGAAGTTAAATGCTGTTTCCGAAATGTTGCCTGTCAGCCTTCCGGGATTTGCCAATATTCACCCTTTCCGTCCCTTCAATCAAGTTTCGGGTTACTTAACCATGATTGAGGAACTTGAGGATTATTTGGCCAATATTACAGGCTTTGATGCCGTATCATTGCAACCCAATTCAGGGGCAGCAGGGGAATATGCAGGGCTTATGGCAATTCGTGGACTTCATCATCGCAACAATGAAAAAAACCGCACTATTTGTCTTATTCCAACCTCGGCACATGGCACAAATCCAGCATCTGCAATTATGGCAGGCATGAAAGTTGTTGCCATTAATTGCGATACAGATGGCAATATTGACGTAGCTGACTTAACCGAAAAAGCCCAAAAGCATCAAAACGAGCTTGCGGCTTTGATGATTACCTATCCGTCAACGCATGGTGTTTTTGAAACACAAATTCAGGAAATTTGCCGTATTATTCACCAATTTGGCGGGCGTGTTTATATGGATGGTGCAAACATGAATGCACAGGTTGGCTTAACCTCTCCGGGGTTAATTGGTGCCGATGTGTGTCATTTAAATTTGCATAAAACATTTTGTATTCCCCATGGTGGCGGTGGTCCGGGTGTTGGTCCAATTGGTGTAACGGCTGAACTTGCGCCATTTTTACCGGGTCACAAGGCGTTAAAAAATGCACCAACACGGCATCAACGTGGCTTTACCCCTGTCAGTGCCGCACCGTTTGGATCAGCAGGGATTTTGGCAATTCCCTATGCCTATATCCGTATGACTTCGCATAATGGTTTGGTTAAATCAACGCAGGCCGCTATTTTATCGGCTAATTACATTGCCAAACGCCTTGAGGCACATTATCCAATTCTTTATAAGGGGCATTATGGTTTTGTGGCTCATGAATGTATTTTGGACACACGCACCATCAAAGAAACTGTGGGCGTTACGGTTGATGATATTGCCAAACGCCTTGCCGATTATGGTTTTCATTCCCCAACCATGAGTTGGCCCGTGATTGGTACATTAATGGTTGAACCCACTGAATCTGAACCCTTATCCGAGCTTGATCGGTTTTGCGATGCCATGATTGCCATTCGGGGTGAAATTAATGCGATTACCAAAGGGGTTTACGAATATGCCCAAAGTCCGCTTGCCAATGCACCGCATACGGCTTTTGCGGTTACCGATGAAAATTGGGATAAACCTTATAGCCGTCAAGTTGCCGCATTTCCGACTGGTCTGAATCCAACGAAATTTTGGCCCACAGTTGGACGGGTCGATAATGTCTTTGGCGATCGGAATGTCATGTGCAGCTGCCCATCAATGGATCAGTTTAAATAGATTAATTATGCCAATTATTTGATGCATCCATGACTAATGCATCAAGTTTTTACCTTCAAAAAGTGCGAGATCAGGATCCATATCAAATCTTAATGGATCATTGTGTGGTGATAATGCGTTCGATGTTGGTGGATTCATTTGAGCGGCTTTATGAAGGTCTTTTAGTATTTTCAATATTTTTTGCGAATATGCTGGTAAGCTCTTTATAATTTGCCATCGACTATTACTGTCTGTATTGCTTCTTAATTTCCTCTTTATATCCAAAGGTAGTCTTTTATCAATTAGCTTTTCTATGTAACTTATCTTGTCTTTAGATGATGGCAGCTTTGATAATGCTTCATTTATGCATTGTAAATCTTTTTTTAAAATTTGGTTTTTTTCTATTATAAGATAATTAAGTTTGCGATAAAAGGCTTGATATTTTGGTGCTAATTCTTCTTTTTTTTTGATAAGATGATGGTTGCTAGCAATCCTATCTGGGTTATTTTTATCTTTAATTTTTTGTATAGTTTTATATAGCTTATTTATGGGGTCAGCATATTGAAGTGGTACATTTGTATTTATATCTCCTATTGCTTTTTTAATGTCTGCATTTATTGTCTCTATTCGTGTGTTCAGGTTATCTTGTTCGACAGAGTATATATTCGAAGCATTATTATCAGTTCTTGCTTGCTTTGCTACTGGTTCAACAGGAGAATTATCAATACGCTTTCTTTTATTTGGATTATTTTCTGAAATTGAAGTAATCATATTGTATTTCTTTTGTTTAATTTTAATATATAAATAATACAATTAATTTAAATAAAAGTAAAGTAAGTATTTTTTTATATTTTATATGATTTATTTTTTAAGGGATTTGAATTTTTCAGTTGTATCTTTTAGGCGTGATTTTAGGAGATTAATATTAGATGATTTATCCCGATTTGCCATTTTCTTTTGTAAAAGATTCTGTAACATATTGCTCGTGCCCGCTTGTTGCGATTCCTGCGGTGATCCTTGAGAGGTTCCCCTAAGGGAAGAAGATGACGTGTTTGATAATGTTGATAATTTTGAGGCTGTTCTTGTTGTCGTATTTTTGAACGCTTCTACTTGTTGCATATTAATTTTTGTATAGGGTGATTGCGATTGCTGTGCTGTATTATTGGGCTGTGTATGGTTTTTAGTCTTATCATCGTTACGCTCATCTTCCTCATTCTCTTCCTCATTCTCTTCCTCATCATCATTAGATTGGTTTTGATGTCTTTTGCGGTTATCTTCCTCTTCTTCCTCCTCATCTTCGGATAATTTTTTATTTAAAAACTGATAAGGGTCTATGGTATTTTTTGATGTTGCATCTTTGTAAAATAACAAGCTTTCTAATAAATCATCCCGAATTAAATCGGCATTATTATCAGGAATTTTAAAATCTTGATTATGTCTATTCAGGTTAATCATAATATGATCATTGCCTTTGCCAATTGGAATATGTGAAAATAACGAACCAACAATTTCCTCGGTCTTGGTCTTTTTATCACCAAGCATTGCCTGATTATTACCATTTCTAACGGGCAATGTTTCACGCTCAATAAGCTTTTCAACCGTTTTTTTATAGCGTGGCAAGGTTTGCTCGATATTAAATAGTAAATTATCAGCGATGGCATTCGATAGGTTTTTAAAATCATTATTAGTATAGTTCAAGCCCATTTTTTCCAAATAATCGCCTGCAACTTTTTTAATACGTTGCCTTTCAGCCATTTTATCCTTGAAAGCTGTTGCTTGCAAATGATCCTTGTGGGTCTTGCTAGTATTAACAGGGTCGTCATCTACTTTGTTTTTATTAAGTGCTTTAAGGGCATTTTTAAAGCGATCTTTTGCCGACTGCTCTGATTTTGTTGTTTGTGCAGGGGCCTTGGGATTGGCATCAGCAAGCAAATCATTCTGTGATATGGATGTTTCAACACTGCTTTGTACAGGATCTCCATGTTGTTTGTTGATCGATTCTTCAAGGCTTGTTAAGGCATCACTATCGCCATTTTGGGTTTTTAATTTTTGAATTGCACCTTCTAAAAGATCTCTCTTACGTTTTGCTTGACGATCCTGGCGTTTCTGGCGTGCTGATAAGCGTTTCTCTTTCAATGATTTACGGGGGACTGCTTCGGTGGCTTTACTCGGCATTAATTTTTCAAGGGCATCTTCGGATAAAACAGGCACTGCCTTAACAAGGGGAATATTAGATTGGTTTTCATTGGGAATAACACTTGCAGTGACAACGGGAATATCTGTACGATTATCCTCAGGGATTACTTTTGCTTCGGTGGCTGCCTTTGCTTCAGGCGTTTTTTCCTGTCTTTGACGAATGCGTACATTGCGTTTGGCACGACTTCTTTTTTTAGGTTTTTCAGACTTGCCGTCCTCAATACGCATATTCATTATCGCAAAGTTTCCATAGAAGAAATTATAAAAATCTGTTAATTATGGCAAAAACCCGTTATTATTAGGTAAATTTTATGAAAAAATGTGGTTGGTGTATTGGTGACCCCATTTATGAAGCTTATCACGATCATCAATGGGGCGTACCCATTTATCATTCACAACAATTATTCGAGGCCTTATGCCTTGAAAGTTTCCAAGCAGGCTTATCATGGATTACAATTTTAAAAAAACGTGATAATTTTAGGCAAGCATTTGATAATTTTAATCCCCATTTAATTGCCCATTATGACGATAAAAACATTGAGATATTATTACAAAATGCGGGAATTGTACGGCACAAAGGCAAAATTTTGGCCATCATTAATAATGCCAAACTTTTTCTTGAGATTGAAAGAACACAAACATTTTCAAATTATTTATGGCACTATGTGGGGCACAAACCCATTCAGAATAATTTTGAAACAATGGCAGATTTACCAAGCTCTACGCCTTTATCAACGCAAATTGCCAAGGATTTTAAAAAACAAGGCTTTAAATTTTTGGGTGCAACAACAGTCTATGCTTTTATGCAAGCGGTGGGTATGGTAAATAATCATTTAACGTCATGCTTTAAATATCAAAAACAACAAACAGGGTTTTAAATGTCACAAGAAATTACGCAAATTGCGACACCAACACCACCAAATTACGATGATTTATTAGTTGGCTTAAACCCCCAACAAGTTGAAGCTGTGCAAACAATTTATGGCTCTTTGTTGGTGCTTGCAGGCGCTGGTACTGGCAAAACCAAAGTATTAACCAGCCGTATTGCTAATATTATTGCTCAGGGTGCTGCACGATCGTGGGAAATTTTATCGGTGACCTTTACCAACAAAGCTGCCCGAGAAATGAACGAGCGAATTGGCGTATTAATCGGATCAGAAACGGGTTTATCATGGGCAGGGACTTTTCATTCAATTTGTGCAAAAATTCTACGCCGTCATGCTGAACTTGTTGGTTTACAATCTTCTAATTTTACAATTTTAAACAATGACGATCAAGAACGCTTATTAAAGCAAATCCTTGAAGCCGATAATGTTGATGTGAAAAAAAATCCTGCAAAATTATTATTGGCTATTATTGATGGTTGGAAAAATAAGGCTTTGTTGCCTGAAAATTTAACAGCAGGCGATATTCCCGATTTATATAACGGCAAAGCCGCAGATTATTATTTGCGATATCAAAACCGCTTGCGCACTTTAAATGCTGTCGATTTTGGCGATTTATTATTATTATGTATTACTTTGTTCCGTAAATTCCCCGAAATATTAACTGATTATCATCGCCGTTTTAAATTTATTTCAGTGGACGAATATCAAGATACCAATGTTGCACAATATTTATGGCTTCGTTTACTCGCACAAGGGCATGGCAATATTTGCTGTGTTGGCGATGATGACCAGTCAATTTATGCGTGGCGTGGCGCAGAAGTTGGCAATATTTTAAAGTTCGAGCAAGATTTTAATAATGCCAAAATTATCCGTCTTGAGCAAAATTATCGCTCGACCCCCACAATTCTAAGGGCTGCGTCTGAGGTGATTGCGCATAATTCGGATCGGTTGGGTAAAACGCTTTTTTCTGAGCTTGTCGATGATGATAAAATTACCATTACCAGCCACTGGGACGGCGATGAAGAAGCCCGATTGATGGTTGATAAGATTGAGGATTTACAAAAATTTGACTCTATACCGCTTAATAATATGGCCATATTAGT
>JBLHTX010000065.1:0-9209 GCA_047627635.1 Alphaproteobacteria bacterium | reverse complement strand
AAACCTTAATGCCGCCATTACTTTGGGGCGTCAAAGGTTCGATACATATAGCTCGGATGGTTTGTCGGCATTTATGGGCTATGAGAGGCTTGCGGCAAACACCAAGCATCTTTCTTATGGGATCGGGGTCAGAAGTAATTTTTCAAAAATTACAGAATCCGCTGTTTTATCAGAAAATTACTTTATTGCGGCTCTGCCTTTATTTGCACTTTATGACAGCAAAGATAATTTTTTACGTCCGACCGCAGGCAATGCATTACGGCTAGATGTCACGCCTGCGGTTAATTTACTATCAGCCAATGATAATTTTTTAAAAAACCAAGCCAGCTTTTCGCATTATCTTAATGTTGGTTCAATTGGTAATCCCAAGGAAAATTCTCCTACAATCATTGCCTTTAAAAGTACGATTGGCAGTATTATTGGCTCGAATATTGATAATATTCCTGTTATTGAACGGTTTTATGCAGGGGGTGGCGGATCGGTTCGGGGCTATAATTATCAAGATTTGGGTGATTTACGCTTTGGACAACCAAGAGGTGGTGCGTCCTTGTTTGAAACATCGCTTGAAACCCGTATTGGGATTGGCAAGACGTATGGTCTTACATTTTTTGTCGATGCGGGGAATGTTTATCCCGATATTGTCCCTGATATCGGGAGTAATTTACAATTTGCGGCAGGAATTGGCGGTCGCTTTTATTCTGATGTTTTACCCATACGCCTTGATATTGGCGTTCCTATTAATCCACGAGCAGATCGTAATGATAATTTTGGCTTTTATTTTGGCATCGGAGAAAGTTTTTAATGACAGATATACAAATTATAAAGCCTCAAAAAAAATCATGGCTTAAAAAACTGATACGTCATCTTATGGTCAATCCATTATCGGCAATTTTTAATGGGTTGCTGTATTGTGTGTGCCTTATTGGTCTTTTATTCTTTAGTGCGAACCTTAGGAATGATTTGATACAAAATAAAATATTGCCTGTGCTTGAACATTTTAATGTGCCTAAAGTTACCTATGATAATTTAGCCATTGATAATAATCAAAATATTACAGGTTCTAACATCACGCTTTATGATGGTAAAAAAGAAAAGTTTTTACATATCAATGATTCATCAATCAAGGCCAGCAATCTTTTTGATATTATGCAAGGGTTTAAAAAAATTCAAATTGATACATTAACTTTGTTTAAAAAACCTTTTTTTGAAACATCAAAACCCCAAAAGGATGAACCAAATAAAAAGCCTCAAATTCCTGTCATTCCATTTAACATTAATACGCTAAATGTAAATCGGCTGATATTAAAATCAAAATTCACTCATTACAAACAAGACCTTGCCTTTAAAATCACAGGGAAAATGACAGGGCGTGCCGATGAGAATCAAAATTTAAAAATTAATATCAGTTCTTATGATTTTAAAAATGCATCCTTGAATGCCGCCATTAAGCATCAAAATGGCTTGATAAAATTTGATACTAAAGTTCAAGCACCAGCCCATCTTGTTAATGATCTGATTAAAAATCCTTATTTCAAAGGCACATTAGCAACAGCAATCAAGGGCTCACTATCGCTAAAACCCTATTTAAAAAACCCTAAAAAACCCATTATAATTGATATTAATACTTTTCAATTGAATGATGCCAAGCAATCAATCAGTGGCACGCTTAAAACCCATTTAACGCCCGATCCATTAAAGCTTGATAAAACAAATATACAGCTTAAATCGGGCAGTAATATGCTTGAATATCAAGGGTCTTTGGGCACAAAATCGATTAATGGTACGTTAAAAGCGAATAATTTTAACGTCATTGATTTTTACCCAATTAACCCCGATCTTGCTTTTTTAACCCTTAATGGTGCTTTGGATATAAAGGGGAATCTGGATAAAATTCCAACTATACAGGGGGCAATGAAAATTGCCACAAACTATCAGTCTATGCCTTTTACTGCCAATATTAACGGCAATTATGTTAATGGACAATCAACCTTGCACCTTGATGCAACCAGTAATAATAAAACGCTTGTTAATGGCGATATAAGGCTTGATAGCCAACTTGATAATCAACAGGCAGGAACTGTAAAGCTATTATTAAACTCAAAAAACTTACCCTTAAAATTACGCCGACAATTACCTGTTATTCTCAGTAATGTTGATGTCAGCACAAATTTTAAACAAACCCCAAACAGTGTTATTTTCTCAAATGGTCATCTTGAGGCTGATAAAATTCAAGTCAAAAAATCCATCAGTAATATGAATATTAATCTCGCTAATATCATTTTTAACTTTGACAATACACCCGACGCACTAAATATTACCAAGGCTGCATTGATTGCAAAAATCAATCAACAAACTTACAATGTTACCTTAAATGCGAACCTATCAGATTATTACAAGCCCAAAAATTTGAACTTTCAAATGATAAATCAAGCCAATGCTCAAAGCCATATCAAAGCCAATGTTACTTATCGAAATAACAAAGAATTAATTAATTTATCGCTTAACCAATTTAATCCAAATTTTTTACTCCCTACTGGATTTCCAATTAATATCAATGAAATTAATGCTAACTTTAAGGGTGATGCAAATGTGTTCGATGCTGATCCATTAAGCACGTTAAATGGTTTATTATCTGCAACCGTTAAGCATAAAAAAATACAAAACAAACAAGCAAGCATAGCCCTTGAAACCAAAATTAACCAAGGTAATCTTGACGGTCTTTACAATGTTTTAATGAACGGTAAATCTGCGGGAAATGGCACAGTTAAAACGCAAAATAATTTTAGTGCAATCAAGATAAATGCCAAACTTGACCTGAGTGCGTTATCTCAGTTTATTCAAAATACCGAGCATCGCCTTACGGGCAATATGCTTGCTGATGTAACGCTAAATCAAGGTGCTGTATCTGGCGCAGTGGGCATTAATAATGGCACATATCGAAATTTACTATACGGCACTGAGCTTGATAATATTACCCTAGACAGCACAGTTTCCCCTGATTATATTAATATTAATGCCCTAAGTGCGACAGCCCCCAACAAAGGCACAATTAACGGCAAGGGCATTATCAGCCTATCACCAACCCAGCAATCAACTTTAACCCTTAACACAAATCGCCTTAGCCCGCTTAAAGATGACATTGTATCGGTCAAAGTTGATAGCATCATAAATTTAACAGGCACCATTAATAACCTAAATTTGACAGGCGATATAACGCTTAACGATCTTTTAATTTTGCTCCCTGATATCGAGGCAAACAATACGCCCACTTTAAATATTGTGCGTCCATCAAGCCAGCAAGCAAAACCCGAAGCTGACACAGTTCCCTTATTAGAGCGTGTGAAAATAAACATTAAAATATCCATTACCGAAGGGGCAAAAATTATTGGTTTCGGTTTACAGGGCTTCCCCTATGGTACTTTATATATTAAAGGCACGTTGGCTGATCCGCAAATTGATGGACAAATTGACATTGCACGCGGCGAGATCGAGATTTTAGGCAAAACATTTAAAATATCAAAAGGAGGGATTTATTTAAAAAAGACTAATCCAATTTTAAATGTCAAAGCCATCAGAACGGTTGATGATATTGAAATTGCCTTAACATTACGCGGTACGATTAACAACCCATCGGTGCTTTTTTCCGCAACGCCTTCAATCCCGAACGATGAAATTATTGCCTTGTTGGTGTTTGGTAAGAACAAAAATGATCTTTCCCCATTCCAAGCCTTACGCCTTGGGAATGCACTCTATCAATTATCACGCGGCAAAAGTGGGGCAGGCGGCAAGTTTGATGTAATTGGCAACACCGAACGCTTCCTTGATATTGACCATCTCAGTATTAATTCAGAGGCCAATAATTCCCTCAGCATTGGTGCAGGAAAATATATTAGTGATAGTATTTATGTTGGTACGGATTATAATCCTTCTACAACAGATAGTTCTTTTTTGCTTGAACTCAAATTATCCGAAACACTTGATTTAAAAACACGACTTAGCAATTCAAATCAAAGCACAAATAATAGTGAAATTATGCTTCAAAAAAGACGTGATTATTAAGCAGCAGACCATAATGGCTTGCCTAGAAACTGTGATAGTTTTTGAGCATCTTCTGTTAATCTTTCAATTTTACCATGATCTAAGATATTAACACGAGAGCCATCCTTTAAAACAACGTTTAATTCATAACTTTTGAAATAGCGTGTGCGTCTATGATTATCATTACTATTTCCCGTAGTTTCAGATATGGTTTCAGAAATAATTTGTAATGCATAGATATTATCCATATTAAGCGATATATTATCAAAAAAACCAGACTTAATGACATCCTGTTGTCTGGGATTGGTATTATTTAATTTTTTTGAAAATCCCTTTTGAAAGCATTTTGTTTTTTTATTAAATTTAATCGGTATAATTGAATTATTAATATATTGCTTGATAACTGCATATGCTATGGAAATGATAATCAGAGCAGCAATGCCATACATACCAGCCACTTGCCACGAGGCAGAACTCATTTGAGTTTGTTTAATAATTTCGGGCACCATCAGTGACACAAAATAAATTACACCTGCAAAAACAAGACAAGAAATTATACTCGTAAATAATATTGATATCAAAGATGTATTAAGTGATGCAGTATTATTATCAATAATTAAGCGTCTTGACGTATTATTACGTGTTCCGCCTTCATTCAAAGGGAGCCAAGAGGTTATTTGAGAAACGGAATCTGTTTTCATGATTGCGTCTATTTGTACCGAAGTGCGCTCAATATCTCGTTTGTGGCTTAGCGTATTATGGCTACCTTCGACAATTGATTGTATAATATTAGAAAAATTAAATGAACCCTGCATGTGATACCTCAAAAAAACATTAAAATCACTTTACAGCGATAGTATTACAATGTAATAAATTAAAATCATTTATTATTAGAACATTTTAGCGTATAAGAAATTTTATCATGCACAGTTCATTGTCTACATAAATTATGTCTAATATCAAAGAGTCTCATTCTTTCCATGCCCATTTACAGGCTCAGCAATTACAAGCCCTCGAGAAACGTCTAGCCATATCTACGCCACCTAAACAATTTAAAGAAGTGCAAGAATCTGATACCTCTAGTGCAGGACATCGAGAACGGCTTAAAGAAAAATTTTTAAAATCCGGATTTAATGGCTTCCATGATTATGAAATCATCGAGCTGATTTTATTTAACGCCATTCCAAGGCGTGACGTAAAACCCTTGGCAAAATTACTTTTGAAAACTTTTAATACGCTTGATGCGGTTTTTTCTGCCCCCAAGCAAGATTTAATAAAAGTTAAAGGCTGCGGCGATAATGTTTATTATATTTTACAATTATTCGCCCAAACCAGCTTAATGTTATCGAGGCAAAAACTGAACCAAGCTCCGCTTTTGTCAAAATGGACTGAACTTGAAAATTACCTAAGGCTTAAAATTGGCGCTTTGACACATGAGGAATTTCATATTCTTTTTTTAAATGCTAAATCTTATTTAATTGATGATTTAAAAATCTTTCGAGGCACTGTCGATCAAACAACTATTTATCCAAGGGAAATTCTAAAGCACGCCCTTGAATGCGGTGCCGTCAGCATGGTATTGGCGCATAATCACCCATCGGGCGATGCCACGCCCTCCCATGCGGATATTAAGCTGACTTATCAAATTATCCAAGCGGCACAGCTGATGAACATTAATGTGATCGATCATATTATTGTTGGCAAGTACGATATTAAAAGTTTTCGGAATTTGAATCTTTTATAATATGCGTTGTAATCGGAATAAGGGCGGCAATAATACCCATGGCAATTAAAATTAATGCTGCGACTGATGCTTCTTCAATGCGTTCGAGTGCTGCCATATTATAGGTATGGGTTGCAAATGTCTCAAAGCCAAACGGACGCATTAACAAGGTAATTGGCAGTTCTTTAATCACGTCAACGAGCACCAGAATAAAGCCAATAATAATAGGTTTTTTTAAAAATGGCCAATAAATCATTCGACTAGCCGTAATATGACGATGACCAATTGTAATAGCACTTTGAAACAAAGATGGATTAATTGTCTTATAAACAGGCGATAAACAGCCATAGGACACTGTTAAAAATTTAATGTAATAACATAAAACAAGCCCGATGATACTGCCTGAAACAAGCGAAATTTGGCTATCAAACATAGTATTATAGGAACGATTCAGCGTTAATAAAACACCATAAACACAAATTCCTAAAATAACACCAGGGAAAGCATAGCCTGAACTGCAAATCATAATCGCCGATTTTAAGAATTTATTGTGGCTATGATAATGAAAATAGCTAAACATTACACCCATCACGACACATAATAGACTTGCCCCAACGGCTGGCACGAAACTGTTATAAGCAAGATTTTGCAAAAATGTCATTTCAGGCAATGGCAATTTAATAAAATGGATTAGAAAAAAACCAATAGGGATTAATAATGTCAGACCAATAATCCCAATAAACCAACCATAGGCCAGAGCAGAGCTTGCTTTATTTTTAAACTTAAAATGTATAATGCCCAAAGATGAAGGGGTATTATTGTAATTTTTTCTAATTTGATAATAGTAAGAAAGGGTAAAAATACCCCCCGTTACAATTAAAAATAAACATGTAATATTAATGGCAATCGTAATATCGCCTGTTTGTTGCCAAATATCAAATAAGAATAATGACGGAGTTTTTATGCCGTAATAAGACACAGTGCCATAATCCCCCAAAGTTTCTAGCGTAATGAGGCAAAGACCAAATAGGATGACAGGCATTGATGATTTTAGCAAAGAATGGATCATAATATACAATTTTCGATGCCCAATTGTGCGTGCATAATCAAAAATACTTGGCGAGAAATGCTTTAATCTAAGATATAATGGAAAAAATATATAAGGATATAAACAAAGCGATAACACAAAGCCACCACCAACTAACGAATGTATGTTAAACGGCAATAATGCCCCTGTGATTGCTTGATAAGCCATAGCAAGGTCACTGGTATAATATAATAAATCAGAATACACATAAGCACTTAAATATGAGGGGATTGCGATTGGTAAAATTAGCAAGCTGACCCATAGCTTTTTAAACCGTATTCGATATAAACTCAGTAATAATGCTGCGGGTACTGACCATAAAAGGGCAAAAATACCTGTGACTACCGATAATAACAAACCATTGACAAAAGATAATATAAGTGGCTTTTGTAAAAAATCTGGAAATGAAAATGGTTCTTTGATAAAAACAGAGACAATGTAAGGCAAAGGCAATAATGTGATTACAATAGCAACCATGACACATAACGTCAATTTGTGGCTAACAAATTTATAATGAGACATATCGTACCTTTTAACAGACATTATACATATTAATTGTTGTGATATAGCTATTATAAAGGACTTTGCATAAATTGTAAAAACTTTAAGGATAATTATGGATATCTCTATTATATTGGTCGATGACGATCAAAACATTCTCACTTCGGTGTCAATTTTGCTTGAAAATGAAGGCTACAAAGTCACATTTTTTACAGATGGTGCAAAAGCATTAAATCATCTTAATAGCCACGAATTTGATTTAGGCATTTTCGATATTAAAATGCCGCGTATGGATGGCTTGGAACTCTTGAAAAATGTCCGTAAAAAATCAGCAATGCCTGTTATTTTCTTAACCTCGAAAGATACTGAACTTGACGAGGCTGAGGCTTTTTTATATGGCGCCGATGATTATATTACCAAGCCTTTTTCACCAAAACTTCTCATTGGTCGCATTAAAGCTGTCTTGCGACGCACCGATCCTGCCCGTTTTAGTGATAATACTGAAGCGACTAAAAATTATGTACGGGGCGATTTAACGCTCGACCTTGATCGGCATATGTGCACATGGAAACAAAATACGGTGACAGTAACAGTGACTGAATTTTTACTGCTTGAATCGATGGTTAAACATATTGGGCATATTAAAACCCGTGATGCCTTAATGGATGTTGTTTATAATGACGATGTGTATGTTGATGATCGCACAATCGATAGCCATATTAAAAGATTGCGTAAAAAATTCCGTAAAGCTGATGAACATTTCGATGCCATTAAAACCCTTTATGGTATTGGGTATAAATGGGAAATTTGCGACTAACTTTCCTACTCATGGAATTGTCGCACTTCACACTTGAATGGGCCGTGTATGTCAGTATAGTGAATTGGGTCTATTTTTGTCTGATGCGTTATTTAAAAATTTATTATAGAGTATGATATGCGTGTTATTGGATTACGCCGTAAAGACGCGGAAAAAAAAGCGGACACACACAAACAAAGCATTTATTACGATAAGTTAATTGATAATATGAATGCGTCGACCAGCCAAGCGCGTAATATTTTAAATTTATTACTAGCAATTACCATTTATATTGCGGTTATGTTATTTGCGGCAAGCCATGAAGCCTTGTTATTTGATCGTGTAATGCTGTTGCCCAATATTAATATTGGTTTAACCCTCAGCACATCCTTTGTTGTTGCGCCCTTGCTTTATATTTTTGTTTATACAATGTTGGTATTGAAATTCAGACATATTGCACATTTGGCCGTTGAATATAACGCAATATCGAAAAATTCCAAATCGAAAAATTTATTACAATCCTTCTTTTATCTTGATTATTATATTAATCCCACACACTTAAATAAATGGATGTGTGCATTTGCGGTGCATTTAATTCCATTTGCTTTGTTGTTTCTGACCCTTATTCGGTTTTTGCCCTATCAAAGCGATATTATTACCCCGTTTCATTTTATAATTCTTGTTTTTTTCACAATACAAAGTTGTATATTAGCAAAATTCGTACCCGAATTAAAAAGCTCTTTGGTCTTTATATACAGCACTTTAATATGCATGATTGCTGGTTTTACGTTCATAATGCGTTTTAATGTACATTATTACTGTACCACTGAAACCGATCAATCATGGGAAATATGTTTGGTTAATGGCTATAATAAGGCAGATAAAAAGCAAACAGAAACAAATCGTTACTATAATGAGGATGTGCGTCGCGCCATTCAAAGCCCCTTTAATGCCCTAGGCATTGATTATGGCTTAAATTTACAAGGGCAACGCCTTGTTAAAAAAGATGTGCCATCGACCATATTATCCTATGCGTTTCAAAAAGATGATCGGTCGCGGGATAA
>JBLHTX010000064.1:0-9301 GCA_047627635.1 Alphaproteobacteria bacterium | reverse complement strand
CAAAGTTAATTTAAGTTATAAAATTTAACGATGCAATAAAAATAACTTAATTATCCAAGAAGCTTCTTAGCTTGCGTGACCGACTTGGATGCTTAAGCTTGCGTAAAGCTTTTGCTTCAATTTGCCGTATTCTTTCACGTGTCACAGAAAATTGCTGACCAACTTCCTCAAGCGTATGATCTGTATTCATGCCAATACCAAACCGCATCCGTAAAACACGTTCTTCACGGGGGGTCAAAGACGAAAGCACGCGTGTACAGGTTTCACGCAGATTCGATTGAATGGTTGCATCAATAGGCAGAAGCGCATTTTTATCTTCAATAAAATCACCAAGTTGCGAATCATCTTCGTCACCCACAGGTGTTTCGAGTGAAACGGGTTCTTTGGCAATTTTTAAAATTTTACGCACTTTTTCTAGGGGCATCAGCATTTTTTTCGACAATTCTTCGGGCGTTGGTTCACGTCCAATATCATGCAGCATTTGCCTTGAAGTGCGCACCAGCTTGTTGATTGTTTCAATCATGTGAACAGGAATACGAATGGTACGTGCTTGATCGGCAATAGAACGTGTAATTGCTTGTCTAATCCACCATGTGGCATAAGTAGAGAATTTATAACCACGACGATATTCAAATTTATCGACGGCCTTCATAAGGCCAATATTACCTTCTTGAATAAGGTCAAGGAATTGTAGGCCACGATTAGTATATTTTTTAGCAATTGAAATTACAAGCCGTAAATTTGCTTCAATCATTTCTTTCTTTGCAACACGGGCTTCTTTTTCACCTTTTTGAACTTTTGAAACAATACGACGAAACTCGTTAATTGTTAAGCCAGAACGCTGAGAAATAAGATAAATATCTTCACGGATTTCAGAAATTTTGCCACTATATTTATCAAGAAGTTTTTCCCAATTCCCTTTTTTCGTGGCAGCCATAGTTTGCAGCCATTCAGGATCAAGCTCGCTTTTAAGATAACTATTTAAAAATTCGCTTCGTCTAATTTTAACACTTTCAGCAAGGCGTAAAATTTTACCTTCTGCTGAAATAAGTTCACGATTAATTGTAAAAAGCTGATCAACAAGATATTCAATCCGAACATTATGTAAATGCAATGAATCGACCAAATCAGTGACTTCGGTTCTGAGCTGTAAATATTGTTTTTCACAATTTTCAAGCTCTTGCTGGTCATTAACCATCGCAGCTTCAACACGTTTTTCTTGTAGTTTACGAAGCGGTGTATAAATTTCAGAAATTTTATCAAGAATCTCTAGGATGCGTGGCTTAACAGATTGTTCCATTGATGATATTGAAAAAGCGCCTTCATCATCAAATTCATCATCCCCATTATCTTCTGTTTCTAGTGTGCCTTCTGGTTTTTCTTCTGATGTTGACCCTGGTATTGCTTCTGATGTTACCGCTGGTGTGGCTCCAGCTATTTGTGGTGTTGCTTTATCCTTTGGCGCTTCAATGCCATTTTTATCAAACTCTCTTTCATCATCAAAAGTTGAATCGCCTTCGGTAATATTCTCTTTACCAAAAGTTGTTTCAAGGTCAATAACATCACGCAGCATAATTTTGCCATCATTAAGCTCGTCACGCCAGACCATAATGGCATTAAAAGTAAGCGGGCTTTCACACAAGCCATCCATCATGGCAGATTGTCCTGCCTCGATACGCTTAGCAATCGCAATTTCACCCTCACGGGATAGGAGGTCTACTTGCCCCATTTCTCGTAAATACATACGCACAGGATCATCGGTGCGGTCGTTAATAGTTGACTTAGTTTTTGTTTCTTCAGTACTTTCAGCGCTTTCTGCAGCAGCGGCTTCTTCCGCCTCATCATCAGCTTCTTCTTTATCGATAACATTAACGCCCATATTTGAGAAAATGGACATAATGTCTTCAATTTGTTCAGACGTAACTGTTCCCTTGGGGAGTAATGCATTAATATCGTTAAGCGTGATATAGCCCTGAGTTTTAGCTTTTGCGATCAGTTTCTTTAATGTTGTCCGAGATGCAACCGCAACAGTTTCTTCGGTGGCTAATTCTTTTTTAGTTTCATTTGTGCTCATTGAACATTTCCTTGTTCATTAAAATAAAGTATATCTAGTTTAATACTATGCATTATTTGTGCCTATACTAATCTATATAAATTTAATAATTGCTTTTTTTGAATTGTGAGTATTGCTCAATTGTTTTTTCATTTGATGTATCTGCTGATAAAAGTTTTGTAAACAAATCATCCCCTTTTTTGCCACTTAATATTTCTTTGCATGTTCTATTTAATTCATCATAAAATATATTTCTATATTTATTAATGCGGTCATTAAGGTTAATTAAACGTGAATCAGGAGACATTTTTATTGATTCAATAGATTGAGTTGCTAAGAGAGATTCTTGATATGTGTCGGATTGGCATATATTTGGAGGCAATTGCCATAGTGTCTCTGTTTCCAAGTCAAATTGATCAAAAGGAATATTATCCATTTTTTCATGATTTTCAAGTATTTTATTTCTATTTTTTAAAAAAATATTTAAAATAGCCCCTTGTATGCCTTGTTTTTCAGTGCAATCAAAGGAAAGCTTCGCAAATAAGTCAAAATCATCATGCGTTAAATAGGGTAAAAAGTGAATATAAAGCCCAATAATTTTGAATTCTTTATAATGGGACGAATCATTTTTTTCTTGTTCAGTGATATTCCGAGATTGCTGTACGCTTAATGAGGGATCATAATATTGTTTTTTCCAATTACTTTTTGATTGTCTCTTGAAAGCGTTTGATGATTGGGGTGACTGTACGGTAACGAATCGATTAAGCTGTGAAAATAAATCGGATTGATATAGTTTTTTGAGGCGTTCATCGGTAATTTGATTGGCAATCGAAAAAAGTTCCTTTTCAAGTCCAGCACGTCTTTCGGGGGTTGTTGGCGGTATATCTTGGGCAGCTTGTGCAAATAAAACCGATGATAAAGGGACCGCATTATCAAGGATTTGTTTAAATGAATCTTTGCCATGCTTTTTAAGATAATCATCGGGATCAAGACCATCGGGTAAAAAACAAAACCTTAAAGAATAGCCCGCCGTTAAAATATCTAAGACTTTATGCGCTGCACGACAAGCCGCATTTAAGCCTGCTTTATCGCCATCGAAACATAAAATAGGCTCATTATGATAACGCCATAATATTTTAATTTGCGCATCCGTAAGGGCAGTGCCCATTGGGGCAACACAGTTTTTAAATCCATGGCATCCCAGTGCAATCACATCCATATAGCCTTCACAAACGACTAGGTCGGGCATTGAGGAGCGTTGATGTGTTATTTTATCGACATTATAGACAATCGCACTTTTTTTAAAAATTTCGGTTTCCGAGCCGTTTAGATATTTTGCTTTTGCATCTTTACTTAAGGCACGCCCGCCATAGGTAACAATATGCCCTTGTTGATTTTTAACGGGAAACATAATGCGATCCCGAAAACGGTCATAGGGTGTGCCATTATTATCAGGAACAATGACAAGGCCTGATGCTTCACATTCGGTCTTTGAAAAACCTTGCTTTGTTAAAAGATCAAACAAACCACTGCGATTATTATCCGCATAGCCAATGCCATAAAAACTAATATGCTCTTTTTTAATCCCTCTTTTTTGCTCAATATAATAGAGGGCTTCACGATTATTGGGGTGCTGCAATAAAGTGGTATAATAATTTTGTGCCTGTTGCATTAAGTCATAAAGACTTTTGCGTTTTTGAGTATTTTCGGCATTATGTTTTGAAAACTCTGGCAAAGGTGTATTGGTGACTTGACATAAATGAGTCATGGCCTCGATGAAAGTCATTTTTTGAAACTCAATCAACCAATCAAGCACACTACCATGAGCGCCACAGCCAAAACAATGGTAAAACCCTTTTCGGTCATCAACATGAAAGCTTGCACTTTTTTCATAATGAAACGGGCAAGGCGACCACCAATCTTGGCGAGAAGGTACAGATTTTTTTTTATCCCACGCTACCGTACTTTTGACAAAGTCCGATAAGGTAACTTTATGTTTTAAATCACTGATAAAATTTTGAGAAAAGCCGTTCATATTCTTCTTTTAGTCGAAATCACATCTTTTTGAAAGCAATTTTTATGTTATTTGCAATAGATAAAAACATTTTATGATTTCCTACGTTAATGCATTGAATTTATAAATAATGCCGAAAGGGATAGATAACATAGCCCATTATTTTTTCAATCATAGAGCGTTCCCCCCATTTTTCATAGCAATATGGAATTGATTTCTTGATGTCATCTTTGATATGCAGATCTAATTTGCTAATAAGCGTAGATGATGAAGAGATAAGCATAATTTCTTCATTGTGAAAAATACTCAGACTGTCAAAATTAAAACTACCAATGCCACACCATTGATTATCTATTATAATAGATTTCAGGTGAAACATTTCGGGCTTAAAATAATAGACCTGAACGCCACGTTGAATAAGCTTGCCAATTTGCAGTTTTCCAACGACATAAGCACTATATTTTGAATAGTCAGATAGCAGTAAATTGATTTTAACGCCTTTGGGTGCTGTATCGCATAATAAATCGATAAGTTGTGAGTGAATACTAAAATAAAGCGTACAAATTGTGATAACTGTACTGGCATTTTTGATTTTATCACATATTTTTTGATAGAGCGTGTTTTTATAATAATCAGGATTATGAATTAAAAGATCATTTTTAGGGTCAAACTCATCTGAGGCCTTATTATAATGTGCGTGCTGGGCTTGTTTCTTGTGCCAATTCCCCTCGAGGAAATAGCGTGCTTTATCGGCAATGGTTTTATCATGCACTTCAAGCATTGTATCACGCCATAATTTTATTTCATTAGAGATACAAATGCCGCCAATGAAAATCATATCATTATCGATAATGATTATTTTTTTATGATTGCGTGGGAAAATTGTTGCTGGTTTATAAATCAATGATAATTTGGGGGGGTATAAAATTTAATATCACACACAAATTATAATAATGGTGTTTTATAGTCAAAATATTGGATACGATTTTAAAAAACACAACTTATCTGTTGATATATCACTCATAAATGAGGTGATATATAAAGTGGTGCCCTCTACCGGACTTGAACCGGTACGCCCATACGGACAACAGATTTTAAGTCTGTAGCGTCTACCATTCCGCCAAGAGGGCACGTTATTAGTTATCAAGCTAATGCCCCATTATTTATAAGTAAATAAAAGGAACGTCAAGGAATTTATTGAATTTTTATTTTTTTATTGAATTTTTATTTTTTTATTGCGTTTTTCATTTCAAAGCGACTTTCAAAGTGATCTTTAAGATAACCTTTAAGATAGCATGGGAGGAACAGAGATTGGGTTATTTACAGCACCAAAAGCCGCTTTTGCTTGCCCTCCAATAATGATATGACCCGTAAAGGCAATAATATTATCAGCAAGCCCTGCATTTAAAAAAGCCGTTTGCAGCGTTGCACCGCCCTCAATAAGGACAGAATAAATATGATGCCGCAATAGGAACGCATGAATAGAATCAAAATTTTGGGCAATCGGGGCATATATAACATCAGGATGCTGAAATTTTGGTGTCGCTTCCTCGGCGTGAAAAACAAAAATGCGACGCTTTAAATTATCATATTCTTTAGAAAATATATCCGCTTGAGGATTAATACGGCAATGATTATCAAAAATAATAATATCGGGGCTATCATGCTCAAGCCCCTTTAGGCGACAAGTCAGCTTGGGATTATCGTCAATCATTGTGCCAATACCCACAGCAATTGCATGATGCGATTGCCGCAGTTGATGTGCTTGTGCATGATTGAAAGGCGTTGATATTTTTTTGCGTATCATATTTGGGGCAAAATTAATGCGACCATCAAGGGAAGCAGCAAACTTAAGCGTATAAAAGGGGCGTTGTTTATTGATATAGGTTAAAAAAGGCGCATGATGCCGCTCAATATCAGAGGCTAAGAGACCGATATGCGTGTTAATTTTGGCTTGGTTGAGCATAGAAATCCCTGCACCAGATACGCGTTCATCAGGGTCTTGAATGCCAATAAAGACATTTTTAACGCCTGCCTTAATGAGTGCATTGGCACATGGAGGCGTTTTGCCATAATGGCTACAGGGTTCAAGCGTGACATAAATATTTGCGTCTTTTGCACCTATGCCTGCTTGTTCAAGGGCGATGGTTTCGGCATGAGGGCGACCATTTTTACCTGTAACGCCTCGCCCAATAATTTTATGATCCTTAAGAATGACGCAGCCAACCGATGGATTTTTTGCTGTTAAGCCTGCATGACGCTTGGCGATTGTCAGGGCATGACGCATATAGTTTCGATGCTGATCGTCAGAATATGTCATAAACCGATCCTATGTTACGTTAGTCTTAGGGGAGGGCATAGAAGAATCGGGGGGAATAGGGGTAAGGCTGTCAATTAATTTTTGAAAATCCGTACTATCGGCAAAATCCATATAAACACTCGCATAGCGAATATAGGCCACATTATCAATGGTCTTTAATGCCTCTAAGACATGTTGACCAATAACGATTGATGAAATTTCTGGCTCGTTCAGCATCTCAAGCTGTCTTGTAACATTATTGACGATTTGCTCAATTTTCTCACTAGAAATAGGACGCTTTCGCAGGCATAATTTAAGCGAGCGAATTAATTTATCAGGCTGAAACTCAACACGTTGCCCATTTTTCTTCATAACATAAAGTTGACGCACATAATGGCGTTCAATGGTTGTAAAGCGTGCCTCGCATTCAGGACAAAAACGCCGTCGCCGAATGGCCACAAAATCCTCAGAGGGGCGCGAATCTTTTACTTGTGTTTCATTATGTTTGCAAAATGGGCATCGCATTGATGTGTTCTCTTTTTTTAATTATTATGTTTTTTTATAAAGAGGTGTGCCAAATATTTCAAGCCGATGATCGATCATGTCAAATCCAAGACGCTGTGCAATTTTATGTTTCAATGCCTCAAGTTCGGCATCATGAAATTCAATGACTTTACCTGTTTTAATGCAAATTAAATGATCATGGTGATCGTCGGTAATCTCTTCATAGCGAGAGCGGCCATCACGAAAATCAAGACGGTTTAAAATCCCCTCTTGCTCCAGTAGTCTGATTGTTCGATAAACAGTGGATACAGAAATTTTATGATCTATTGCCTTGGCACGATTAAAAATCCCTTCGGCATCGGGATGGTCTTTTGATTCAGTGAGAATTTTTGCAATAATCCGCCTTTGCTCGGTCATACGCATCCCATGACGGACGCATAGTTTTTCCAGATGTTGTTCTATGGCAGATTTATCCATCATGATTCCTGTTGATTCTGTTTATGAAAGGGCGCAAATTGTTTTGCAAGGTTTAAGGTTTGCCCTTGATAGTTTGATCCCATAGATTTACCATAAATTTTTTGCGGAACTTCTAGCATAGGTGCAAAACTTAATCGCCCAACAATTTGATTCTCGGTAATTAAAAAAGGCACCTCATGGGTACGCACCTCAAGCACGCCTCGTGCTTTGTCATTCTTACCGCAGCCAAAACCAGGATCAAAAAATCCTGCATAATGTACACGAAATTCCCCAAATGATGTGTCATACGCCAACATTTCAGCCGCAACATTAACAGGAATTTCAATGTTTTCATTGGTTGCTAAAATATAAAAATCATCGGGGTCAAGAATAATGCCGCCTTTTGCCCGTGCAAAAATTGGTTCCCAGTAATCAAGCACAGGATAATGCTTGATAAACGATAAATCGACCAAGCCCGCATGTTTTCGGGCACGCCATCCAATAATCGGTGGCATATAAGAAGAGTGCTGATCGGGGAGTAATGTCCCTGTTACATCAACGGTAAAAGATGTTAAATGGGAGACATCATTGATATTTTTAATGGTCACATCGTGGCGTTTATCCATGAGGCGTAACTGCACAAGGCGATCACTTGGCCGCACACGAATTGAAAAAGTGCGTGGTGCAATCTCGACATATAATTGCCCCTGATAGCCTTGGGGAATATCATCAAACACATCGCCGCATTCGGTTAACACACGCGCAAAGACATCAAGTCTGCCTGTCGATGATTTAGGATTAGCCCGCCCATACAGATAATCGGGCAAGTGTAAGGTTTCCTGTAAAGGGATAATATAGACGCAGCCCTTCTCGAAAATAAAGCCATCGGTTAAATTGCATTCATGCATTTGGACATTTTTAATTTTATCAAGTACCGATTCTTGACTGCTGGGTAAAAATGACGCAGCAATCCGCCATGCAATATCCCCAAGGCGTAAATCAATCGAAGCGGGTTGAATATTCTCGCTTGGAATGGGTATATTCGCTTTAATAAAGCCTTGCTTAAGGGCATCCTCAAGATGCTGTGATGGTAAAATTGACATAAATAACGCACTGTAACACTGTTTTGTCTTTATATATCGGTTATTCCCATGATTGTAAATTGTATTTATGATGTCCTGATTTTTGTCTATAATTATTATTATTTTATATATATGTTATTTTAATTAAAAATATATTGATTTTTATTTTATTTGTGATAAATTTATATATGAAATATTTAAACAAAAGGATTATAACATGGTAGGGTCACCAAAAAATTCATCAAAATTAAAGCCAATTCAAACAGGCACATTGGCAGGAAAAAACCATGTTCCAACGATTAAATCACCCAAAATCGAACCAATTCAAACAGGCACGTTGGCAGGGAAAAACCATGCTACTACTCAAAGTCCTCCAGTAAGTGCAAACAAAAAACGTACTGCTCCGACAACTCTGTCTAATGTAGAGCGTCATTTACAAGAATTAGGTGAATCACCTGAGCCTGGTAATAAGAATTTTAGGGACGAAGTAGGATTAGAATTAGAAACTACAGAACAAAAACGTCCTGCTGAACCTTATCCAACAACAGCACCTGCGGCAAAGAAACCTAAAACTGAGACAAAGGCAACACAAGATGAATTACAAAAAATCTTTAAGTTAGGATTTCAAAAACAAACCCCAAATGCTAGTATGGCAGATATAGAAAAAACTTATCAGAAACATCTTCAATTAGAGGCAGAGAAAAAGCCAGTAGATAAATCAATCTGAATCCTGCTTGGTCAATAGCGGTGCGTATTCTCGGTGATTTATGGAAGCTGACATTATCCATCACAACCACTTGTCCTTTTTTCAAAGACGGCACAAGCTGTTCTTGCACCCACGCCATAAATAATTCCGTATTGCAAGAACCTCTTTGCCACATAAACCCGCTATA
>JBLHTX010000063.1:0-9358 GCA_047627635.1 Alphaproteobacteria bacterium | reverse complement strand
TCTACGATCACACTTCCATAATGCGAAAATTGTGTTGACCCTTTTGTGCCAGTCCGAACTAAAAATGGTGCCGATCCGTAATGATCGATAATATGTTTATAGTTTTCCATATATTCAGGAAGTTTTTCCCCCAGTGCAGTATCAATTGCGGCATTATTGTTTTGAGGTATTTCACCCTTTATATCTCGGAATTGATCTAATATCTTAGGCTTTTCTAATGGTTCAAAATCAGCATAAACGCGTGATACTGCAACGGCTGCTATCATTGTGTTTTTTGCCTGTGTCAGGGGATGATTATCGTTAGGGGTAATAGCTTGATTATTGCAATTATTTAAAATTGCCCCCGCATGAATATGCATTGAATCAAATGTATTTGAATCATCACAAGCATCAAGAAAGCGCACATAACGAGATAATGCATTGGTTTGCTGATCTGTTACATGTGCTGTAAAGTCGTCACTATATTGATTATTAATATCCGTTATTGTCTTGTTTAGTTCTGGACGCTTTGATGGCTCTGAGGATGTTTGTTGATTGATTGCTTCAATAGAAGCAATAGAATAATCCGAAAGACAAGCTGTTAATTTTGCTTTAATATTATTGTGTAGGGTTTCGTATGGCTTATCTGATTTTCGTGTATCTTTAGTGACAGCACCATATAATCCGCCAATTACTGCACCAGGAATTCCCGAAGCAGTCGCAAATTTAAGTGTATGTTTTATGAGATCAATAATATTATTTTCACCTGATCTTCTTGCATTAAAAGCAAGCATGCCGCCCATACCCAAACCAAGAGCCATACCCTTTAATGCACATCGCGTTGGTCTTGATAGTCCATTATATTTGCTTTGAGCATATTGAAATTGCTTTAATCCTAAGTTATACAATGAATTCATGTTTAATATCTTTATATGTATTTTAACTATAAACTTAAAAATAATAATTGTCAACGTTATTATTTATATATAAAAATTAAGTGTCAAGTACATCTATTAAATCATGATCTATTTTATTTGCTTTGATTTGTGATTGATAAAGTTTTTCTAGTAGGGGAATGGTATTTTGAAAATCTTTTGATAAAGGTTTGGGTTTACTTTTAAGTAATTGCCATGATGAATCTAAATCTTTAAAGCGTTGCTTAAAATCTTGCTCTCTTTGTGTATTTATTAATCCTGATGGTTTTCTAAATTCATCAAGGCGTTCATTAAGTGACGCTTCACGTATATCTAGCCTTTTTGTGTTTTGTGATTTTTTAGCTTCCTCTGACAAAGACTTTGAAAATCGTTTTGAAGGTGTCTGTTGAGAAGGTATCTTTGATTTAATGGGACTTGAGGGCATATCAGGGGATACACGCCTTTTTTTTCCTGAAAATGCAGTAACTAGTTTATTAAAAAGTTTCATAGGTGCCTTATCATTGCAATTAATACTACAATGATAACATATTTTTTATGATTTATAATTTAAATATTAAATTTAATATTTAAATAATTTTCTTTTTTGTGTGTTGTGTATTTTGTAGTTGGTGATAAAAGATGCAAAATAATAAAACCAATATAGCGTGGCTCGATGGGGACGGGTTGTGTTTGTGTTAAATAAGCAATTTTTTGATCTGAGAAAATAAGTTTTTGACTTTGTATAACACATTCCATTTGATTTTTTTCCATTTGATTTTTTTGTTGTGTTAATTCAATCATACCGCCTCGAGGTAATCCTTCAAGTAGGATAAGAATTAAATTAAGCATAACTTGCCCTTGTGTCCGATTTAAAGTGCAATCATCAGGGTGATCCCATAAAATTTGTATTTTATTCTTTTCAGCAATTGGCTGACACAGCATTAATAAATCAGAAGGCGTATTGTTTTCTGGCAATGATTGCCCTGCACCAAAAGTTGCACGCATTAATTTTAATTTCAATGCCGTAATGTTCGCACTATCTTCAACTAATTCAAGGGCACGCTTGCGTGATTCAATGTCATCATCATCATCTTCTTCAAGTAATAATTCAATGCCATTGTTAACCGCAGCCACAGGCGATATTAAATCGTGACAAATGCGTGAGGCGAGTAACTGTGCAAACTGCATTGGATCAATCATTGTCATTTTTTATGTTCCTTATGATAAGTGAGTAAATTATTAACTTTATTATTCCTATGATAGCCGATAAAACATTGATTCTTAAAGCAGAAAAAACGTATAAAATGAAACAATATGCATTTATCAGATAAAAACTACCAAAAACTTATTCACATTGCGATTGATGCAGGACAAATCATTTTAGATATTCGGCATAATCGCAACCTAGAAATTGATTTTAAACAAGATCAATCGCCTGTAACAACTGCAGATTATGCGTCTAATACTTTTATAATTGAGGCTTTACAGCAACATTATCCCGATATCCCAATTGTCTCCGAAGAAGGCGTTAATGATGTCACAGATATGAGCGATCTTTTTTTTCTGATTGATCCGCTTGATGGGACACGAGATTTCATTGAAGGGACGCAAGATTATTGTGTTAATATTGCATTGCTTCAAAATTACAAGCCTATATTGGGCGTTATTTACATTCCGGAGCGTCATACTTGTTTTTATGCGTGTCATAATCAGGGGAGTTTTAAAATTCCTAATTGTGACGATTTATCTAAGCAAGAAAAAATTTCCGTCAAGTCAATTTCAAAGCATAAGACACAAACAATTTCAAAGCGATCGAGTGCAAATGGCTATCAGTTTTTTAAAATGCCAATCACTATTACCGATACAATTCATGCAGGGTCAGCGATTAAATTTTGTCAAATTGCCGAAGGGCTTGCTGATATTTACCCTAGACCAGGTAATACAGGGGAGTGGGATACAGCAGCAGGCGATGTTATTGTGACTGAGGCAGGTGGCTTTGTGGGTGATATTCATCATCAACCTTTGGTTTATGGTAAAAGTAAAAAAAATTATTTAAATGATGCTTTTTATGCTGCAAATTGTATATTGTCATCTGAATGATAATTTTACAGTAATGCTTTAACGCTATGTCTTCATTGATTACAAGTTTACGGCTTACCAATTTTCGTAATATCCCGCATTTAAGGCTCGATTTTACTTCTCGTATCAGCTTTATTTCTGGCAATAATGGGCTTGGTAAGACAAATTTACTCGATGCACTCTCACGCATGAATACGATCAGAGGTCTTAAAAATCAGCTTAGTCGGGAATGTGTCAATGTCCTTAAGCCCAATTATGGTTGGGGGGCAGGGGTCTCGCTTGATAATGGCGATATTATTCAATATGGGCGGACAACCCAAAATGACAAAATGATTTATCATTATAATCATACCCCGATTAACCATGATGATATGCGCCAAAAAGTTCCTATTTTATGGCTATCCCCTGTCGGTGAAAAGCTGTTTACCGAGGAGCATAAATATATTCGTGGTTATATTGATAATTTAATCAGTATGATTTTCCCTGCTTTATCGCATTATCGTAGTGACTATGACAAGGCGCTTAAACAACGGCTTAAGCTGTTACAGGAAAATGGCGATCCACAATGGATTACGGCACTTGAATTTGAAATTGCCAAAAATGCCTGTCATATTATTCATTTACGTCAATCATTTCTTGTCTTATTCAAGCAGAGCTACGATCTCATTATAGGGGATACGTTAAATGGATTTCCAGCTTTTTCCCTTAATATTGCATGCGATAGTCATGCATTTACAACCATAGATCATTACCAAAATAAGCTTTCAAATATGCGTCACCAAGATACGGTTTCTGGACGGAGCTTGTTCGGTATCCATCGGAATAAAATTAATGTCATGCATGATACCAAGAAAATTGATATTTATTATTGCTCGACGGGTGAACAAAAAGCAATTTTATCGCATATTTTATTTGTCATGAACCATATAGTGCAATCAAAGAATTATGCCGCACCCATTATGCTGTTTGATGATGCATTGGCGCATTATGATGCTAAACGGATTGATTTTTTTTATCATTATATGCAATATAACAGTCATAATCAGTTTTTTTTAACGAACACAGATTTCCCCAAAGACATTACATTATACCAAGATATCACCCTTTATGACTTAGGAAAATTGTTAAATAATGATAGTCAATTATTATTTTGATATAAATTATGCATTTTTTTAAAAAAAAATTCGTAAAAATTTAAAACATTCTTGTAATAATAAAACTAATCATATAGAAACTAAGACATTATAATGATAAAGATGTTAAATTAAAGAGGTTTCCACCATGTCAAAGAAAAATCGTATTCTTATCGCCGAAGATGAAGATGCCCTAAGAACTTTGCTAAAATATAACCTTGAAAAAGAAGGTTATGACGTTATTGAAGCTGCTGATGGTGATGAAGCCATTCAGCACTTAAACGAGCGTTTGCCCGATGTCTTGCTTGTTGATTGGATGATGCCTGGTGCATCTGGCATCGAAGTATGTCGTCATATTCGTCAAAAGCCAGAATCTCGTGGCCTGCCAATTATTATGCTGACTGCACGTGGCGAAGAATCTGATCGTATTCGTGGCCTTGATATGGGGGCCGATGATTATCTCATTAAGCCTTTTGCAATTACCGAGTTACTTGCACGTGTACGTGCTGTCATGCGTCGTATGCGTCCAGCAGTATCTGAAGACATTATCGAGTATGGTGATATTACTGTTGATCGTACAACACGCCGCGTAAAACGTAATGATCGTAACATTCCAATGGGCCCACGTGAGTTTGCGCTTTTCACAACATTGCTTGAAACACCAGGCAAAGTATATAGCCGTGAAGCATTGCTTAATATGATTTGGGGACAATCCAAAGACGTGGACGAGCGTACCGTTGATGTGCATATTGGCCGTCTAAGAAAAATCTTAAACGAGCAAGGCGATCGTGACCCCATTCGTACAGTGCGTGCTGCTGGATATGCGATTGATGAAAATTATATGGCTGATTAAGATTTCTAAAATTGACTTTGCTTTAATGTCTCAGCTTATTGTATTAGCAAACAATAAGCTTTTAGTACTTGTTTTAAAAGCTTTATCACGCTATGTAAAATAATCAATTTACAGATTCAACAAGTATCTAAGGAGTTTTATTCATGTCAAATAACTTACAAACCATCATCGAGAATGCATGGGAAGAGCGTGCTACTATTAATACTCAAACCGATGGTGATATTCGTGATGGTGTCAATAAAGCTTTAAGCGATATGGATTCAGGCACATTGCGTGTCTGTGAAAAAAATAATGGCGAATGGCGCGTTAATCAGTGGCTTAAAAAAGCTGTCTTATTATCCTTTCGTTTGAATGAAAATAAGCTAATTTCTCATGCGGCTGGCGATCGTGCCTCGTGGTACGACAAAGTGCCATCACGTTTCGAGGGTATGAGTGACGATGATTTTAAACAAGCAGGATTTCGAGCTGTTCCAGGGTCTTTTGTGCGTCGTGGCGCGTTCATCGGCAAGAATGTGATTTTAATGCCGTCCTTTGTTAATATTGGTGCTTATGTCGATGAAGGCTCAATGATTGATACATGGGCAACAGTTGGATCATGTGCGCAAATTGGTAAAAACGTCCATATTTCTGGCGGTGCAGGTATTGGTGGTGTGCTGGAGCCATTACAGGCAAACCCAGTTATTATCGAAGATAATTGCTTTATTGGTGCCCGTTCTGAAGTTGCCGAAGGGGTTATTGTCGGAGAAGGGTCTGTTTTATCAATGGGCGTATATTTAGGACAATCTACAAAAATTATTGATCGTGAAACAGGTGAAGTCTTTTATGGTAAAGTGCCGCCATATTCTGTTGTCGTTGCAGGATCAGCACCATCTTCAAAGGGTGATGTGAATTTATATTGTGCCGTTATTGTTAAGCGTGTTGACGCACAAACACGTTCCAAGACCTCAATCAACGATTTACTGCGTGGGGCATAATGTCGTTCCTATGTTAATTGTGCCAATTATTGCTTTGCATCGTCAAAGTGATAATACAATTTTACTCTCTATCCGCTTGCAAGGAAAACAACTTGCAGGCTTCTATGAGTTTCCAGGCGGAAAAACCGAGCAAGGTGAAATGCCTACCGAGGCCCTGTGTCGTGAAATCCATGAAGAACTTGATATTATCATTCAGCCTGCCGATTTAAAGCCTGTTACATTTACCGATTTTCGCTATGAGCATAAAGAATATATTTTGCTGATGTATTATTGTAATCATTATCAGGGCACAGCCATCGGTAATGAAGGGCAAGAAATCCACTTCGTACCGCTTGAAAATCTTGATGATTATAAAATGCCGCCTGCAAATGCTGCAATGATTCCTGTGCTTAAACAATTTATTGTTAATAGATTGTCCAGAGCTTAAAAAACCTTAAAATCACACTTAATTTATGATAAAATAATTTCAGTATAAAATCTGTTTATTATTTTATTGAAGCATAGTATTGTTTTCCTAAATTATAAAGATTCGACTCACAATCGTGAGAAATATATCGAGTGAAGGGAAAATATATGCAAGAAAATTCTGGTGCAGTTATGTGGATTTACCATATTTTTGATTGGTTGTCTGACTTTATTCGTGATTTAATTGCTTTCTCTTTTGTGATTATCGCCGTGCTTACATGTATTGCGTGCCTTGGTTACTCGCCCGATGATCCAAGTTTTTTACAAGCAACCGATAAAGCCTCGGGGAATTGGCTAGGGCTTCACGGTGCAACTTATGCAGATATTGTGCTGCAAACACTTGGATTTTCAGGCTATTTAATAAGTTGCTTTTTGCTGCTATGGGGAACAGCTATGTTTCGGGGGCGTATTCAAGCATCTATTATTATGCGGTTAATGTATTTATCGCCTGTTTTGCTTTTGGCAGCAGCGACAACGCATATTTTATTTTCATCATCCCTTGGTAATATCTATGAGCAAGGTGCAGGCGGATTTTTAGGTAAAAATGTAGCCGATGCTTTTTACTATTTATTCTCGATAGTTGGACTGGGTAATGATTTGATTGTCGGTAGTTTTTGTCTTCTGCTAACAAGTATTGGGTTAATGTTCCTGAGTGGTCGTAAATTTTTAGTTTCCGCCAAAGGCAAACAGACTCAGAATAAGCAAGATAGTAATGACGATGATGATAGCGATGAGGATAATAATGATGCCTTATCGTCGATTGGTGCGTTTATGAAGCAGAAAAAATCAGGCTATTTAATTAAGCCAAAATCTAAAAACATACATGATGATATTGATGACGATAACGATGATGACGATGATGATACAGCAATGCAAATGACCAAAGAAACCTACGATTCAGAAGATTTAGAAAGTGATGAAAAGCAAGTAAAAGAAGTTAAGGAAAAAAGTAAAAGCTTTATCAAATCTATTTTCTCCACTGCCCAAGCTGATAAAAAACCAATACCAAAACAAGCGGTAAAATCACCAAGAAAAAACAAAAAGCGTGCTTATAATTATGAAAGACCAGATTCTGCATTATTACAAGCACCCATAAAAAAGAAGCAAGATCCTTCTTTGTCAGCTGAAATTTTACGTCATAATGCACAATTACTTGAATCAGTCCTTGAAGATTTTGGCGTGCGTGGTGAAATAAAAGAATGGCATCCAGGACCAGTGGTTACGCTTTATGAGCTTGAGCCAGCAGCAGGCATACGTTCATCAAGAGTGATTGGCTTGGCTGATGATATTGCCCGTGCGATGTCTGCTATTTCCGCCCGTGTTGCTGTTATTCCAGGTAAAAATGCGATTGGTATTGAATTACCAAATGCAACGCGTGAAATGGTTTATTTCCGTGAAATTGTTGAGCATAGCTCGTTTAAAGAAGAAAAAAAAGAGCTTTCCATTGGGCTTGGTAAAGATATTGGCGGCGATAGTGTGGTTGCTGATCTGGCCAAAATGCCGCATTTATTAATTGCAGGAACCACAGGTTCAGGGAAATCGGTCGGGATTAACACAATGATTCTGTCATTGCTTTACAAGCTTAATCCCAAAGAATGTAAAATGATTTTTATTGATCCTAAAATGCTTGAGTTGTCAGTCTATGACGGTATTCCACATTTATTAACGCCTGTTGTGACCGCCCCTAAAAAAGCCGTATGTGCCTTAAAATGGGTCGTGCGTGAAATGGAAGAGCGTTACGATATGATGTCAAAAACGGGTGTGCGTAAATTATCGGCGTTCAATAATCGTATTGCCGAAGCCAAACAAACAGGCGAAGTTTTAACCCGTAAACGTGCCCGAGGCTTTGACCCAGAAACAGGAATGCCGATTGAAGAAGAAGAGATCATCCCCCTAGAGCCACTTCCTTATATTGTTGTTGTTGTCGACGAAATGGCCGATTTAATGATGGTTGCAGGTAAAGAAATTGAAGGCTTAATTCAACGGATTGCACAAATGGCACGGGCGGCAGGGATTCATTTAATTATGGCGACCCAAAGACCATCAGTCGATGTCATTACGGGAACAATTAAAGCGAACTTCCCAACACGCATTAGTTTTCAGGTGACGTCAAAAATCGATTCACGGACAATTCTTGGCGAGCAAGGCGCTGAACAATTATTAGGGCAGGGCGATATGCTGTTTATGGAAACAGGTGGACGGATTCGCCGTGTACATGGGGCATTTGTTTCTGATAACGAGGTTGAGGATATTGTTGCTGCTTTAAAAGCACAAGGTTCTCCAGATTATATTGACTCGATTACTGCCGATCCCGATGAAGCCGAACAACTCGCATTTGATGGTGATGAAGATGTTGATTCAATGCTATCAGAAGCAATTGATGTGGTGCGTCGTGATCAAAAAGTATCGATTTCCTATGTACAGCGAAAATTAAAAGTGGGCTATAATCGCGCCGCACGCATTATCGAGCAAATGGAAGATCATGGCATTATCACCGAAGCAGACCATACAGGAAAACGAGAATTAATAAGCTAAGCAATCTAGTTTTAATAAAATCATTTGCTTAACATCATGAGCCAGGTGTTAAGCATTTTCTTGATTGTATTTTTCGGCTTCTATTTTTCTTGTTTTCCATTCGCTAAATTCATTCACTGCATCTGTATAAGCATTTACAGTTATTGCATCATCAGCTGTACCGTCATCAAAGTTATTGATCAGGTCATTACTAGAAATCCTAAACTTGTCCCTTATCAAGTTTATTATAGGTGAATTTGTGCCCTGATTATCAAGACGTTCTGAGCTGAGTAATTTTTTTGTGATTTCCGTAAAATTTTGTGGGGACCCTGCAAAATCCTGCAACATACTAAGTATAATATCATTACTGATACCCGAATCTCGACTTTAATTGAGTATAGTTTGGAAGTTATAGGCGAGGATTTTTGCTGCTATTTTAGAAGCATA
>JBLHTX010000062.1:0-9665 GCA_047627635.1 Alphaproteobacteria bacterium | reverse complement strand
GGTTCTTGAGCCATATCAAATCATAAATGTCATTGCGGCTATTTCCAAAGACAGCCCAAGAAAAATAGAGCTTAAAATTACTTGGGACGATCAAGATAAAATAAATAGAGAAAAAAAATTACACGTCCCCGTCTGATCTTTCTCTACCCCGTCATTCCCGTCCGAATGAAATGAGGGAAAGGGAATCTGATCTCAATACAAGACTCCCTTTCTTTTTACTGCATAAAAAACGGGAGTGACGACGACTTGGGCATTGATTTTGATCAAAAAAACCCTTAACAGGCAAGGCACTGGGTCATGATCTTGGATAGACAAGATTATCAGTGGCTTATAAACCTATTAAGGGCGTATTGATTGGAAAATCGATATGTATCAATAATAAATATCAGATGGACGCGCGGATTCCATGCAATGATATGTGAAAAACAATGCCAAATATGCTATTTTACCGTCGCAAAACGCTTTATATTTGTCGGTGCTGTGTTTTTCGGGCGTTTTGGCTAGTATCGCCGTAAATATCGGATGTAATTCATGGTTTCTCCTATTATTGCGTTATTTTTATGATTTTTTAATTTAAAAACGCGTTCTTAAAGATTTTTATTTTATTATATCCCAAATAAAAACGGGGCAAATTAGCGAAATTTGCAAATATTAATCGATTAATATAATGGTTATATCATAATTAACATCGATTTACAATAGAAGGAAAAATAATAAATAAAGTAATCAATAAAGATATCCAGACCGTTTTACTAGGGGACTTCGCTTTTTTGTAATGATATATTTTTAGTGGATTTTTACTGAATTTTTAGTGAATTTTTAGTGATTTCTTTCGTGCAAAATCGTATAAAATGATGTAAAAGAAACGCACATAATTAGGAACACACAATGTCACTAAAAGAAGCACAACTCGTTTTCAAACCATTTGAATATCCATGGGCCTATGATGCATGGCTCCTGCAACAGCAAATCCATTGGTTGCCCGAGGAAGTCCCTTTGGCGGATGATGTTTTGGATTGGCGACGTAATTTAACCGATTCAGAGCGTAATTTATTAACCCAAATTTTCCGCTTCTTTACGCAGTCCGATATTGAAGTGAATAATAATTACATGACAAATTACACACAAGTGTTCAAAAGCACTGAAGTCTGCATGATGTTATCGGCATTTTCAAATATTGAAACTGTGCATATTGCGGCTTATTCCCATTTGCTTGATACAATCGGCATGCCAGATACCGAATATGCAGAGTTTTTGAATTATGCAGAAATGAAAGACAAATATGATTATATGCATGGATTTGGCGTTGATTCCGATGAAGATATTGCCTTAAATCTTGCGGTATTTGGTGGCTTTACCGAGGGCTTACAATTATTTGCTTCATTTGCAATTTTGCTGAACTTCCAGCGTTTTGGCAAAATGAAGGGTATGGGGCAAATTGTTTCATGGTCAGCCCGCGATGAAAGTCTGCATACTGAAAGCATTATTCGGTTATTTCATACATTTATCCAAGAAAATCCGCATGCAAATACGCCAAAATTACGTGCACGTTTAACCGAAACTTGTCGTGATATTATTCGTATGGAAGATGCATTTATTGATCTTGCCTTTGGGATTGATAATATTAAGGGGATTACCGCCCAAGAAGTGAAAAGCTATATTCGCTATATTGGTGATTTACGTTTGCGTCAATTAGGGCAAGAGCCAATTTTTGGGATTACAGAAAATCCATTGCCGTGGATGTCTGAAATTCTTAATGGTCTTGAGCATACAAATTTCTTTGAGAACCGTGTGACAGAATATACCAAAGCCGCCACTCAAGGCACTTGGGATGAAGCATTTGTTTAATCATGTGTAATAATATTTTATTCCCTTTAATACATAGAGGGAATAAATTTGCGTATTGTAAGCTTTAAACTGTTTGCGGTTCAGTTGCTTCTTGTTCGGTTTGTAATTCTTCTGTTGGTTGAATGCCCAAAGCCCAGTTCAAGGCTTTATCAAGGCTTGATTTCACGGCATAAATACCGCCTGTGGCAATGATACCACTAATAAGGGATTGTCCAACAATAGTTGGTATTGAATTATTACCATTATTATATTTGTTATTAAGCATTTCTGCTATCTGAACACAGCCACCTGATATAACGCCATCAAAGAATACTGGTGATGATGTTTTGGATGCGCGCACTTTCTCGCCACGATTATGAGCAAATTCAGTTGTCCTACCTGAATTAAGTGTATTAAGAAGTGTTGCTAGATACATGGCATTTGAAACATGATTATTTTTACCTGCCCCTGGTGTTGATCGGTAGTTGTTGATTAAAAGCCCTGTTTTTAAAAGTGCAGCAATACCAACTGCATACCGTGTTTTACGTACTTCATCTTTTTGTTTATCTAATTCTTCTTCTGTTAGTATTTCTACTGGATCTGCTGCTTTATTAAGGATATGCCCCGATGCTTCTGAGGATATTAAAGGAGCTGCTGCTGCTGCAAATGTGCCTACGCCAAAATCTTGTCCAAAATAACTAGCAATTGGTGGCAAAAAAAGACCTGTTGGTGCTGTAAATAATGTTGTTTCTTTAATTGTTTCATAAAGTTGATTAACGGTATCATTTGGATTGCGAACCATACCTTCCATAATGCCCATATTCGTCACAATATCTTGAATACCAAAGCGCTGCCCTGAAGGGTCGTTGCCCGATAAATAAGCTAATGCACTAGAAACAACAAGCGATCCAGCAGCATTAATACCAAATAATTGACGTTTTTTTTGTCTACTGTCCGGCTCAGTTGATGCAGCTTCTTTTGTGTTATCACTTGATATATCTTTGTCGATATTCAATGTTTTTTCAGGCGATGTTTTTTCAGGCGATGTTTTTTCGGGCGATGTTTTTACAGGATTTTTTTTTGCTTCATTTTTTTGTGGCGTGGTGATTTGTATTTTTTGATTTATATCAAGAACAGGGATACTCATGGGCTATGCCTTACAATGGATTACAACTTATAGATTGTTTTATATACCAAATTCACATAAAAAACAATAATAAATTTTTTGTGAATAAATCAATAGGCGTAACAATCAAAACTTTATCCTTGAAATATATGTATTAATCTTTTATTTTGAGGAAGTATTTATCCTTATAACAATAAACAGCATAAAATTGAATTCTTATGAAGCAAACCCTAGTCATGAAATTTGGCGGCACTTCGGTTGCCGATATCGCCCATATCAGGGGTGCTGCTGATAAAGTAAAGCAAGAATTTGATTATGGCTGCAATATTATTGTGGTTGTATCCGCAATGTCTGGTGTCACAAATCAGCTAGTCTCTTATGTTGACGAGGCTTGTCAATATTATGATCGTGCTGAATATGATACAATTGTATCCACTGGTGAAATGGTGACTGCTGGTTTATTTGCCTTATCATTACAGAAAATGGGATATAACGCACGTTCGTTAACAGGCTATGATTTGCCCATTAAAACAACAAGCGTCCATAGTAACGCCCGCATTACCGATATTCATACGCATAAAATTCAGCACTGTTTTGATAATAATCAAATTGTTATTATTCCTGGTTTTCAAGGCATTTCAGAAACCGATAATCGTTTAACAACTCTGGGGCGTGGTGGCTCCGATACATCGGCTGTTGCAATGGCGGTCGCTGTCAAAGCAATACGATGCGACATATATACCGATGTGAATGGGGTTTATACCACCGATCCACGCATTGTGTCAAAGGCGCGTAAAATTCCTAAAATATCCTACGAGGAAATGCTTGAATATGCTTCTTTGGGAGCAAAAGTCTTGCAAACGCGCTCTGTCGAACTTGCCATGGCCCATCAAATCCCTATTCAAGTACTCTCGTCACTTGAATCATTTATTGGCTCACAGCAGCCAGGTACAATTGTTTGTAATAAGGAATCACATATGGAACAACAACTTGTCACAGGTGTTGCCTATTCAAAAGATGAAGCAAAAATATCAATTTTAAATATTGATGATACACCGGGTGTATCTGCCAAAATTTTTGGCCCCTTGGCCGATGCTGGTATTAATGTTGATATGATTGTGCAAAATATTTCATCAGATGGTAAAACACATTTAACATTTACTGCCCCAATGCGTGATATTGACCGCTCTCTTGAAGTGCTTGAAACCAACAAAGATATTATCCAATTTGGCATGATTAAAACCGACAAAGAAGTCAGTAAAGTCTCTATTATTGGCGTTGGAATGCGATCTCATACGGGGGTTGCCTCCAGAATGTTCCGTATTTTAGCCGATAAAGGGATTAATATCCAAGTGATTACAACTTCAGAAATCAAGGTCAGTGTGCTTGTACATTCAGACTATACCGAGCTTGCGGTGCGTGCCTTGCACATGGAATTTAACCTCGATAAAGATTTAACCGATATTAATGCAAAACTTGCCTCCTAATCATAAAAAGAGGCATTAAGCTTATTTAATCCAATAAAAGAAAGATAATAAATGAATATTTGGCATGACGTTCATTATGGCAAAAATGCACCTGAATCAGTGACATCAGTGATTGAAATTTCAGCCCATAGCCGTACAAAATATGAAATTGATAAAGATACTGGCTTGCTTATGCTTGACCGTGTTTTATTTTCTTCTATGCAATATCCTGCAAATTATGGCTTTATTCCTCAAACATTGGGCGATGATAATGATCCGCTTGATGTTCTTGTTTTATCACACGCAAATATTATACCAATGACATTGGTGAATTGTCGTCCTGTTGGCGTAATGCACATGATTGATGGCGGGGAAGGTGATGATAAAATTATTTGTATTGCTGAGGATGATGTGACGGTTTCACATATTCAAAATTTAAGTGATATTACACCGCATTTATTAAAAGAAATCGAACATTTTTTCGGGACTTACAAAGACTTAGAAAAAAAGACCGTTCAAATTAATGGCTTTGGCGATAAACTTGTTGCACAAAAAATCATTAATAAAGGCATTCAAGCTTATGCGGTACAGTTTAAAGTAGATTAAGTAAAAACGCTTTACATTGCCTAATTTTATTATCATAATAGATTAAGTTTATGATCAAAGATCATCTTAATCTATTATATCACGTCGTGTGCGTAATGATGCTTGCTATGCTAAAAAGTTACTTGATTAACGTCTTCTTAATAAGCTTGGTCTATGATATTGTGAATGTGGAGCAATGATATGATGCAAAAAATAACGTTTTTTTTATTCGATTTTATAAATAGCATAATTTTCCCGCAGCAACACCTCAAGTTAATTCCTATAAAAATTCAAAAAAATCAGCCCCAAAATCAGTACCGTATTTATCCAAGCGAAATCTGATAAGGGTTTAGGCGTATAAAAATAGGGTCTTTTTAGTGATATTTTTAAAAAAACACTGATTTTAGCGATATTTTAAAAAAAATACTGATTTTAGCGATATTTTAAAAAAAATACTTGCTTTTTATCAGGCGTTTGGGTATTAGATATAACTACGTGTATGAATCGTTTCTCTTTCATATAATTTTACTTCTGAAACTTATGCCAATTTTGAAATTGTCCATTATTTTTCATAGCATAATTTATAAGAGCAGAATATCGATCATGCTCTATTAAATTTTATTATTAGAGGCTTTTATGGAAAAAGGTACAGTTAAGTGGTATAATGAGACCAAAGGTTATGGCTTTATTACCCCTGAAAATGGATCACAGGATGTTTTCGTTCATGTGACTGCAGTTCAAGCTGCAAACATGAATCGCTTGTCTGAAGGACAAGAGATTTTTTATGAAATATCTGAAAATAATGGCAAAAAATCTGCTGTTAATTTAAAAGCTGCTTAATTTCACTATTAAGTAGTATATTACATTTATCAAGGGTATTTTTGTTAAGAAAATACCCTATTTTTATGCCTAAAAAATGCATAAATTAATATTCTCATTTTTTCTATCGCAGATTAAATTAATATTTTACATAAATCTAATCTACAATGATAAAGGCCTTAAATGATAAAGCCTTTATAGTAGAATTTTACCCTCTCCAGGTAACGCTATATAAATCAAACCGTCGATCATTCAAGTTTTGCACAGTTCCCGAATTACGACTTATGGTCAGCTGATCCATTTTTAAATCAGCAAAAATAATGGTTTCGGTATTCGTATCCGCAATTGCTGCAATGCCATCACGGGCAAAAGGGAAGTCACATGGCGTAAAGATTGCACTTTCGGCATAATGCACATCCATGTTCTCGACATCGGGCAGATTACCAACAACACCAGCAGTTACAACATAAATTTGATTCTCAATCGCACGTGCCTGCGAGCAATAACGCACACGCAAATATCCTTGACGTTCATCGGTACAAAACGGCACAAAGATAATCTTTGCCCCCTGATCGGTTAAGTGCCGTGATAGCTCAGGAAACTCGCTGTCATAGCAAATTAATACACCAATATCACCGCAATCAGTGGGTATTGTTTTAAGATAATTGCCGCCTTTAATGTTCCACCAATAACGCTCGTTCGGGGTTGGGTGAATTTTGGGCTGTGCGTAAACTTCACCATTGCGTAAAAAGACATAGGCATGATTTTCAATGTCGCCATTGGCAATCCGTGTCGGATGCGAGCCGCCAATAATATTAATATTATAGGACACAGCAGCCTGTTGCATGAAATTGACAAATTCATCGGTATATTCGGTGATTTTGGCAATTGATTCTTCGGGGGATAAGCGTCTTTTTTCGATAGATAATAACGGAATTGTAATAAGTTCAGGAAATGTTACAAAATCTGCTCGATAATCAGCGGCAACATCAATGAAATATTCCATTTGTTCTGAGAATTGCTTAAACGAATCAACTTTGCGTACTTGAAATTGTACCGAAGCCACACGCACAGAATCTTGGGTTCTGCCAAGTTGCTTGCTGCTAACTGGATTTATTGCTGGAACAGCAGGGTTTTTCCAAAGCATGTGCGTTGCATAGCCACCTGATTCGAGGTCTTCCTCAAGATAGTTTGATAAAATACCAACAATTTCAAAGTTATTGCGTAAATGAAAATTAACCACAGGATCTTTGATTTTTTTATTCATCACAGCATCAAGATATGCTTTGGGCGTTGCATAGGTTTTTTGTCGTTTTTTGAATTGCGGCATTCTGCCACCAAAAATAATCCCCTTAAGACGCTGCTCTTTGCACAATTTGCGGCGGGCATCATAAAGGCGTTGCCCAATTCGCAATCCCCGATAATTGGCACTGACACAAACTTCCATGCCATATAAATAATCGCCATGGGGATTATGCCGTGACGCAAAGCCAAGCCCTGTAATATCGTTCCATGTATGGGGCGCAAGGGCAATTTTATCGGTGGTTTTAAAGGTCGCACAATGCCCAACAATTTCATCATTATATAGGGCAACAAATTGACCCTCTGGGAAGAATGAAATTTGCCCTGCGATCATGGCTTCGGTAAAAGCATTTTTTTTGCCGTAGATAATATAACTTAATTTCACAATACCAGTAACATCTGCTTTGGTGGCATTACGAATTTCAAGTTTAATTGTATTGTCAGTATTCATGTTTTGTTGCATATATAATATCTTAAATTTTTTTAATATTATGATTTTTTAATAGAGTTCTTGAGTGCTAGGGAATTTTTGACTTTTGACATCGGAGGAAAATTGTTCAAATGCTTGCCTGATTGCTGTTTTACCATCAAGATAATGCCGTACAAATTTTGCTGTTTTTTCTGTAATACCCAGTAAATCATCGGAGACCAGAACCTGCCCATCACAGGTAGCACTTGCCCCAATGCCAATTACGGGCACTTTTGATGCTTGCACCATCTTGCTTGCGACTGTTTCAATAACACCCTCAAGGACAACGCAAAAACAGCCACTTTGTGAGATCACGTCAATATCTTGGATAAGCTGCTCTGTTTCCTCAGGCGTTTTACCGCGTGCCCCATAGCCACCTTGTGCCATTACGCTTTGCGGAAGCAGCCCAACATGACCCATAACAGGAATATTACGATCGGTTAAAAATTTAATAATCGGGGCAATCGTAACACCGCCTTCAAGCTTAACAGCATGGGCACCCGTTTCTTGTAAAATATGACTAGCATTTTTATAGGCGGTTATTGCATCGGCTTCGTAAGTGCCATAAGGCATATCAACCACAATGACACTGTTTTTGCTGCCGCGTTTTACAGCCTTGCCCGCACTTATCATCATGTCGATTGTCACGCCAACCGTACTGGATAGCCCATGAAGCGTCATGCCAAGGGAATCGCCCACCAGAATAAGATCGGTGAAATCATCCATTAAATCTGCCATGCGTGCCGAATAAGCCGTAACACAAACAAGTTTCTCGGTGAATTGATAGTTTTTAATGTGAGGGATTGTAAGCTTTTTCATAATACCAACTTATAACAATGATTATAATGTTTGGCAAATTTTAACAGATCATTAATATATTTTACATATCATTTTGTACAGATATTAGAAAATTTAAAAATATGAGAACATATGATACGATCTTGGGGAAATGTTGAGATTGATAGTGCTGCAAAAATAATTGATGCAAGCAGCAATGCACAGGCTTTGGTAATTGGTAATTGTCGTTCTTATGGCGATGTTTGTATTTCAAGTAACCATGACTATATTAATAATACAAAGCAAAGACGTATTATTAATTTTGATAAAGATAACGCAACAATTACCGTTGAATCGGGCATTACATTAAAGGTAATTTTAAATTATATTTTGTCTTATAATATGGTTTTAAAAGTCACTCCTGGTACATCTTATGCCACAGTTGGGGGATGTATTGCCAATGATGTGCATGGTAAAAATCATGAAACCGAGGGCAGTTTTGCCGCATCAGTGATTAAATTTTCGCTTAAATTACCCACGGGTGATATTATTGAATGTTCGAGGAAAAATTCATCCCATATTTTTTGGGCAACCCTTGGGGGGCTTGGCTTAACAGGTAATATTTTACAAGTTACATTACAGTTAAAAAATGTTGAAAATACTGCATTAATTGTCAGCAGATCACGTCATAATACGCTAACCAGTTTAATGGAATCAATGGATCGGTTTAAAAATGCCCCTTATTGTGTGGCGTGGCTTGATACGGCACAATCGGGACAGAATATGGGGCGTGGTATTTTGGAACTTGCTTATCATGCACATGATAGTATTTTAGTTAAGCATCAGGTTTCAAAGCGAAACATCTCGCATTATGCACCATCTTGTTTGTTGAATAAGAATGTTGTTAAAGTCTTTAATTATTTTTACTTTAAGCGTGCTAAGGCTAATAAGCAAAATTTTGAATCTTATGAGCAATTTCAATATCCCCTCGATCATGTTCAAAATTGGAACAAGCTTTATGGTCGCCAAGGATTTTATCAATTCCAGTGTGTCTTGCCATTTGACCACGCAGAGAGCATGATAAGAAGTATGCTGTCATTGGCACAAAAATCGGGCTTTGTCTCTCCCTTGGCTGTTTTAAAGCGTCTGGGTGCACAAAGTCAGGGCTATTTATCATTTCCAATGGCTGGCTATACGCTGGCTCTTGATATTCCTGCCCGAGAGGGGGCTATTGATTTAATCCGACAATTCGAGCTTTTGACACTTGACGGCAATGGGCGGATTTATCCTGCAA
>JBLHTX010000061.1:0-9838 GCA_047627635.1 Alphaproteobacteria bacterium | reverse complement strand
TGCTGGTACTAATGCTGTTAGTGCAGTTAATATCGATAGTTCTGGCGTTGATTCTTCTGCTGATTCTTGTGGTCTTGTTACCGTTATATCTGTACCTAATGCTTCTTCAGACAATTTTTTCCCCATTGCATTGGTATAAAATAAACTAAGCTCTTCCCCAGAAATTGTCCCATCATCATCATTGTCTACATAACGCCCCATACGATAATCACTAATATCATAGCCATAGCTATTTATAGCGCGACCAATGCTCATATAGTTAATATCATCTGGATTAGGCGTACCCTCTCCAAAGCTCGTATGGAAGTTCTTTAACTTTTCTTCAAAATCAGAAAACTTAATCTTATCAAGGCCATCATTTTGATAGTCCCATGCTGTGGTATTTCTAAACTGTTGATAATTATCTTCTATTGACATATACATATACTTATGTTTAAAATTATATTTATTCATGTATAATATAGTATTTATTATAAAAAGTCAATATATAATTTAATATTAATATTTATACTTGTTAATTTATATATTATTTAATTGTTTTTATTAGAGAATTACGATATAACTAAATCGGTTTATAATTGTGTAATAAAATGATTCACCTATAAATGGATATTGTGCATAAAATTTGTTTTTATATTTTTCAAGGGATCATATACGCATATCGCATGATATTTTCTGTATCAGCAGGGCGGCAATGCCGTTTCGAGCCTACTTGTTCACAATTTGCAAGTGATGCCCTTAAGCAGCATCATTTTTTATATGCTTTTTATTTAATATCAGGGCGTTTATACAGATGTAGCCCGTTTAGTGCTTATCGTGATGATTGGTATTTTGATCCCGTAAAGCCAAATTGTTGCGATAATGCTGATATAAAAAAAACAAAAACCCCAAAATCAAAATAATCCAAAGACCATAATTTAATAAAAAAGTTTTATAGTTATAGGGTGGCTCGAACACAATATCTTGTCCATAAATCGCTACAAGATCTTGTTTAATTTGGGTATCAGAAATATTATCAATAATTTTTCGGTCAATAATAATCCTAAGGTCACGTGCAATATCGGCATCAGAATCGCCAAGTGACTGCCCCGAACAAACAGGGCATCGAATGATAGTATATAGGTTTTTTGCTCGGATTGTTTGCTCAGGTGATAATTTGGGCACTGAAATATCAGCAAATGCAAAAGCAGTTAGTAATAAAAACACCGCCCAAAAAGAAACAATAAATCGCACCATTTAAATACAATAACTTTTTAAAGGAGCAAATCCATTAAACCCATTCGCGGCATAGGTTGTTGTATAAGCACCTGTCTTTCCAATGAGAATTTTATCACCAATTTTTAAAGTTTCTGGCAATAAATAAGGCGTTTTTTCATATAATACATCGACGGAATCGCACGTTGGCCCCGCAATAATATAAGGAATTTTAGGGTCATTATCACAATCAGTGGTAATTGGATAGCGGATCGCCTCATCCATTGTTTCTGCAAGCCCGCCAAATTTACCAATATCTAAATATAGCCAAGGCAATTCATTATCGTCATAGCTTTTTTGGGAAATCAGAATAATTTCTGCTTGAATAACACCAGCATCGGCAACAAGTCCACGTCCTGGCTCGATAATTGTTTGCGGTACATTATTACCAAAATGTTTTTTAAGGGCATTTTGTATCGCATCAGCATAGCTTTGTGCATCAGGCGTATCGGGTTTATAGGCGGCTGGAAAACCGCCCCCAAGATTAATTAGAGATAAAGTGATATTTTTACGTGCAAGATTTTTAAAAATTATCGCAGTTGCCTCTAAGGCACTATCCCATGCCTTAACATTTGTTTGTTGTGAACCAACATGAAATGAAACACCCACTGGTTGCAAGTGAATTTGTTGCGCATATTCAAGCAATGTTTCTGCCATATCTGGCATACAACCAAATTTACGGGATAAAGGCCAATCAGCCCCCGAGCAATCACATAAAATGCGACATATTACGTGTGAATTTGGGGCAACCCGCCCAATTTTTTCAAGCTCTTGTTTTGAATCAAAGCAAAATAAACGCACACCCAATGCATAGGCGGCCTGAATATCACGCTCTTTTTTCATTGTGTTACCAAACGAAATATGGTCAGCATTGGCACCAGCTGCAAAACACATTTTAACTTCTTCTATTGAGGCGGCATCAAAATGTGCACCCAAAGAAACTAAAAGCTTTAAAATTTGTACATCTGGATTTGCCTTAACTGCATAATAAATTTTTGTATTAGGCATTTTCTGCATAAATTCAAGATATTTTTGCTTAACACATTCAAGATCAAGAATCATAAGGGGGGTATTATTAGAATTTGATTTAAAAAAATCTTCCAAGCGTTCTGTTAGCAATACAGTCTCCAAGCCAATCAACGTTTCATAGTATCGTATGTTTATACGATGCGATAAAAATTATGCTCATTGTAAAAGATAATGTGACAAGAGAAATATCTGACACGTTGAGCAATAATTAAAGAGTGTTTTTTCATTATAAAAAACTCCCCTCGTCGTTGCTTCAAGCTGTTCAAGTTATATTTTATTAATCACTTTAACAACCACAGGCACGTGCGAATACGGGCAACATCTAATTAGTTAATTTTAATTCAAAAGTCAAATTATTATTTTAAAAAAACACGATAATTTTGACTTTTATCCCATAATATCATGGTTAGCATGATAAACACTATTTAAGACACCATTAATAAGGGCATTATTATCGTTCAGCTGAAAGCTTGAGCCAATATTTGTATATTCATTAATGATAACTTTGGGTGGAATATCGGGAGAAAATAAAAGCTCGTAGATACCAGCCCGCAAAATTGAGCACATTACTTTGTCAAGACGATTAAATGTCCATTTTTCGGGCAATGTATCGCAAATCAAGGGATCAATCACACGTTGCTCGCGGACAACACCATGAAGCAATGATACAGCATAATCGCAGTCAAAATTTTCGGAACTACGGTGCATGGCCTCGTTCATCACGGGATCATCCATGGCATCGGTCGCTGTTTCATGCAAAGCGGTAATTTCCTGAATAATCTCGGATGGGCGCTTTTTAGTAAGCTCCATCGCATAAAGCCCTTGAACCGCAATCAAGCGACTAGCCGTTCTGAACCCAATAATGGGCTTATTCGCTTTTGACGATTTATTTTTATGGGGCTTGGGTGCAGGTGTGTCTACATCAAGCGGGGCTATGTTAAAAGTATCATTCATTTCCATTAATCTTTCAGTGTCGCACAAATTTTGATGACTGCTAAACAAGCAAGAACTGCACCACCTGCTTTATCGAGGCGATTTGGGTCAGCACGTTCAAGTGCTTGTTGTTCGTTCTCAACAGTTAAAATACCATTGCCAATTGCCAATTGACGATTTATTGACAAATCCATTAATGCACGCGCAGACTCGTTGCAAACAGTATCATAGTGACTTGTTTCGCCACGAATAACACATCCGAGTGCAACATAACCATTATATTTTTGCGTATGCGATGCAACCGAAACAATAGACGGAATCTCGAGAGCCCCCGGAACATTGACAATCTCAAATGTTGCATTTGCATTTTTCAGGGCTTGTTCGGCCCCTTGTATTTGCAAAGCTGCAATATGTTTGTAAAAATCAGCAATGACAACTAAAATATGCGGTTTTTTAGTGGTGACCATAATCAACTAAGGTAAGTATTTTCATATTCACTATTATATATAACTCTTGTAAAATTGTCACGACTAAAATTAAAAAATAAAATTTTAATTTAACAAGCCTAATCTAAGGGAATTGCTTCACGGCCAACAACATTCAGATCATAGCCTTCAATGGCAGGAAAATTTGTTGATGTTGTGTTATTTGTTAATAAAATCATATCACGAATGCCTAGATCGAGCAAAATTTGTGCACCTGTTCCGTAATCACGAAAATCAGTTGATTCTTGAGGAGATAAAACAGCATCAAGGGCATGAGATAAGGCATTTGGGCGAATATCACGCATAATAACGCACACCCCTACCCCTTTTTGGTGAATTAATTTTAACGCGGCTTCGGGCGTGCGATATTGTTGATAAGGCACACCTAAAATATCGGTAAAACTGTTAAGGGCGTGCATCCGTACAGGGATTGAGGCATGTGCCGCAATATCGCCCTTGATTAACGCAATATGCTCGGAATTATCAATAATGTTACGATAAATACGACATTCAAAATCACCCGCATAATCGGTATGCAAAGTTTCCGTACGCTTTAGGGCAATAATATTATCGAAACGACGACGATATGCCACCAAATCAGCAATTGTACCAATTTTTAAACCGTGTTTTTCAGCGAATGGAATCAAATCGGGCAAACGTGCCATTGTCCCATTATCATTCATAATTTCGCAAATAACTCCCGAAGAGGTAAGCCCTGCAAGGCGCGTTAAATCGGTAGCTGCTTCGGTGTGACCTGTACGCACCAAAACGCCTCCATTACGGGCAATAAGAGGAAATACATGTCCAGGTGACACAATATCTTGGGCCGTTATATTGGCATCAATTGCGGTTCTAATGGTATGTGCCCGATCTAGGGCCGAAATGCCAGTTGTTACGCCCTCTTTTGCCTCGATCGATACGGTAAAATTTGTATGATGCCGACTGCCATTGCGTTTTGACATAAGCGGTAACTCAAGATGTTCCGCCCGTTCTTGTTCAAGTGTTAAGCACACAAGACCACGCCCATGCATGGCCATAAAATTAATATGATGATCGGTGACAAAGTCAGAGGCAACAATTAAATCACCCTCATTTTCACGATCCTCATCATCCATCAGGATAATTTGTCGACCAGCCTTAAGCTCGGCGATCAGTTCGAGGGTTGTTGCAAATTTAAAATTTTCAGATTTAAAATTCTTAGGGTCTTTATTTTTAGGATCAACATTATGAGCGGTCATTTTTTACTTCTGCTTTACATCAAGATAACGTGCCATATAGCGTGCCATCATGTCAATTTCAAGATTAATCGAGTCGTTCTTATTTAAATTCTGCCAGTTTGTAACTTGTTGTGTATGGGGGTTAATATTAACATGAAAAAATCTATCATAAACCTTATTAACCGTCAAAGAAATACCGTCACAACAAATTGACCCTTTTGGGGCAATAAAAGCCATAACCTCAGAGGGGGCAGCAATTTTAATATCGAATGAACGGGCATCTGGTGTGATACTATCAATAGTTGCAACCCCGTCAATATGCCCTGTTACCAAATGACCACCCAATTCATCGCCCATTTTTAAGGCACGCTCAAGATTGATTTTTTGCCCAATAACCCAATTTTTTGCTGTTGTATTGTTCAGTGTTTCATTCGATAGACAAAATGAGATATGCTGATGATCGTAATCTTTAGTAGTGACCGTCAAGCAAATGCCGTTACACGCAATCGATGCACCAATATCAATAGTGCTGATGTCGAAATGGGTTTGCAATGTGATTGTCATATCGGTATCGTGAATAATATCGGTAATAACGCCAATATCGGTAATAATGCCTGTAAACATGGTTTTTCGCTTGATAAATTATTTTATATTCTGCCCCTACTTTTATACAATTTATCCCAAATGAGCAAGCATTAGATAGTAAGAAAATATAATGTTTGTGCGACAAGTGCATTGGCATTATAATATTAAAGATAGCACTCTTAAAAAGCTATAAACTGTTAGCCTTGTACCCGCATATTTAAGAATTTAACGATTCATTAACTTTATTTTTATATCCATATCTTCTTAATTGGAGGTATGGATATGCGTTATTTGATCTTTATTATTGTGCTTCTCAGCCATTCACACGCTTATGCAAAACAAGATATTATTGGCATTCCAACAATTATTGATGGCGATACCTTAAAAATACGCGATCAAAAAATCCGCCTTGAAGGGATTGATACCCCAGAAAGCAATCAAACCTGTACGCTTGGTAATCAAAAAGTGCGTTGTGGGCAAATTGCCGCTAATGCCCTAGCTGATAAAATTAAGCGTGCGACAATACGCTGTGAAGTCAATTCAATAGATCGTTATGAACGGATTATTGCTGAATGTTTTTTAGGCGATCAAAGTCTTAATAAATGGCTTGTCAAGCAAGGTTATGCTTTGGCCTATAAGCAATATAGCAAGAAATTTATCCCGACCGAAAATACCGCAAAAATTGATCAAATTGGTATTTGGCAATATGATTTTCAAATGCCTTGGAATTTTCGCTCTATTAAACGCAAAAGAACCAATCTTTATGAACTTAATTATGTTGGGATTGAGGATCAAAAAATTAAAATCCTAAAAACTGCTGAGAGTCTGAATGCTTCAAGAAAAGAAAAATCGCTGTTACTTGCTGTGGCCAGCATTGAAACAGAGCGGATGCAAATTGACTATCCACAAGGCGACAATAAAAAAGGTGATGCCTTTAATGTCAGTATTTATAAAATGAACAAAGCAATGCTGCGGGATATAGACCCCGATATTGATTTTGACTTAGTGCATAACTCGGTTGAGGTTGCCACAAATTACTTCTTACAGGGTTTACGTAAATGGGGGCAAAAGAAATTTATACGCTATCATAGGGGCGGTGAAACTGCTTTTAACAAAACCATAGTCGATGATGCTGTTGAGGAATATGTATCAGCAATTTACAAACTAGCCACCAAATATCGCCGTAATAAATATCAACTTGACCCACTTACCACAGATAATATGCGTTATACAATTGATATTAAGCCGATTTAGGTTTAAAATAAATACATATATATCAGGATCCAGTAACCAGTCCTGTATCAGTAGAACCTAGGCATAAAAGGAATTCATTGTTGCTGATTGGGATTGATTTGCAAACAATGTGACTTGATATTGTGAAATAGCCTGATTAGTCTGTGCGTTTGCTGCCCCTGTGGTGTTTTGTTGATTTGATGAAGATGGCGGCGGTGGTGGTCTATCTGGCAGTTCTAATTCAAATCCTTGCGTATCGACACCCATTTCATCGAGTGTATTCATAATCAATGATTGCATGGTATCTTTATCGGGAAATAAACCGTTAAGGCTTGAAATTGCTTCATTCATTGCATCATCAAATAATTCAGCATTAAAATTACTGGTATCAATATCTGCATCATTAAGCTGTTCAAGGATCATGTTTGCTGGGCTTGATTGTTCTGGACTCCCTTGTCCTCGCGGCGGAGGAGGTGGTGGTGGCGGTCTTTGCTGCGTTGTCGCTTGTGTTGTATCTGTAAGAGATAGGCTGAGCGAAAATCGGCTTGCTTGTTCATTCGATGAAACTGTTGCATCGTTACGCTTAGGAGGCTCTGTTTTTTTATTAACAGTTGCTGCCTCTGATGTTTTTTCGGTATTTGTATTTTTTACCGCATCATTTTTATCGGGATCTGGTTTGGTATTCGACGGTCTTGTTTGCTGTGCTATCTGTGCATTATATTGTTGCGGATAACCAGTTAATAAACTTGTAAGCATGATGAATAACCATATTTTATATCTTAAAATTATCTTATAAAATGATAAAATAAATATTAATCATAATTCAAGTAATAAGAATCGCCAAGACACCCAACCGGAATCTACCACCCTCCTTGTGGCAGGATTAAATGGTCTTGCAAAATATTTCTTTGAGACAGAAAAGTGAATATCGAATTGATAAGGCTAAAAAGCCATAATCATCTTATTTTTATATAAAAATATTCATATATTAAAATTATATATTTAATTTTGTTTTTAGTATGCTATCATCATACCAAGATATAATAAAGGACACATTATGAATATTAACCCAAAAACACCCTCTCCTACCAGATTACAAGGAACATCCTATCCTCCTCCACTGGTACGAGCAGCACCTCTTACTTCTCCTGTTGCCAATACGACAGCAGGCCCACCCCTCCCCTTTAACAACTCTCCTACAAGAACACCCTCTCCTGCTAGATCACAAGCAGGAACGCCAATTCGGAGCGATGCAAGCGCACAAGTAATACTCCCTCCTGCACTTGCACGAGCAGTATCTCCTGAAAGTGAACAAGCAGGGGGTGTTGCTTATCTCGAGGTCAGTCGTGAAACAGCCTCACAATTAACCTTCTTTGACTTTGACAGCTCTTCTACTACGGAAACCACTGGTAACCAAACAATTTTGCAACCTCGTTTTGGACATTACTTTACACAAGGAACAGGTCAATCTATATCTGAGGGCGATCAAACTCCAGACCTGGGTAATGATAGTTCTTTTTTAAATGTGGCAAGAATGCCTTCGACTAGCCCTTCTGAGGAAGAGTCAGCTGTATCAGATGAAAAACCATCACTTATGATATACAGGCCAGTTGCACAGCGTGCAAGGGGTATAATTTTTAAAGATCTAGGCAAATCAACTTTGTCTATGGTAAATCTGAAAAATGACGATTCAGATGAAGAAAACTCAAATAATGTGTTAGAAAGAGTGTCATTAGAATCAAAACCTTCTGAAGACGCAGAATTTATGCCTACTTCTGCTTTAGACATTAAAAAAAGATCACGACAATTAGCTGATTCCCTGAAAAATAGACATAACGTACTCCCTGCCGATCCCCATAATCTAACTGGTAATTACATTAATATTTTAGTTGGCTCAGAAGAAGCAACAGACGATTGCTGTTCTTCTGGCTGCACAATTTTATAAATTATGCTTCATAGTCGTAAAATCCTTTTTTGGTTTTACGACCAAGCCACCCTGCCTCAACATATTTTACCAATAACGGACATGGACGATATTTCGTGTCCGAAAACCCTTCATAAAGCACTTGCATAATTGAAAGACAGGTATCAAGCCCAATTAAATCGGCAAGCTGTAATGGCCCCATTGGCTGGTTTGCACCAAGACGCATTGAATCGTCAATTGATTGCACACTGCCAACACCTTCATAAAGCGTATAAACCGCTTCATTAATCATGGGAATAAGAATCCGATTAACGATAAATCCCGGATAATCTTCAGATTGTGAATATTGCTTACCAATACTGGTAATAAAGGCCTGCATATCGGTAATAATTGCCTCATTTGTTGCAATCCCCTTAATAAGTTCCACAAGTTTCATAAGCGGCACAGGATTCATAAAGTGAACACCCATAAATTGCTCAGGCCTGTTAGTATAACTTGCAAGACGTGTAATGGAAATAGAGGATGTGTTCGTCACAATATAAGCTTGGGGTTTAAGAATTTGGGATAATTTTTCAAAGATTGCTTTTTTAATGGCTTCTTTTTCGGATGCTGCCTCGATTACTAAATCGCAATCATGTAACATATCAATGTTGGGCGTAACATGGATAAGCTTTAAAGCATTGTCTTTGTCATCGCTTGTAATGACTTGTTTTTTAATCGCTTTATCCATATTTTTGGCAATAATGGTTTGTGCTTTTTCTAGTTGCGTTGTATCAATATCATTAATAATAATATTGTAACCCGCCAAAGCACAAACATAAGCGATGCCCGAACCCATTTGTCCTGCACCAATAATACCCACTTTTTTAATATTCATTATTCAAACTCCATTGATAAGGCCTATTTTATAAGGTGAGCATTACGAAACACTTAAATTTAAAAATACGACATACTTAAATTTAAAAATACGACATACTTAAATTTAAAAATACGACATACTTAAATTTAAAAATACGACATACTTAAATTTAAAAATACGACATACTTAAAATTAAAAATACGACATACTTAAAATTTTAAAATTGACCGTCCAGCATAATGGGCTTGTGAACCAAGCTCTTCTTCGATGCGGATTAGTTGATTATACTTTGCCAACCTGTCGGAACGTGCAAGTGACC
>JBLHTX010000060.1:0-9940 GCA_047627635.1 Alphaproteobacteria bacterium | reverse complement strand
CATAGGTATTAGTTTAGGCGGATTATTAAAAAACATAAAACCTCATGTTTTTAGTGAGAATCAGCATGAAGCAGTGCGCCTTATACAACTTATTCCCCCTAAGTTAAAAATTTCAGGCCCTAATGACACTTCAGATGATGCAGAATATAGCGTAAGAGAACTTATTTTATTAAGGTTACAGGAATGTGCTTGCAATTCAAATTGGCTACGCCTCAAAGGTACTGACGTTGATAAGGCTCCTAATTTTCTAAAAACATTCTATCGTTCAATTTGCGACATCGACAAAAGCTTTGTCAGTCATATTGATAAAGTTAGCATAGCATTTAAAGCGTAAAATTAATGCATTATTTAATTAAACACAAATAACAACATTTTAAAATAAATCAATATAGTTTAATTAGGTGTTAAAAATTAGTTTAAATCGATATAAATGAGGCGATAAGCTAATACAGTAGTGGCGTCACTTACAGTTATACTATCGATAATGTTTATTCTCGATAGTAATTTACATACATTAATTGACTGATTTTGATAAGATTAATAAACATTAGATTTAACCTTAAGCAAAGTATTTATCAATGCCATTAATGTTTCGATTAATTTGATTACAGGCAATAAAAAACTTTTCAAATGAATAAAAAAATGCTAATTAAAGATTATGAATTGTGCGACCGTGGTGGAATGGTAGACACGCAAGCTTGAGGGGTTTGTGGGCGTATGCCTGTGGAAGTTCGAGTCTTCTCGGTCGCACCATTTTTATATTGTCGCTTGCATGTTTAATAATTATAAATTACGATTACGTAAATCAAGCGATTTATAAAAAAGATAAGCGATCAATAATAAATAAGAGTGCGTTTTAAGGTTTAAATGTATTCTCATAATCTAAAAAACAGCTTACGCACATTTAAAATTATTGCAAACCAATAGCATGCATATTAAAGACTGATGAGAGCTAATTATTTTTTGATGAGATAATAATTGCGCGCGCAATATTTACCTGCGCTTCACCCGCAACTGAAAAATCTTGCCCCGATGGATCACTTGGTGCCATCGCTGCTGCCGCAATAGCGGTAAATTTTAAAATCATCGCTTCTGATTGCGAAGGATCAAATGTCATATCTACTGGAACTTCACCAGCAACAATATAATATTCGCCATCCTCTTTTATCTCGTATTCATACGTTGGCGCACCCACATAGCCACCACCTGCCGACATATGTGCGTTTTCATGTATAATCACATTATCTTCCCAAGCTTTCCAAGATGCTTTAAGCTCCGAGAAGGAGGCTGTATTATCATTAATTGATGACATAAAAACTCCTTTTAGCATAGTGATTTAATGTAACTAATAAACAAGGATAACGGAGAGAGAACTTGGAAACAAAAACGTCTCCAAGAATTTTTTATTATTATATAAACATTATAATACTTACAATAACCAATGTAAAGTGCTTTTTATTACGGAAATAAAAATAATGATATATTGGTTTTGGTAAGGATATTATTTGTTGTACTACCAAATAAAAATGAATGAATTTGTGTATGACTATAAGCACCAGCAAACAAAACATCATAAAATTCATGTGTTATTTTTTCATCAATCATGTCAACAATGTCACCATCTCCTATGGTAACGTCAGATGCAATTTCATATTTTAATAATTTATCCTGAACAGCTTGTAAATGTTCAGGAGTGATTTTTTCATTATCAGATACTGTTAAAATATCCAAAGTTTGAATTTGTTCTTTAAAATAATTAATCATAAAATCAATTGCACGATGTGACTTGGCAGAATTATCAAAGGCGATTAAAGGTTTCGATATTGTATTGAATGCTTGGCAAGCAACAAAAATAGGCTTTGTATGGTTACGGATAATTTTCTCAAGATGTGCCCCAATTAAGCGCCCATTTTTAAAACTATTCTCGCCATGCTTCCCAACGATCGTTAAAATTGTCTCGGCTTCATATTCATGTACAATATCAGTAAAATACCCTTTTTTAAGAGTAGTAATAATTTGATTATCCGATACATTATGATGATTTTTTAAATAATCGACAGCATTTTTTAGAATAATTTCACCACGCTCACGCGCAACTTGTGCCTTCTTTTCATCAAGATCAACAAGTGAATCGAGGAAACGACCCGTAGTATCCATTCCCATCATCGCAGAGTAATCAATCATATCAACATTATCGGATGGTTTTAAAACATGTAGAATTTCAATTATAAAATCAGAATTTAAGTTTGCAAAAAAACCTGCTGCGTTAATAATCGCTTTCGCATTGGGGGAAGCATTTAGGCAAACAAGTATTTTATTCATAATAGCCTCTTTATTAGTGTATTAATGTGTGATGATATTAACATCAGTTTTTTTATTGTGGGTTGCAAATTTTGTAACAATAGTTTTTGACGCTTCATTTAGTCCAATAACAGTGACTGCTGCACCAGTGCGGCGATATTTAATAACCACACGATCGATAGCGTTGACACCTGTTAAATCCCAAAAGTGAGCATTGCTCATGTCAATTGTAACCGTATTATACACGGTATTGAAGTCGAATTTCTTAATGAATTGTAAGCTTGAGGCAAAAAACACCTGTCCATATACTGTATAAGTAACAGATTTATGATCATTTGTTACTGACTTCGTAATACTTAAAAAGCGTGATACTTTGTGAGCAAATAGCAAAGTCCCAAGCAAGACACCTGTTAATACGCCCATCGCTAAATCATGGGTTAATATGGTCACAATAACAGTGCTAAACATAACAATTGTTGACGAAAGTGGCAGTTTATGAATATTGGTAATTGATTTAAAATTAAATGTTCCAATTGATACCATAATCATAACGGCAACAAGTGCCGCCATTGGGATTTGTTTTACATATTCATCAAGCAATAAAATTAGAATTAGCAGAAAAACACCAGACCAAAGCGTTGATAAACGCCCTCGGCCGCCCGATTTAACATTAATTACTGATTGACCAATCATGGCACATCCTGCCATGCCGCCAAAAAATCCAGTTATAATATTAGCAATCCCTTGTCCCTTACATTCTTGGTTTTTATTTGATTCTGTATCGGTTAAGTCATCGACAATAACTGCTGTCATTAAGGATTCCAATAAGCCGACAGCTGTAAGCGTGAGCGAGTAGGGCAGGATAATTAGAAATGTCTCAAATGTAAAGGGTATATTAGCAAGATGAAATTCAGGAAAACCAGATGGGAAATTTCCAGTATCACCAACGGTTCGGATGTCGATATTTAAAAATATCGAAGCAAGGGTTAACACAACAATTGTTACCAAAGGGGAGGGGATTGATTTAGTAATATAAGGAAAACCATAAATAATGCCAAGTCCAATCGCAACCATAAGATAAACTTCATACCCCGCACCATAAAATTCGGGTAATTGTGCCATAAAAATTAATATAGCTAATGCGTTTACAAAGCCAATAGTGACAGAATGTGAAATAAAGTTCAACATACTTGAAAGCTTTAAATAACCACAGATAACTTGAAAAATCCCAGTAAGAATCGTTGCTGCAAATAAAAACTCAACGCCATGGTCTTTCACAAGATTAATAACAACAAGTGCCATTGCACCTGTTGCTGCAGAAATCATTGCAGGACGTCCACCAAAAAACGCAATCACGACAGCAATTGAGAATGAGGCATAAAGCCCAACAGCCGGAGGAACGCCTGCAATTATTGAAAAAGCAATTGCTTCGGGTATAAGTGCTAATGCAACAACAGTACCTGAAAGTAAATCTGATGAAATAAGGTGGGGATTACCTTTATAAAAGTCATATGTTTTTTTTAGCACAATAGCCCTAACACTTATTTTATTTATTTATTTTTAACATTACTAGGAATAAATTCAAGTAAAATTTTACGAGTTCCCAAAGATAGAAGCTTTCTATCCGTTATATTTGTGATATTGATCCAGTTGTGATGCAATGCCGTCCAACTTTTTTAAGCAATAAGCATGCTCTCTTTGCTTTTTCAGCACTAAAACCAGAGAATCGTGCCCTGTAAATGTAGGTTTTTCCTTTTTTAACTGCAATTAGCTCAGGTTGTGCTTCAGATAAATGATCATTTTCCTTCATTAACGTCACAAGATATTTATCAGCAATATTTTTCTTAGAAAAAGCACCGACTTGAATTGTCCAGTTTTTTTTCTCTATTTTCAAGGCTACTCTTTTTTGTTTATTTGTTATTGTTTTTTTTAAATTTTGTTGTATCGGTTTCTGAAGCGATTTAGGGGCATCTCCTTGATTTTTACTATAATACAAAACAGCTTCATCAATAGGCACAGGCTTAAATTCTGGTATTTCATGCGTTGTGCCGTTGTTTTGTTCGATCAAAGAAGCAACGAGATCATTGGTGTTCGAGCTTTTAGATTCCTTATTAGGTAGCTCCAACCAACCACTTTTTTTAGTTTTAATAACATCTCGTAGCTTATAATGTGCTGATTTTTTTGTAATCTTATTTGGCTTAATTTGTTGTACTTTTATTGGATCAATAATGGGAGGCATTTTTTTAGGTATTTGCTTTGGCAAGTTTTTAGATGCATATTTAAGAATTGGTCTATGAGGTGCAGTTACATTTTTTACAGAATTATTGTTATTTTTAGCAACCAAAGAAGCCGTTTGAGTTCTTGTTCTTCTTTTATTTTCTAATGGACGAAATTTAACTTTTAAGGAAGATAATTGCGGTATGGATATCCCTAGAAACTGCCGATATCCTTGTGGATTTCTTAGGCGTTGCCATCCTAAATCCGTTAGTTTTACAACGCGATTATCACGTTTTTTATATGTTTTACCGCCCATAACAACTGTAATAAGACGTTTATTATTGCGTTCAGCAGAAGAGACAAGGTTAAATCCTGACATATTGATATAACCTGTTTTCATGCCATCCATACCTTTATAGGATTTAAGAAGATGATTATGTGTTTTAATAGAAATTCCCGCAACAACTTTTTTCTGAGTAGAAAAATATTTATAATAATGCGGAAATTTTTGCATTAAGCGCATGGCCAATACAGCCATGTCTCGGGCAGTGGTAACTTGGCGTTTATCAGGAAGACCAGATGCATTGCGAAAAATGGTGCGTGTCATGCCTAGTTTTCGGGCTTTTTTAGTCATAAGCTGTGCAAATTTTGCTTCGGATCCCGATATTTTTTCAGCGACAGCCGCAGCAATATCATTTGCTGATTTAATAATCAATGTATAGGCAGCGTCACGCACTGTAATTGTTTTTCCAGCCTTAATGCCAAGCTTAGAAGGCGGTTTTCCAGCTGCATTTTTAGAAATTTTAATTTTTGAATAAGGCTTCAAGCGACCACTATCAAGGGCTTCAAAGACAATATAGAGCGTCATTAATTTTGTTAATGATGCAGGATGGCGAATATGATCGCTTTTATAGCTATACAAGACACGACCAGTTTGTGCATCAATAACAAGTTCAGCACGCTTGTTTTTTGCTGCACATACACCAGAAGAATAAAAAATACACAAGCATACTAGGAAAAGAAAGGATTGTTTTATAATTTTTGCAACGAGCACTCCCGAATCCTTTTAAAAAATAAAAAAGTATTTTCTTAATATGCTACAGCTATATAGTTAAAATTTTATTATACCTTAAGTAATATAGAATAGTCTTTAGTTATTGTATTTTTTTAAATTTCAACAATGTAAAGAGGTTAAAAGGCTGCATTCTTATCTCTTCGACTAATTCAAGTTCGGGAGCTTGCAAGACGCGATCTCTTGAAAAAGTTGAATGCCAGCCAATAAAACGACAAATTGGTGACATAATTTTTTCAAGAAACCGGAACCGTTTTGAATCAGAGGAAAAATGATTTAATATATAAATATCGCCACCTGGTTTTACAGTACGCACCATTTCAGCCAATATTTTTTCAGGTTGCGGGGCAACAGACATAATATACATTGCAACGGCGGTATCAAAACTATTATCTGGATATCCCGTATCCGTTGCATCTTTTTTTTCTAATACTTCAATGTTTTTAAGCTGCTCTTTTTTAACGCGATTTTGTGCACGCTTCAGCATGTTTTCAGATAAATCAATTCCTGTAACAGACATAAGTTTATTATATAAGGGTAACGAAAGACCTGTACCAACGCCAACCTCAAGCACACGTCCTGGTTTTTGATTAATCAAGTCGACCGTATTTTTGCGTCCATAATCAGAAATAATACCAAAAGATACATCATAATGTGGTGCCCAACGTGCGTAGGCTTTTTGTACAGCGGTTAAATCCATAAAGTCCTAGCTTTCTGAAATAAATTATCTCAGCCTTTCAAATGTTTTTATTATAGAATCAAATTCCATGCCAAATTTATCTTTATTGAAAAATAAGTAAAAATAAAGCATTTATGATGATAAGCAATCATTATTTTTACTTTTAGGGATTTTATTTATAATATTATAAAGTAGAGTTTGGTGTATGACCTTAAGGTACGTACCATAAAAAACCTTATAATTTTTATTATGTTAAATGAGTTATTTTAAAATAATATAATTATGATGATACAATCAATAATTATATTATTGATTGGTTATATAAAAAATTGTAAATATATTAGTTGAAATATTCTGAATATTTTTTAAGTAAATATTCTTCTGGAATCTCTTTAACATCGCCATCAGTCATTTTACCTAATGAACAGGCACCATAATCAGTACGAATTAAACGATTAACATCATAGCCAAGATACGTCATAAGCTTTCTGATTTCACGATTTTTGCCTTCGGTCAATGTAAAGGTTACCCATGCATTTTGTCCTTGAATTTTATCAAGCTCAGCGTAAACTGGGGCATAATGCATACCATCAACAACAACGCCCTCGGCTAGTACATCAAGGCGTTCTTGAGTAATACGACCAAAAGCACGGGCACGATAACGACGCTGAATATTGACATTGGGTAACTCTAGGAAGCGTTTAAAACCACCGTCATTTGTCAGTAATAATAAGCCTTCTGAGTTGTAATCAAGGCGACCAACGGCCATCAGACGCGGTAAACCACGCGGTAATAAGTCAAAAACTGTTGTACGTTCTTCTGGATCACTATCAGAGGTCAAGCATCCTCGTGGCTTATAATAGGCCCATAATCTGGTTTTATCTTTACCCGACACAGTTTTATCATTTACCTTGATAATGTCTGAATCAGTAACAAAAAATGCTGGTGTATCGAGGATTGCACCGTTAACACTCACAACACCATCTTGAATAAGGCGTTCAGCCTCTCGACGTGAAGCAATGCCTGCACGTGATAAAAACTTTGCAATCCGTTCGCCCTTATTGGCTTGTTCTTCTTGGGTCATATTACCAAACTCCGATATTGGGCATGTCGCACCATGGGGCTTTAATTTCGAGTGGTTCGCTTCCTGATTGTAATAATTCTATGGAAATATCATCGGGTGATTTAATAAAAGCCATTTTACCATCTCGTGGGGGGCGATTTATAGCGATATTATGCGATTGTAATTGTTGACAATAATCATAAATGTCATCGACTTCAAAGGCGATATGTCCAAAATTACGACCAGAAACGTAATGTTCCGGTTCCCAGTTATAAGTGAGCTCGATTGTTGGCGGCATCGTGTAGTTTTTAATATCATGCGGCGTTGCAAGATAAATAAGCGTAAAACGCCCCCGATTAGAGGAATGACGATGCGTTTCTTGGAGCCCAAGAATTTCAGTATAAAACCTTAGGCTTTGATTTAAGTCCTTGATGCGAAGCATTGTGTGTAAAAATTTCATAAGCACCATATAGCATATTCATTAAATTTTACCATTGTTATTTTAAATCATCATTTAAGGATTCCGTTAATAGTTTTTGATCTGAGCCATTATGTATAAAAAATGAATAAGCTTTATATATATTCATATAGTAGTTATTTAATCTTTTTTTAATTATTTATTTTATTAAACACATATGTTATAATAAAAGTATATAATATAATGACAAACAATGGTTTAAATATGTTTAATAATATAAATCCTAATATAAGCAATAGTATAGCCCAAAAAATTACAGGTTTTTTAGACAAGGTAAGAATGAAAACCGCTGAACCCTTAGCAAGTCAGCAACAAAAAGATTTTAATATTATTAAAAAAGTCCTTAATAAAAAAATACCCAATTCTCGTGAGCTAAAGAATACTCAATATCAAAATTGTAAAACATATCAAGATTGCCTTAAAATTATCTCTATGGCTACGCTTAAGAATGAAAGAATATCGATTGATAATAATCAATTTAAAGGATTTTTAAAAGATAATAGAAAGACGCTACAAGAAGTTTTTACTGACATATCTGCCACAGATAAAAGTATAATAATAGATAGATTAGTAGCTAATACATATTCTTCTGGAAAAGACATAGAAAGGAAGGCTTTAAAGAAAGTTTTATCTAAGGTAGTACAACCACGAGGCTCAATAATATCAGATGCATTTAGTGATAGTATATTTTCTCCACCACAAAGGCCAGATGAGATTGATGTGAGCCATCAAAATAGTCAAGTAAGTTCTTTAACATTAACATCACAATAAAAATTACATAGTGCTGTAATTCGGGCCGCCGCTGCCTTCGGGGGGTGTCCAAATAATATTTTGCGTCGGGTCTTTTATGTCGCAGGTTTTACAATGAATGCAATTTTGGCTGTTAATCTTAAATCACTATTTTAGGGCTTGGCACTTATTGTGTTTTGTTCATATCTTGCAAGTAAATATAATCCCTTAAAAACCAAAGATTTTATATATTTATTAATATTAAATTTTCTTAACAAAAAAGCTTTGGTTTTTGTTAAGATCATTTTCTAATTTTACGCCAATATTTTCCTTTTCTGTTATCTTTAATGTTTTATATGATATTTCATCTTTTTTAATATTTAAAATTTTTCTTTTAGAAAAATGTCCATCGCAAGATTTAACAATAATATAATCACCAGTCTTTACTTCATAATTTTCAATTTCAAAGCATACGACTGATTTTTCTCTATATACGCCTTTTATATTATCTTTTTGAATTTTGATATATGAGTGTTCAGATTCATGTTCAATTTCTTTTTCTCTTTGACCCAAGACCTTGCGACCTGTGCGATGCGTGCAAAAGAAAAACCTTATATCTTAGTCGAATGTTGCCATGAAATTACTCAATGCTGGACGCATCCAAGAAGCATGGGAAGCAATCGAAAATGCGGATTGCCATCGCTTTCGTCACCAATTGGATGCATGGGCAAATGCACGTATTGCGATATTGGAAGCACAAAAAAACAGATGTTTTAAATAACGACTTTTTTTGTGAACCTGCTTGATATGCGCTATCAAAGGCTTCGACAAAGGCGTTGGTGGGGTTAGGGTATCTTATGAATAGAGACATTATTATTTTTCAATCATCATCTATTTTTATCATACACTCTTCTTCAGGATCAAAGCCTTTTGGGAATTGAGTACCTTTATTATAAACTGCTCCTTGTAAGTGAGCGCCCGTTAAATCAGCTTCAATTAATTTAGATTCTCGTAAATTCGTACATGTTAAATTAGCATCTCTCAAGTTAGCTCCAAAAAGATCAGTACGGCACAAATTAACTCCCATTAAATTAGCTCCCATAAAGTCAGCGCACATTAAATTAGCACCCACTAAATCAACATTTGATAAACTAGCATTCCCTAAATGGGCAGTGAATAAATCAACTTGTGACAAATTAACATGATGTAAAATCAACTCACGATGGTTTTTATCCAGGAAAAAGGTAGGGCTTATAAGTATTTCCCAATAAGGGTTATCCTTACTTTTAAAATATTTTGGGAATAGAAATGAATAAAGCATAGCAAATGTTGTTAAAATTTGGCATGTATTGTTATGATGCTTTTTAATTATTTTCAAGCTCGAGAAATTATCATTCTGAT
>JBLHTX010000059.1:0-10562 GCA_047627635.1 Alphaproteobacteria bacterium | reverse complement strand
GTTCATATCTATTTGAATTTGCATCACCTGAAATTCTTGGTTTCGTCACGCTTATTGGCATGGCAACTGCTTTGTTTGCGGCAACTGTTGGAATGACGCAATTTGATATTAAGCGTGTAATTGCCTATTCAACTTGTTCACAGCTTGGTTATATGTTTTTTGCTGCGGGTGTTGGTGCTTATCAGGCCGCTATTTTTCACTTATTCACGCACGCCTTCTTCAAGGCTATGCTCTTCCTTGGTGCTGGTTCTGTAATTCATGCAATGCATCATGAACAAGATATGCGTAATATGGGCGATTTACGCCGTAAAATTCCAGCAACGTTTTTATTAATGGTTATTGGTACAATTGCAATTACTGGGATTGGTATTCCGTTTGTATTCGGATTTTCTGGTTTTTACTCCAAGGATATGATCCTAGAGGCCGCTTTTGCTTCTAATAATCTTTTCTCAAATGCTGCATTTTATGTTGGTACTTTTGTTGCCTTGCTTACCTCCTTTTATTCTTGGCGATTAATATTTATGGTTTTTTATGGCGAAGCAAAGGGATGTTTAAAAACGCATGCGCATGCACACGAGGCCCCATCTATTATGATGATCCCAGTTGCAATGCTTGCTATTGGTGCAATGTTCGCAGGGTTTGTTTTTTATAATGCTTTCGTAGGGCACGATATGAATGATTTTTGGGCTGCCAGTATTTTTAATAATAATCCTGACCTATATCAAGCAGCACATCATGTTCCTGTATGGGTTAAATTATTACCACTTGGTGCATCATTAACTGGTTTTATTGCCGCTTGGTATTTCTATTTAGTTAAGCCAAATGCACCTGCACAAATGGCACAAGATTTCTCTACATTATATAAGTTTTTATATAAAAAATGGTATTTTGATGAAATTTATCAAGCTATTTTTATCAATAATTATAAGCGCTTTTCTAAGCTATCGGCTCTCATTATTGATAATAAAATTATTGATGGCATCATGTGTGGCTTACCTGCTGCTTTTGTCCGTGCATCGGGGCATTTAAGTGGTAAATATCATAATGGATATCTATATTATTATGCATTAGCCATGATATCTGGTGTTGTTTTATTGCTAATATGCGTTATTATTGGGGGACTGTAAATGTTAAACGCCTCGTTATTATCATTGTTAATATTTTCGCCAGTTATTTTTTCGGCAATCATTTTAGTATTTTTTAACAAAAATAGTAAAATTTCATTCGCTTTGGGTGTCTTATCTACGTTGTTTTCCTTATTACTATCCTTGTATGCAACTGTAAATTACGATGCTTCTAGCAATGCTATGGCGTTCGTCGTAAGCCATGATTGGTGGCTAGAGGGCATTCGTTATCAACTAGGTGTTGATGGCTTATCACTAGGCTTAATATTATTGACTGCTGCTATTCTACCACTTTGTATCTTATCAATTAAAAAAGTTGATAAACAATTGCCAATTTATATCGCCTTGCTTTTGGCCTTGCAAACAACAATTTTTGGTGTTTTTTCAGCTACCGATCTTGTTCTGTTTTACTTATTCTTCGAGGCATCTTTAATTCCAATGTATTTAATTATTGGTAAATGGGGTGGCAAAGGGCGTATTGCTGCAAGTTTTAAATTTTTCCTTTATACCCTTGTGGGCTCTTTGCTTATGTTAGTTGCTATTGTTTACTTGTATAACATAGTTGGCTCAACAGCTTTTTCTGATCTAAGAGATTTTAATTTTGATCTTTCGGTGCAAAAATATCTTTGGTTAGCCTTGTTTGCTGCTTTTGCAGTTAAAATTCCAATGTTTCCTTTTCATACATGGTTGCCAGTTGCCCACGTTGAAGCACCAACTGCGGGTTCCGTTATTCTAGCGGCAATCTTGTTGAAAATGGGGGCTTATGGTTTCTTACGTCTTTCTATTCCAATGTTCCCAGATGCATCTGCTTATTACGCAGATTTTGTTATGATTTTATCAGCGATTGCCGTTATTTATGCTTCTATTGTTGCCTTTGCTCAATCAGATATTAAGCGTTTGATTGCTTATTCTTCTATTGCTCATATGGGATATGTGACGATTGCAATTTTCACATTAACAGAAGGCGGACTGCAAGCTGCTATTTATCAAATGATTTCGCATGGTTTTGTTTCAGCGGGTTTATTTTTCTGTATTGGTGTTTTGTATGATCGTTATCATACACGAGATATGGCTTTTTATGGTGGTCTAGCAAAAGTAATGCCCAGTTTTGCAATCATTTTTATGATATTTACAATGGCAAATGTTGGTCTACCTGGCACATCAGGGTTTGTTGGTGAGTTCCTCACGATTATGAATGTTATGCCTGTTTCTGGTTTATTTACTGCTATTATTGCATTTGCGGTTATTTTATCTGCGGCTTATGGGTTAATGCTTTATAAAAATACGCTTTTGGGAGAAACGAATATGGATAAATTTGGTTCTGCAATTGATATATCAAACCGTGAAAAATTAATCCTTGTGCCATTAATTCTACTCACTTTGTATTTTGGCTTTGAAACAACAAGTTTAACAAATTTTACTCAGAGTGCTGTTGATATCATTCTAGATACTGCGAGATAAGTTATGATAACAGGTTTAAATTTATTAACCATCGAGTTTATTCTAATTGGAGCGATTATTTTATCGCTTGGCGTTGCTGCTTTTGCAGGGCATTATGAAAGAGTAAAATTACTTCCCAATTATGTTTTAGTGCCAATTGTTGGCGTTATTATTTTTATGCTTTTTAATGGAAGTAATAGCGGCCTTGTATTTGATAAGGAATTACTCGTTATCGACGGCATTACACAATTTGCAAAAACGCTAATTGCCTTATTGCTTATGGGTGCATTAATTGTTTCATCTATACGTATTTTTAAAAGTGATCGGCATTTCAATCCGCACCGAACAGAATATTTCACTACACTACTGATTGCCTCTTTTGGCATGATGATAATGGTATCTGCAAATGATCTTATTACATTTTATATGGGGCTTGAAATTCAATCACTGGCTTTATATATTTTAATTGCTTACAGACGTGCTGATGCCATGGCTTCAGAGGCGGCATTAAAATATCTAATTTTAGGTGCAGTTGGGTCTGGTTTGTTTTTATATGGTACTTCATTGTTATTTGGTGTTACTGGCAGTGTAAGCTATGAGGCACTGCATTCATTTGCCTTTATGTCTGGTGATAATCTTATTTACTTAATTGGTTTAACACTTGTTTTAACCGCTTTATTTTTTAAATTATCTGCCGCTCCTTTTCATATGTGGACACCTGATGTATATCAAGGAGCCCCTATATTCGTAACAACTTTTGTGGCAACTGCACCAAAAGTTGCTGCCGTATTTGGCTTGTTACGTATGGTTGGGTATGCTTTTCAACCTGTTTCGAGTAATTTTCAGTCAGTGTTAATTGTTGCATCTATATTGTCACTTGTTATTGGTGCTGTTATGGCAGTGCGTCAAACATCTTTATTGCGTCTAGCAGCCTATTCTACAATAACACATATGGGATATGTGCTTTTAGGTATCGCATCTAATGTGAATGTTGCTAACTTTACAATTGCTGAATATATGCTTGTTTATTCATTAACAAGCTTTGGTTTGTTCACATTTATAGGGTCAATTCGCTTGAATGGTAAGCCACTTAACGCTATTCACGATTTATCTGGCCTATCAAAGTTGAATGCAGGCTCGGCTATTATATTAACAATTTTAATGTTATCACTAGCAGGAATTCCGCCTTTAGCGGGGTTCTTTGTTAAGTTTTCTGTTTTAAAGTCAGCAGTTAGTGCTGATTTGGTTTGGGTTTGTGTGATTGCCGTTTTGGCTTCTGCTGTTTCGGCTTTTTATTATTTACGTGTGATTAAAATTATTTATTTTGATGAGCCAATTTTAGAAAATACACTTTCAATTGATAAAACACATTATGTTTTAGCTATGATAATTGCCGTATTTCTTGTTGCCTATGTATTTTACCCAAATGTATCAAGCGATATTTTTGCACATTATATTCGTCACTATGGCTATAATATTTGATGCAAGTTTTTCAGTTTGATGCTGTTGCATCAACTATGACAAAGGCACAAGATCTTGCTAAGCAGTGTTATGATCCTATGTTTTGTGTTCTGGCAAAGCAACAAACTGAAGGCAAGGGAACGCATGGACGTGTTTGGGAATCGCCAATTGGTAATTATTACGTAACTTATTGTCTTCAACAAAGCAACGTATGTCATTTACCACAAATCTCTATTATCGTTGGTATTTCAGTAGCACAGGCTTTACAGCATTATGACATCGATATATCTTTAAAATGGACTAACGACTTAATGGTGCATCGTAAAAAAGTTGGTGGCATTTTATGTGTTATTCAAAATAATATGATTTTGGTTGGTCTTGGTATTAATTTTAAAGTGAATCCTCTTATTTCTGATAGTAACAACTTTTTTCAGACTGATTATATTTGTAAAAATCTTGAAATATCTTACTTAGAATTTTCTAAATTATTAGGCTGTCAATTGCTTCTAAATTTAAAAGCATTTTCTAGTAACGGCTTTTCAGAGTTTATGGCTTATTGGCAGAATTATGGTGCATTTTATAATCAACAAATATCAATTGAATTGCCTGATGGTTCAATAAAAATTGGCATTGATAAGGGAATTAATACAGATGGTTGCTTGCTTCTTGAGACGCAAAACGGTATAGAATGGTTTCATTCTGCACGCATTATAGGTGCAGCTTCAAAGTGAATATGGTGTAAAGATATAATAAATGTTACTAGCAATTGATTGTGGCAATACAAATACAATATTTGCAATTTACGATAATAATCGGTGGGTTGCACGGTGGAGAATGGCAACCTCGGCTGTGCGAACAGCCGATCAATATATTGTGTGGCTTTCTGCCTTAATGTCGCTTGAGAATATTAACATAAAAAATGTTACGGGTTGTATTATTTCAACTGTCGTTCCACAATCTTTGTTTCATTTACGTAATTTGTGTAAACGACATTTTAACCAAACACCTTTGATTATTGGTCATAATGTAACGCCTAATATTGCAGTCAAAATTGATAACCCCGATGAAGCAGGTGCCGACAGATTGGTTAATGCAGTGGCTGCGCATAAAAAATATAAAGGATCATTGCTAGTCATTGATTCTGGAACAGCGACCACATTTGACGTGATTGCCTCAGATGGTGCCTTTTTAGGCGGGGTTATTTGCCCAGGTTTATCGCTTTCGGTATTAGCACTTCATAATGCAGCAGCGAAATTACCACGTGTTGAGATTAAAGAGACTGAAAAAGTAATTGGTAAAAATACGGTTCAAGCAATGCAATCGGGTATTTTTTGGGGATATATCGGACTAATTGAAGGTCTTGTAACACGTATCCGAGGTGAATATGTCGGGAACGATTGCAACGATACTTTAACGGTTATCGCCACAGGCGGCATTGTTTCTCTTTTTGAGGGTGCAACAGATTTTGTGGATTATTTTGATTCCGATTTAACGCTTGATGGCTTGCTTGAAATATATACACAGTATAATAATAATTTAAAAGATTGATATAGTATGACAAATTCTAAAAAAGACCGTTTTGTTTTTTTACCTCTTGGTGGTTCTGGTGAAATTGGCATGAATATGAACCTTTTTGGCTTTGGTCCAAAAGACAAAGAAAAATGGATTATGGTTGATTGTGGGGTAACATTTGGTGATCATAATACACCAGGTATTGATTTAATTACGCCCGATCATCAATTTATAAAAGAGCGTTCTAAAGATTTAATTGCCATCATTTTAACGCACGCCCATGAGGATCATATTGGCGCAGTTGCCCATTTATGGCGTGATTTGCGTGTGCCAATTTATGCAACGGCATTTACTGCAAAAATGGTCGATCATAAATTTAAAGATTTAGGACTTGTGATTGAGCCTTTTTTACACACGATCCCCTTAAAGGCTAAGCTTGCGTTAAGTCCGTTTAATATTGAATTTATCTCGATTACCCATTCAATTCCTGAGCCGAATGGTTTATTAATTACAACGCCGCTTGGCAAGGTTTACCATACAGGCGATTGGAAATTTGATCCTGATCCTGTATTAGGCGATGCAACCGATTTTGAGCGTTTGAAGCAATTAAAAGATGAGAATATTCGTGCAGTCATTTGTGACTCCACAAATGCGCTTGATAAAGGCGTTTCTGGCTCTGAAGCATCAATTTTACACCCTATGATTCAGGAAATTCAGTCGGCTAAAAAAGGGGTTGCCATTACAACTTTTGCATCGAATGTTGCACGGGTTAAAACCTTAATTAAGGCCGCAACAGAAGCTGGACGTCATTATAGTTTACTTGGGCGTTCTCTGGAGCGTATTTACGAACTTGGACGTGAGATGGGCTATTTTGAGAATGTGCCTGATCCTTTATCCTTAGAAGAAGCAAATAAATTACCAAAATCTGAGATTGTTTTATTATGCACAGGATCACAGGGCGAGGATAGGGCGGCACTTGGTAAGCTTGCCCGTGATGCCCATCCAATGTGGCGACTGACAGCAGGCGACACAGTGATTTTTTCATCGAAAGTTATCCCCGGCAATGAAAAATCAGTTGCGAAGATATTGAACCAACTATGCGAAAAAGGCGTTGATATTGTTACTTCTAAGACTGCTGATATTCATGTTTCTGGTCATCCATGCGCCGATGAGCTAGCTGAATTATATGAGATTATTAAGCCAGAATATGCAATTCCAGTTCATGGTGAGGCACGTCATATGCAGCGTCATGCACAGATTGCCCTTAAAGCAGGCGTTTTTGGCACTGAAATTCCTCATAATGGTGATATCATTGAAATTGCCCCCGACTTTGGTTGGAAACAATCAGTTGAGGCAGGGCGTTTATATATTGACGGCAGCATTGTTGATGATGATTTGCATGGTGCTTCGGCCGAGCGTAAACGGCTAACCTATGCAGGGTGTGCAGCAATTTTTGTCCATTTAGATCGGGATAATAACCTTGTTGGTCAGCCAGAGGTAACAGCATGGGGTATTCCCAATTTATCCCATAATAATTATCACGATACGTTGGATCTTTATCGTACAATTATTTTTGAAGCTTTCAATGATATGATTGAAGAAGATGTTAATTTGAGTGATAATGAAATTGCTGAATTTATTAAGCGTGCTTTCAGGCGTGAAGTTAATCGTATTTGGCGTAAAAAACCTATGACGCATGTAACAATTCATAAAATTGATGCAGTTAAGCGTAAAAAAAAGGCACCTCGCAATTGTCAATCATAAAAGCTGTAGGTTGAATTATGACAATTTTAAATCAAATCAAAGCATATAAATTGCAAGAAATAGAATCGGCAAAGCGTGAAAAAACGATTGCCGATTTATATATAGATATTAAAAAACAAATGCCGACCCGTGGTTTTTTAAAAGCATTACAAGATAAAAAAGACCAGAACATGGTTGGTTTAATTGCCGAAATTAAAAAAGCTTCACCCTCTAAGGGGCTTATTCGTGCGGATTTTGATGTTACAAAAATTGCTCAAGCCTATCAAGATGGTGGGGCGTGTTGTTTATCAATTCTAACGGATTCCCCTTCATTTCAGGGGCACGATGATTTTTTAATTATAGGGCGTAATGCCGTAAATTTACCAGTTTTACGCAAAGATTTTATGTTTGATCCATATCAAATTATTCAATCACGAAGTATGGGGGCAGATTGTATTTTAATTATTATGGCGTGCTTAAGTGATACTCAAGCAGTTGAGTTAGAGCAAGCAGCCTTTGAATGTGATATGGATGTTTTAATTGAAACGCATAATCAGGATGAAATGGAGCGTGCATTAACGCACTTAAAGTCAAATTTAATTGGCATTAATAACCGTAATCTACATAGTTTTGTTACTGATTTATCGGTAAGTGAAGCATTAATTCAAATGGTACCGTCTGAAAAATTATGTGTTTCTGAAAGCGGAATCTTTACAGTTGACGACATTAAAGAGCTACAAAAGCATGATATTCATAGTTTTTTAATTGGCGAAAGTTTAATGCGTCAAGAAAATATTTATGAGGCAACAAAGCTTATAACTGATTGTAATTTATAAGGCTTATGCGTTGTTAAGGAGCTTTGGAAAGTCACGATCTGGCTTAAAAAAACCGCCATATTTTAAGGTACCATAACTTATTCCTGTCAATATTGCGGCAAGGCAAATTCCAGATCCTGCAAGCATAGATGGAAAATTCTCTATTTTTTGAGAATTCTGGTTTGTACTCATGGTAAGGCATGCGAGTACCACAAGTCCGCCAATAGGTAAAATGAATTTATTAAAATCTACTGGTTTTTTACTTCGATGCGTGCTTCCTTGATGGGCTTCATAAGATGTTTCAGGAGGACTTGGATGTGTCGTTTGAATTTTAATCATGCCAGGAAATATATCAGATTGCGGATATTGGTTTGTCTGAGGCATTGGTATTGTTTTGATATTATCTAAATACGGTACAACGTAAGTCATAAAAAACCCATGTAATTATTACTTAATATACATTTTTATTATAAATATGTCAATTATTTTTCTTGATTTTGACCTAATTCCGTTTTAGAAATAAGGATGAAGGAAAAAATATGGATCCACTGATTGATTTTTCACTAAGAATGGCTATTTTTATGGGCATTTTTTTATTAATAAGTTACTTTTTATTTCGCCATATCGAGCGTGTGCGGGCTTTGTATGGTGAACCAGAAGATAAGCATAATTACATGATTGTTTTAAAGCATTATTTTTTTAAAAAAGATAAATCATAGTGCTGGATCAGCGGATAAATCGCAGCCTAGAAATTGTCGATTAAGCGTATTACACGCTGATAATACGGAATAACTCCCCGAAGCAGGATCAATGATAAGGTCCTGAGGGCTGCTGGTGGCTTCGATGAGGCGTTTTTGAAGCTCGATAGGTTTTTGATGTGGATGTGTTTTGCCGATAATTTTTTCATCCCAAACATCGGGAATATTACGAATAGTCCAAACACCCTTAGCACGCTTGGGGGTTTTTTGTAAAATAATACAATATTCAGATGTACGACGTGAACGATACCCCATACCAAAAGTCATTTTTTTCCAAATAATAAGATCAACAGTTTCAAGCTGTGTATCTTTTAACCAATGCGTAATGCCTTCGCATAAGTGAAATTTATCGACCCATAAAAATAAATGCCCCGATGGTCGCAGGGTACGGCTGATTTCTTGGATAAAATTAATAATAATATCTTCGGGCATTTGAGCAAGGGCGGCCCGTTTGATTTGCCGCGACCCCTCATTGCCATAAGATAATTTATCCATTACACCCCGATATTGCGGATCGAAAAACGTAGTCGCAACAACATTATTATTAACTGATCCGAGTAACTGCAAGCCGTCCGCAGTATTTTTTTGATTTAACACATAAAGGGAGTCATTGGTTTTAAAAATATCGGATGGCTGAACGCGCGTGGTTTCAAGCCGCTGCCCATCACCAAAAATATCATTTTTTTTAGGCTCTATTACGACTTCTAATGTATCAGCGATGCTCATAATGTACCTTCAATTTTAGAAAACTCGCAGACACTGTTGCATAATTCACGAAATGCCCCCAACACATTTAGCCTTTGTAGGCGGATAGTTGGATTATCATCATTGACAATTAAACTGTCAAAAAATGTGGTAATAAGCGGATTTAATGTTGTGAGTTTATCAAGTTTGTGCTGAAAATTATGATTATTTAGACAAAATTCAACGATATTACCGAGTTGATCAGAGAGGGTTTTTTCGTGATCGGTTGTTAAATCAGATGCAGGTATAAGCGTTTCGTAGATTGCTTTGTCCTTTTTCTCTTCGGCTTTGACAATATTTGATGCCCGTTTATAATTGCCCAATAAATCGACACCGATGGGCGTATCCATAAAGTTACTGAGAGTTTTTGCGTTATTCATGATCTGCGTAAAATTATCACCAAATAAAACGGCACTTATATAATCGTGTCGCAAGTTAAAATCTTTTAAATAAACCTTGATACGATCATGGAAGAAGGTAAATAAATCCTCGATAATGTCAATATTGCCATAGGGCGTATAAATGTTACTGGCGTTGCCAATAATCGGCAATAAATTTAAATCAATATTATGATGATGCAAAATACGAATGATGCCCAGTGCAGCACGTCGCAGAGCAAAGGGATCTTTGGAGCCTGTCGGCTTTTCATTAATTGTCCAAAATCCACAAAGCTGATCAATACGGTCAGCCAAAGCAACAATAATGGCAAGCGGTTTTTCAGGCACAGTATCGGTTGCCCCCTTGGGGAGGTAGTGATTGGCGATTGCATCAGCAATATCAGGTTTTTCATTTTGGGCAAGGGCATAATATTTACCCATAATGCCTTGAAGTTCAGGAAATTCGCCAACAATTTCAGTCGTTAAATCGCACTTTGCCAATAATACAGCTTGTTTGACATCATCAAGGGGAATATGAGGATAAATTGTGGTTGCTAATATTTCAGCAATAATTGACATGCGGCTGAT
>JBLHTX010000058.1:0-10712 GCA_047627635.1 Alphaproteobacteria bacterium | reverse complement strand
CAATTGTCCCTGATTGCTTTTGCATATTCTCGAAATAAGGCGGATTTTGCACATAGGTCGATTTATCATCCCATGCAAAGGTTTTGCCGTCGGTGACATTAACTGATTGCCAATCAGCGTCACCTTCAAAAACATTGCCATAGCGTTTTTCAAACATTTCAGCAGTTACAGCTTGACGCACAGTTTCGGCAACTTCGGCCGATGATGGCCAAATATCCTTAAGATACACGTCATTGCCATCATTATCTTTGCCGATTGAATCTGTGGTCAGATTTTTCAGCATTGTCCCTGCAAAGGCATAAGCAACAACCAATGGCGGTGATGCCAAATAATTCGCCTTAACGTGCTGATTAACCCGTCCTTCAAAGTTACGATTACCCGAAAGGACAGACACGGCAACTAAATCTTTGTCGGTAATTTGCGACGCAATATGCTCAGGCAAGGGGCCAGAATTACCAATACATGTCATACAGCCATAACCTGTTAAGTCAAAGCCTGCGGCATCAAGGTCTTTTTGAAGATCTGCTTTTTTCAAATAATCGGTCACAACTTGTGAACCAGGTGACAATGAAGGCTTAACATGTGCCGCAACTTTTAACCCTTTGGCAAGTGCCTTGCGAGCAACCAACCCAGCCGCAATCATGACATAAGGGTTCGATGTATTGGTACAAGAAGTAATGGCCGCAATCACAACATCGCCATGTTTTAAGCCATCTGTTTGTGGGGATGGTTTTTTATTAAATACAGTTTCAAGGGCTTTTGAAAACTCACTTGGGGCAGATTTCAAGGCAACCCGATCTTGCGGGCGTTTTGGCCCTGCAATGGATGGCTCAACACTTGCCATATCAAGTTCAAGCATATCGGTGAATGTTGGATCAACCGCATTATCATCACGCCATAATCCTTGGGCTTTGGCATAAGCTTCGGTTAAGGCAATTTGTGCTGCTGGACGACCAGTGGCTTTTAAATATTTAATTGTTTCATTATCAACAGGGAAGAAACCACAAGTTGCACCATATTCTGGGGCCATATTGGCAATGGTTGCCCGATCTTCAAGCGGCATTCCTGAAAGCCCTGTGCCATAAAATTCAACGAATTTTCCGACAACGCCTTTGGCACGCAACATTTCCGTCACGGTTAAAACCAAATCAGTGGCGGTTACGCCTTCATTTAATTTACCCACAAGCTTAAAGCCAATCACTTCAGGCACAACCATTGAAATGGGCTGTCCAAGCATGGCGGCTTCGGCTTCAATACCGCCAACACCCCAACCAAGAACACCAAGGCCGTTAATCATGGTTGTATGGCTGTCTGTGCCAACAAGCGTATCGGGATAGACATATTCTTTGCCATCGGCACGCTTTGTCCATGCAACTTGGGCTAAATATTCAAGATTGACTTGGTGACAAATACCAGTTCCTGGAGGCACAACACGGAAATTTTCAAAGGCTTGTTGTCCCCATTTTAAAAACTGATAACGCTCGGCATTACGGGTATATTCCAGATCAACATTTTGCTTAAACGCCGATTGTGTGCCAAAATGATCGACCATAACAGAATGATCAATCACTAAGTCGACGGGCACCATTGGGTTAATTTTTTCTGGATTGCCGCCTAAATTTTTGGTGGCATCACGCATAGCGGCCAAATCGACAACGGCAGGAACGCCTGTAAAATCTTGCATAAGAACACGGGCAGGGCGATACGCAATCTCAACCTGTGCTGACCCTTTGTCATTTAACCAGTCACTGACTTGGTTAATATTCTCTTGGGTAACTGTCGTGCCGTCTTGGTGTCGTAGTAAATTTTCAAGCACAACCTTAAGAGAATAGGGCAATTTTGAAATGTCTTTTCCTGTTTCTTTTGAAAGTGTGTTTAAGTCGTAATAAGTATACTCTTTGTTGTTAATACTTAGTTTTTTTTCTGATTTTTCACGGTACGACATAAAAATCCTCTATATTTTCTATATATCTACAGTCTTTTATAGGAATTATTGGTTAATTAAAAGTAAATTTCCCTATGTGCAAGGGATTGATTGCGATATATCGTAATTACATAAAAACAATTAGTGCTTTTAGAGAGTAATATGTATATAATTTTATTATTAATATTGACATACCTTGTAGTACGTTACCTTTTAATGCCTATAGTAAAAGTTACCATTATACTAATTGTATTAATAATATTATATTTTAATGCATATATTATTAATACAAATTCAACTTCAACAAAAATTATTATTGAACCAAAACAAACGGAGTATAGTTATGGATTTCTTAGAACTAACTAATGGCTATGATATTGCAGTAAAAACATTAACCATGCATGGTTATATTGTTGGGGGATCGGGTAGTGGAAAATCCGTCACAATCCAAAAACTTATGGAATAGCTGTTTAATAAAACAAAAACCTTAACAATCGTATTAGATTCCAAAGGGGATTTAAATAAAATTCGTGCGTCAGAAGGTATGGATGACAAACATATTTATTTATTTGACACTGATCCAAAATGGGACAAGGATTCCAACTTCGGAGCGGCTTGTAAAATGAAGCTTGGTGTTATTCCATTATATACATTTATTGACGTACTAAACCTAAGTCAGGCTCAAAGCGTATTACTTGTTTCTATGTTGAATTATTATGATAAACTAATATGGGAAGGCGATTTAGGTAAAATATGGAGCTTACTTGATACACCCAATAAATTGTTAACGGAGTTAGATAATATACTTGGGTCGTTTAAGGCAAATAATCCTTTTACCCAAAGAACTTTTGATTGTCTATATACCGCTATTCAGGACTTTTCATTTAGATATAATGATTATTTTTGTGAATGGTCTGATGACAGGATTAAAAAAGATTCCAACGAACTTCTTTTTGATATGCAAAGAGCATATTTTCATAACAACGAGTTTTCAAACCTATTTATTATCAACGTATCAAAAGTTAAGTCCGATAAAAAACTATACCAAATATGGGTTAGTTATATTTTAAATTGTTTACGGAAAAATTATGTTGATGAAGTATCTGAATTAAAAGTAAGTCTGTTTATTGATGAAGCCCATCAATTATTTGGGGGAGAAGTTAAATCTTTATCCAACGACCTAGAAGATTTTGTAGCAACCATGCGGTCAAAAGGCGTTAGTTGTTGGTTTATTACACAAAATGTCAATTCAATCCCAATTAATATTACCACTAACTTAGGGACATTGATCCATCATAAAATAAACGTAGACATACGAGGGGATTTAGGAGCAACCAAAGCAGCAAAAGCCTTTGACAATATCAATGAAGGACATGAATTATCTCTTGGTGTAAAACATTACAAGAGCCAGATTAAACGACTACAACAAGGAGAAGCTTATGTTATAAGTAATGACATAGATGGATCAATTAAGCTTGTAGAAGTAGTTAAAATTGACCCCCCCCGTATGTATCAGCAACGAGATTATTAAAAATAACAATTCATACTCAAATAATTTTAAACAATTACTTGATATGTATGTATGAAAGGAATAACCATGAATAACCAAAGAAAGATAAATATATAAGCCAATAATATATTTGCTATTGATTTAAAATATTCATATTTAATAAGCATGAAATAACAAGGCTTTATCATGCGCTTTTTAATTAAATTTATATATGCACGTTTATTCTTGCTTTCGGTTTGTATCTTAATATTTTGCCTGACTTATGGTGTGTGGTATGGGTTTGATCTGTATCGCATCAATCTTTTAGGGCATTATTTCGATCATTTCCTGTCGCTCGAGCATGGTGTCATTATCCTTGCCATTCCTTTTTTCCTACGCAATTATTTGGTAGCTTTCAGTGAAAAACAAAGCATTTTTTTATATAAATCTTATTTACGGCAATTGATTTTTTTAAAATATTTCATGCTTAAATTTATCATTTGGATTAGTATCAGCCTGTTAATAACCGTATTATCATGGTGCGCATTTGATATATATCACGTAAACATAGCAGGAATTTATTTTGATCGGCTGCTTTCGCCCGAACATATTATGCTTGCTTTTATTGTCATTTTGTTCCCCAGTTTTTTATGGGGTCATAAGACACGTAAAAAATCAAACAAAGTCTTTTTTAAATATTACGAAACCAAGGGGCGTTATATTTCCAATACCACTAAGGCCTTTGTTTTAAAGCGTGATAAAAATAAATGTCGTCAATGTGGGTCAAAAAGACAACTTGAATATGATCATATCAAACCATATTCACGCGGTGGCTCGAACCGTCCCCATAATATTCAACTTTTATGCTTTAAATGTAATCGCAAAAAAGGAAACACAGGGTAATAACATATCAATCATGTATATTAACAATAAAGTTTATGGTTAATTTTAGAGTGTCTTTACGGTTAAATAAATACCGTCTTTGGGGCGTAATGTCACGCGGCTGACGGGCTCTGGTTTTTGCTGCTCTGTATAAGTCAGGGTAAAGTTTTTTAAAATTTTTGCTAAAATAATCAGGGATTCTTGCTTTGCAAATGCCGCCCCAATGCAAGTTCGTGGGCCTTTACCAAAAGGTAAATAGGCTTCTTTTTGGGCAGCTTGGGTATTGGCATCATTAAAGCGTTGCGGATTAAAAGCGTGCGGATTATCCCATTCATTCGGATTACGATGAATAAGCCATGGTGAAATTGCAACCATTGCCCCTTTAGGGATATTTTTTTGCCGCAATTTCATCGGGCATCCTGCCTCACGCAAGAAAAAAGCAACAGGCGGATAAAGTCGTAATGTTTCATCGAAGGTATTTTTTAAATGAGTTAAGTCTTTAAGGTCAGTGTAATGTAATGCATTATTAGGAATCTGAGCACGACAAGACGCTTGAATATCGGGCGTTTCTGCTAGTAAATATAAGGCCCATGTGAGGGTACTTGCTGATGTTTCATGCCCTGCAAGAAAGACAGTGGATACTTGGTCAATCAGTTCCTCAATGGTGAAATTTTGCTGAGTTTGGGTATCGGTTGCTTGTAATAATGCCCCTAAAATATCATCACCAGCTTGGTTATGTGTATGATATTTGGCATAACGCTGTTCGATAATAGGGGCAAATACCGCATGAATTTTTGCCGTTGCCTTGTTGATTTTGCGTTTATGGTACCATGTAGGGAGGCCATAAATTTTTAAAAGCGCACAGGGCTGCACCGCAGATTGAAACGCATCGAATGCATGATAAATTTTATCTGCCTCGGCTTGGGTAATTTTAATCGAAAACAAAGTACGATAAATAATATCTGCCGTGACAAAAGTCATTAACGGATCAATATAAAGCGGTTGATCTGTTTTGATTTGCTGATTCATTTGAGTAATTAAATCATTGGTTGCATCTTGCATCACGCCAAAACTACGACGTAAATTGGCATGGGTAAAGGCAGGATAAACCATTTTACGTTGCTTCTCCCACTCCTTGCCACTGACGGCAAAAATACTGCGGCCAATTAAGGGCTCAAGAAGTTGCTCTAGTAAATGATGTTTCGGGAAAATTGCCACATCATCAATCATAATTTTTTTAACAAGCTTCGTTTCATTAACGATAAAAAAATCGAGCTTGGGAAGCTTTACTTCACCCATTTTCATTGTATAGCTTTTCTCGAAAAGGGTATGTAGCCATGAAATTTGGCCTCTAAAAAAACGCTTAAATAGCGAATTTTTATTTTTATGCGGCACAGGGTAGGGCGGCGTAAAAATATTTTTCGAGCGTTGAAAGGGACAGCTTACGGGGTTGATTTTCTGATTATTTTTTTGGTCAAGGGTCATAAATTATACAAATCTTGTGTCAATAAGGTAAGGGCTTGTAAGGATATCGATAAATTCTGTAGGCGATTTTTTATCATGAGTCACTAAGTATGAAAAATGCAGCTGAAATTTATCTTTGCGTAATTTTTGATATATTTCAGGCGTATAATAGTTAAAAAATTGCGGTGATATAGATTTAAACTGGACTTTTATAAGCTGATTATCAGGGCGATATGTATCAAGCGGATTAGTTTTCGCATAACAAGCCCCATCGGGCGGGAAGCCAATATCGAACCATTTAAAGGTTTTTTGTTGCACATTTTGTACCATATTAATATATTCTTGAGAAATTTTATTAATTGTAATCAGCGGCGTACAATGCCCCAAAGTAACAATTTTAAAATTTTTAGGCATCATGGGCAAATGATTTATGATTGGAATTGTAGCAATCGAGCCGTTTGAATGAGCAATCAGTAAAATCTCATCGTAATTTTCACCAAAGCTTTGGGTGATGATTTGTGCAAATCGTTGGGCACGCTGATCGTAATCTTTGGAATAATGCATAAATTCTTGGTGATTAAAAATAAAAAACCGCAATAACCAGTTTGATTGTAATTTTGGTAAATATTGAATCCATAACAAGCAAAAAACTATGAAATATAATAAGGGGGTCGCATAATGATTATAAAAACAAGACGCTAATAATGTCATGCATAACGGAAATAAAATGAGCGTTAAGAACGGATATAATAAAGTTAAAATAGGGGCACGGGGCATGGAAAATAATTTTCTCCATGAAAAATGACAAAAAATATCAGCGTAAGATTTAAGACCTTGTGCAAATAAATGATAATCGGAGCGAATCCATGTTTTTTTTATCAAATCATCCCAGTGCAAAAAGCTGTAATCTGTGGCAACATTATCGGCTTGATTATGTAAATGGCAATGGGTTTCAAGGGGACTTTGTTTTTTTCTAGCCGACAATGTGATGGTCACGCAGTCACGCTCGCAGAATTTTTCAAGTGCAGTTTTTAAATTTTGATAATAAAACCGTACGCCCCGTGGGTCATAGCCAGCAAGGTAGAAAATTTTTCTGGTTTTAATAGTCTTTTGTGATATTTTATCCTTCATGTCGCAAACAATACCGCCAGATAGAGCAAAAGAAAAGAAAAAAACAGCACGAGAACCCTTGAAACGTGACTATTGTCTTTTTATGGATGGCTCAAAATATAATCGTAATATTGCCTGCAAGCTGCACGACAATGCGTATGGCATTCGGGGTGGCGGCAGCGAGAGGGAGCGTGCCAAGGCTGATAAAATGCTGTTTAAGCATATGCAGGAAAATAAAGACCCACTTGCTTGGATTGCATATTTGGGTGTTCGTTTTTATGGGTGGATTTTTTTTAATTACCAAAAGACTATGCCATGGCGTGGTCAATTGATTAAAAGAGTGCTCCCGAAAATTTTCAAGAACAAGCATCATTCAGGAAAAGATTGAGAGCAATAACGGCTTATACTTTTTCAGGCGCTTGGTTTTTTTGTTTGGCCTTTGAAAACTCATTATCATAAAGCTGTTGCATTTTAATCTCAAGAAATTCTTTAAGCTCCTCAAGCGTTTTTTCCTTGATATCGAGGGCAATATTACGTTGATCTTGTACAATTTCAGCCTTAGTTTCAGCTTCAGCTTCAGTCTTTACTTCTGGCTTGGCAGCTGTCTTTGTTTCAGTCTTCGTTTTAGGCGTATGAAGAAAGCTCTCTTCATCATCCTCAATTTCATGTATTGGAGTTGCCGATTCGTTTAGGTCAAAAGTCTCATCATCATCATCATTGTCTTGGTTATTAATGGCAGCATCTTTTGCAGCTTCTTGATTTTGTGTGATAATTTTATGGGTTAAATCCTTGATAAAGCTATCTTCATCGAGGTCATTTTTTACGGTATCTTGATTCGTTTGAGTTGCTAATTTGAAGTTTTCAACTTTTTCATGTGGCGTAATTTCAGCAAAATTAGGCACGACACTCTCAATTACTTCAGCTGTATTATCGGGTATTTCCGCTATATTATCTAGCTGTTCTTTATGAGATAAATTTTGTGCGTTGACTAGGATATTATTTGCTAATTTTTTTTCAATCTCTGCGATGCGATCAGAAATATTAATCAGGAAAGGCTCAATTTTTGTTGACCAAAATGTCTCAATACGCTGTTCCGAAACATTATCATTTTGTGGGATAATAATACTACGCTTTAAATTGAGGACATTATCGTTGATTTCAAAAAGTTTTTTATAAAAAAATCCATGATCGTAATCGGGTAATATAATATTTTCAGATGTTTCAGTATGATTGTTAGGGAGATTATCAGAAGGTGTCTGTGACATAAAGGCTCTATCATTATTTAAAGAAGATGTTTGCGAAATTGCGGTATCGTTATTTAAGTTATTTGTCTGGTATGTATTTTCTAACTTTGACGCAATTTTTTTAATCCGTAAAGAAAAAAGAAAAAAAACGCTAATCACAATCAAAGCAATAAGAATGCAATAAAAAGGTTGAATAATGATTGGATTATCAATATCAAAATTGTTGTTTGCACTATTGACAAAAATTTTGACGATATTGATTATTTTATAAACCAAAATAATAATTGTTGTTGTACTGATAATAGCGACAATAATTTGTAAAACATCATACATACGCCCTGACTTTGATTGTATGCGACTCAAGCTGTATTTGTGCCAATAATATGTTGCATTATATCTTCTAAATCTCATGATACAGTAAAAATAGTAAATAGTCCCCATAATGAAAAGTGCGGACACTGAATAACTGAAAAATGGTAAGTAACGGCTGACTTCTAGTAATGTTGATTTGAAATATAATCCGATTGCAAAAATTGCAAACACAATAAAAGCACCAAATATAATATGGGATTTAGATGAATATATATTTTTTTTAAGGGACATAAAGTAAACCTGAATAAAAGTATTTAATAGAAAAAATTAAAATATTCGTAATTAATGTGACACGATAACTTTGCAAAAACACTCATATATGGTTTTGCGTTAATTTGCAACAGTTTAGTGAAGGTGTTTCTGACTTCTAAAAAAGCCTGCACAAAAATATTAAACAGATTATTTGCAAAGGAATATTGGAAATAGATTGCATAAAGTCAAACAAAATTTTATCCTAAATTATATATGATAATCGAAGGATTCTATTTCATGGACACTCAAGAAGATACTCAAAAGCGGCAACCTATTTTCAATGCAATTTCCCCGATTATTTTTTGTGTCATTGGTTTGATCGCCATCACTTCAATTATTGGTTTTTGGTTTACGTGGTTTCAAGATTATTTACAGTTTATACCATCGGATTTCTCGCTGGAACAAAGCTATCGTTTAATAAGCTATGGTTTTGTGCATTCAGATTATATGCATTTAGGTTTCAATGCTTTATGGCTTCTTATTTTTGCATCTCCTATCGTACAATTTTTTGGCGGGCGTTCGTTCCTGATTATTTTTGCCTGTGGATTAATTGTTGGCAGTGCAATTTTTTTGACAGCAACAAACCCAGTAATTGTTATTGGTGCTTCGGCAGGGGTATCGGCTTGCATTGGTGCTGCATTGCGGTTTATGTTAAGGCCTGCCTTTGATTTTTATAATCGCCCTTTATTGTATAAATTAACCGATGGACGCTTTTTATTGCCAAGTGTTGCTTTTTGCTTGATTGATATTGGGCAGGCATTTTTTATGTCAACTATAGGGCATAATATTGCGTGGCAAAGTCATTTAATAGGCTTTGTTGTTGGCGCATTTTTAATGGAATTTAATTTTATTAACCATCATGCACTTAAGCGTAACAAGCTAACACAATCGGAAGAAACTTATTTAGGGGATTGATTTTAATATGCGCTTATGCTTGATTATATTTGGGCATAATCGCTGTAAAAATACTCCCCTTATTGGGTTCTGATTGTATATTAAGATGCGATTTATGCCGTGCTAAAATAGAGGACACAATTGATAATCCAAGCCCTGCACCGCCTTCTTTGCGGTTACGAGCATCATCAACACGATAAAATCTTTCGGTCAGTCGGGCAATATGTGCTGCATCAATGCCGCGTCCTTGATCGTGAACCGATAAGCCCCATCCTTGGTTTTTATCCTCAATTTTTAGGGTAATCGCAGTATCTTTGTCGGAATATTTAATGGCATTTTCAACTAAATTTTGAATTACTTGAAAAACTTCATCGCGATTACCAAGCGTATAACGAGGCGTATCATCGCCAGCATAGGTAATAGTCATGTTTTTATGCCGTGCAAGCGGCTCGGTCGAGGCTGCAACATCGGCCATCACGCCAGAAAGTTCAATCCGATCTGTCGGGGTAATGTGCCGATTAAGCTCAATCCGTGAGAGAGATAGAAGGCCATCAACAAGGGCCTTCATCCGCTTGGATTGCGCATCCATGATGGCTAAAAATTGCTCTGTTGCGTCGGCATCTCCTTTGGCAGGGCCTTGTAATGTTTCAATAAAACCACAGATCGAGGCAAGCGGCGTTCGCATTTCATGGGATACATTTGCCACAAAATCGGTATGCATTTTTAAGGCACGTTTCTGTTCGGTAATATCCTGTAGGCGAATAAAAAAACCTGTTTTTGTCTTAATAATCACAGCATGAAAATTTTGCTCATTTGGAATTTTTAAACTAAAATCAACAATAATACGACTTTTATCGGTTTCCTTTAACTCGTCAAAGGCTTCGTGTATTATAGGGGCTCTTAGGGCCGACTTAATTGAGGTTTTTTTGCTTAAATGTGGAAATATTTTTTGTGACTCAAGGTTTAAATCAATAACTTGACTGTCAATATCGACAAGAATTAATGCATCTTTATCATGGATAAATGCCGTTAATAAGATATCTGCAACGTCCTTATTTTGAGGTTTTTTTAAAAAAATATT
>JBLHTX010000057.1:0-10744 GCA_047627635.1 Alphaproteobacteria bacterium | reverse complement strand
TCTATTTTTTTACTACCACCTAGGTCAGGCAAGTCAATGATGAAGGAACATCCAACAACATTGCCTTTCAAGCGACGTACAAGATCGATGGCGGCTTGTACCGTTCCACCAGTTGCAATTAAATCATCGACAATTAAAACTTGCTCATCGGGTTCAATGGCATCTGTGTGAATTTCAAGTTCGTCTGTTCCATATTCAAGACTATATTCTTGTGATACAGTATGAAATGGAAGTTTCCCTTTTTTGCGTGCGGGTACAAACCCTACGGAAAGTTGATGTGCAACAGCGCCGCCAATAACAAATCCGCGTGCCTCAATACCAATAACTTTATCGATGCGTAAGCCAGCATAAGGAGAAACAAGAGCATCAACGGTACGGCGAAACCCTTGAGCATTTTGCCAAAGCGATGTGACATCACGAAACTGAATACCAGGCTTGGGGTAATCGGGAATAGTTCTTATGTGATCGTTAATATCAAAAGCGTTATGTTTAATTAATAAAGACATTGTACCCATTTATAAAATCTTATTTACGCTAAACTTGCATGAATAAGGAATATTCTCAATGAAAATAGTTTAAAGCTATGAAAAAAACATTAATGTGTCCATGTTTCACGCTTATTAAAAGCATAATTATCGGCATAGGCCTTGGTTTTTAATGCGCGCGGTTTTTTGGGCTTGCGTACAATAAACGGAATTTGTTGTTTTTGGGCATATTCCTTAGCTTGTTCAAGTGTATCGAAAGTGAGCTTTATTTGTGTTGTTGTTTCGCTACCGCCAATCCATCCCATTAAGGGATCATTGTGCTTGGCTTGCAATTGTTTGAACTCAAGTACCCACTGCCCAATTTTTGCGGTTCCTGATTGCATTGCCGTTTTGGCTGGAGAATAAATGATTGCTTGTTGCATGGGTTACCTGTTTTTATATCTTAAAAGGACACTTTCTTTTTAAGATATTTTGATTAAATAATCAAGTATATTGCTGATCACTGTATAAAATTTATTGTTTTTCTAATATAGCAAAATCATAGCACATGATACGCATAAAAATCAAGTCATCGACATAGGCATTGATATTGCTTGATTTTTGGGGTTTTCTTTTTACTGTTCTAATTTAGTGATTGCCATAAAATTGAGCGTTTAATTTTTAAAAAGCATTTTGGATACCATAAATTTTGCCAAAGCCACTCACAATATACACATCGCAGCGTATTGTATGAAATTGATGGCGTGAATGGTCGCTAAAAAGTGTAAAGGCACTGCGTATTTTACGTTTTTGATGTGCAGAAATTGCATAGAGTCCATCATCATTTTTTTGACGATACTTAACTTCGACGGCAATTAAAATGTTATTTTTTTTGACAATCAGATCGATTTCAGAAATTTTATTCCGCATACGCCATTTTATCGGGCGATAACCCTTTAATATTAAGTATATTAAAACATAAAGCTCCGATATAATGCCTTTAATATAAGTTGATTTTATCTGTTTCATATTACCATTGATTGATAAAAATAGCATCAATTCCTGTGAAATGCTTTAAGCTATGATAATTATTCATCATGGGTTTACCGCTCATAATAATTGCCGCAATTGGGATATTGCGTGCTTTTAATGCATTAATTGTTAAAATGCTATGATTTAATGTGCCAAGTTCGGATCGCACAACAACAATAGCGGGCAGGGCAAATTTTTCAATTACGTCAATCATCAAATAGTGCTGATTAATCGGCACCATAACCCCACCTGCACCCTCAACAATCAGGGGTTGATTTTGGTTTAAGGGCGGCAATGTGAGGGCATCAAGATTGATTATGATATTTTCTTTGGCAGCAGCTTCATGTGGCGATAAAGGGTGTTTTAAGTTATAAATCGGGTTAAAATATTCTATGTGATGCAAAGACGGGCAGGGGGCAAGTATTTTTTTTACAAGTGCCGTATCACCACCAGTTTCCTGATCGCCTGCTTGAATTGGCTTGAAATAATTTGCATTAAGTGCCCTTACAAGCAAGGCACTACAATAAGTTTTGCCAATATTTGTATCTGTTGCGGTCACAAAAAAACCGTTTTTGTGCATATAATCATTCTTAATAAGACTGTTTTTTATGCTTTGCATTAATAAATTATCCATGATACGAAACCGCTTTAAATAGAGTTTTAATTTTAATCAATTTGTAAGTTTTAAGGAATATACTGATAATATGCAACATTCTATGCGCATTATTTTATTCGTCTTTATGGTTACAGCTATGGCTACGAGCACTTTTTTCTCTATGTGCTGGGCAAAACCTTCTGACGCTTTGTTATGTTTCGAGGCAACCCGAAAAATTGAGGCCGAGTATAATCTACCGCCCCATATTTTATCAGCGATTGCCTTAACAGAAAGCGGCCGACAAAACATATATTACAAAAAGAAAATTCAATCTCCTTGGCCATGGACTGCAAATGTACGCGGCAAGGGTAAGTTTTTTGCATCAAAAACCAATGCCTTAAAAACATTTGAAAAGCTTATTGAAAATAACGATGATATGTTTGACGTTGGGTGTATGCAAATTAATTGGCATTATCATAAACAAGCTTTCAGTTCGATAGAAGAAGCCCTAACGCCTTATTATAATGTACAATATGCCGCAGAATTTTTAACCTCGCTCTATGAAAAAACAGGATCGTGGCCAAAAGCAGTTGAGCGTTACCATTCATCAACGCCCGTGCATTATAAGCGTTATCGCAAGGTTGTTGCGTCAAATTGGCTTAAAGCCCGTGATCTTGTATCGCCGATTGATGGTCGTTTAAACAGCCTATTAATACGGACCAAATTACGAGACATTAAAAATGTTAATGCCGTAAGAGCCGATAATCAAAAAATAGAAGATTCCTTAAAAGTCGCTCGGATGCGAGAGATTGCAAAATTGCGTGCACGTGTGCGGCAATATGCAAATAACAGCTATTAACGACATTGTTAAAACTGTTAATAGCTATCGTAAAAATTAATTAAACAACTGTCACAACTTGCGCAGGGCGTAATAAGCGTTCACCCATACGATATCCTTTGCGGATAACGTCAATAATTTCACCCGATTGTTTTTCAGGATGTGGTATTTGCGTAACAGCCTCGTGAAGATTAGGGTCAAAACTTGCATTTTCTGTCTCGATCGGTGTCACGTTAAAACGTCCAAGTACTTGATGCAGACTTTTTTCAGTTAATGCAAGGCCTTCAAACATTTCGTTTAAATCTTGTTTATCTGTTTCTGGAAATGCCTTAAGGGCGCGTTCAAAATTATCGGCAACTTCTAAGATGTCACGCGCAAATTTGATAGGGCCGAATTTAATGGCATCAATTTTATCTTTTTCAGCGCGCTTACTTTTGTTTTCAGCTTCTGCATAGGCACGCATTACTTTATCAAGTTTATCGGTTAATGTCGTGCGTTCTTGTTCAAATTCATTCAGTAAGGTGTGAAGGGCCTCAATATCAGTTGGCCACTGATTTTGTACTTCTTCTTGGTTTACTTGATCTAATGGCGCATCTTGTGCGGCATTATCGTTGGTTTCATTTTCTGATGTCATTGTAAGCCCTATTATTAATGAAATATGTTCCTATAAATTTGATATAGCTATTATGTTTTGGTATTTCAAGGGGCAGGTAGATAAAAAGATACTTATTTTTTGTATAATTTTTACGAAAATTCGCATTTTTTTTAGAATTTTTACGAAAATTCACATTGCTGTCTTGACTTGTGAGCAACTTTTAATTAGATATGTTTTTAATTATACAAGTTTGTTTTTTAAAAGGATAATAATAAATGGCTAATAAGAAATCAGCCCAAAAACGTATATTACAAGTTGCGAAAAAAACTGAAGCGAATACAGCACGCAAAAGCCGTATCCGTACTTTTATTCGTAAATTGCGTACTGCAATTGATGGCGGACAAAAAGACGAGGCACGTACAGCTTTGACTGTTGCTCAATCAGAAATCATGAAGGGCGTTACTAAGGGTGTTCTGCATAAGAATACAGCTGCACGCACAGTTTCTCGTTTATCAGCAGCCGTTAAAAAAGTATGTCTTGCTGCTTAATTATTACGAATATACTGCTTTAACTTTTATGCCGCAAAGGCATATTAGTCAGCATTCATAAGATTACTCCTAATCCCTTAGGGTTTCATTCCTAAGGGTATAATTTTCTGTTTTTTAAAAAACAGAATGATAAAAACAATAACATCAACGTAACAGTGAAAAAATATAAGGAACATAATAATGTCCACAGGACTGCAATCAGATATATCTTTTGCAAAACACACCAGCAAAAGCTTAGATGCAGGTTCCTTATCTGGCATGTGGGCGGATATTTTATCACAGCTTAACCAAGAATATAACGATCCGAACATAAAAATATGGCTTGATCCATTAACGCCTTATCAGGTTGATAATTTTACAATTATCATGAGTGCGCCAACACGATTTGCGCGCGATTCAATCAAAAATAAATTCTCCGATAGTATTCTTAAGGCATGGCAAAGTTATCTGCCAAATATTTTAACACTCGATATTATTGTAGGTCGTCAGAAAAAAACACCTATCGCAACGGCAACTTTGGCAGCGCAAAAAGAAACATTGATTAATAATGTTACTGAAAAAAGATTTCAAAATTCTGACCTGCCTTTACTGAAAATTGCTGCAGTGCAGCAACGTCAAGCCCCTAAAAATTCTACTGAAAATTCTGCTGTTTCAGTACCAAAGCCAGTACCAGTACAAAATACTAGTATTCACAATAAACATGTTTTTGATGAAAAATATACTTTTAATAATTTCATTGTTGGCCCTTCTAATGAATTGGCTTTTGCTGCTGCCCGCAAAGTCGCAGAAGGGAAGACTGTAACATTTAATCCTTTGTTCTTTCACGGTGGTGTTGGCCTTGGAAAAACGCATTTAATGCATGCTATTGCTTTGTATATGAGTGAAAATTCACCGAATAAATCGGTTATTTATTTATCAGCCGAACAATTTATGCATCGCTTTGTGTTGGCATTACGCAACAAGGACACGCAAACCTTCAAAGAAGAGTTCCGTAATGTTGATGTGTTAATGATTGATGATTTGCAATTTATTACAGGAAAAACTCAAACCCAAGAAGAGTTTTTTCATACTTTCAATGCCCTTGTCGATAGTAAAAAGCAAGTGATTATTTCCGCAGATCGTTCTCCGAATGATATGGGTAATATGGAAGATCGTATTCGCTCTCGCCTTAGTTGGGGATTGGTTGTTGATATTTACCAAACAGATTATTCTTTACGCCTTGGCATTTTAAAATCTAAAATTGAATTATTACAAAAAGAATACCCAAGTTTCTTTGTCCCCGACAAGGTTACTGAATATTTGGCACATTGTATTACGGGTAATATCCGTGAGCTAGAGGGTGCTATTAATCGGATTGCAGCACATGCAACCTTTACGGGGCGGCCTGTTACACTTGAATTAACCGAAGATGTGATTGCCGATTTACTGCGTATGTATGAAAAGAAGCTTGGTGTGCATGAAATTCGTAAGCGTGTTTGTAGTTATTTCAGCATTACACCAACAGACCTTGATTCAAGCCGTCGCAGTCGTGATATTTCCTTTCCGCGTCAAGTGGCAATGTATTTAACAAAATCAATGACGGGTATGTCGTATCCTGAAATTGGCCGTAAATTTGGCGGCAAAGATCATACGACTGTTATTCATGCGGTTCATAAAATTGAAATTGCAATCAATGAAAATAATGATATTGCCTTGCAAATCAAAGAAATTAGAAACCTTTTAAAAATTGGCTAAGGCCTTTTACCATATATTTTATAAATTTTTTGGAACATAATATGCAGCTTAATATTCAAAAATCTATCCTATTCAAGGCCCTTAATCATATTCAAGGCGTAGTCGAGAAAAGAAATACGATTCCTATTTTATCGAATGTTCTATTGACAGCAACCAATAATAGGCTTTCTTTGACAGCAACCGATCTCGATATCGAGATTGTCGAAACTGTTGAGGCCGAAATCACTCAAGAGGGTGCGATTACGGTTCCTGCCCATATCCTATATGAAATTGTCCGAAAACTGCCCGATAGCACTGTTATTTTCCTGAATTTAGATACCGAAAATGACCGCATTAATGTCAAAGCGAATAAAAGTGATTTCACATTGCCATGCTTGCCTCGTGACGATTTCCCGCTTATGACAACCAGTGATGCGGGGACTGATTTTACAATTTCGACAGCAGATTTAAAATTAATTCTTGATAAAAATAAAATGGCGATTGCCCAAGAAGATACCCGTTATTATTTGGGTGGTATTTATTTCCATTATTTACCCGAAGAAGATACCGCTTCTGGGGTGGGTCAAATTTGCGGTGTTGCAACCGATGGGCATCGTCTTTCAAAGGTTGCTTTGATTGCACCGAAAAATTGTGCAACAATGCCCGATGTTATTATTCCGCGTAAAACTGTGCATGAATTGCGTAAATTACTCGATGATGTTCACAATGATGTTGAAATTAATGTTACTGATACAAAAATTCGTTTTTTCACAAATACTATTCAACTGACTTCAAAACTAATTGATGGCAATTTCCCTAAATATCAGTCAGCTATTCCTGCCCATAATAATATTTTAATTACAGTAAATACCAAAGAATTTATTAATGCGATTGATCGTGTGGCAACAGTTTCGATTGATAAGGTTAAAATTGTTAAATTGACAATTTCAACAGGTAAAATTATTTTAAGTGTTGAAAGTGCCGAGCTTGGATCTGCCATTGAAGAGATTGACGTTGAGTATGAAGGGGCCGAAATTAACATTGGCTTTAATGCGCGTTATATGTTGGATATTTTAGGGCAAATTGATACGGCGCATACATTTATTAAATTGGGTGAAAACGATAATCCACTTGTGATTACCGATGACGATTCCGATATGGCTCTGTTTGTTTTAATGCCAATGCGTGTATAAAAAACTTATTATTATTTTTTATATAAACCATAAGTTGGCGTGATATAGCTTATGCCAAGTAATATGCGATAGATTTGGGCGATATTTCTGGAATGCTGATCGGGTTCGTCTGATAAAAATTCTTTTACAGTAGGTATTTTTTTATCTTTTGCTCGCAAAGGGCTTTGCGTTTTGTCGTTTACAGCATTTTCTTGCTGCGTGCTTGTTTGTGCAAAGCTTGAGGATGGCGGTGATAAATTTTGGAGTTTTACAATCATGATCTATACAAATGTTACGCACCAACCTATACAGGGAAAACAATAAATAATCAATATTATTTTCACATTTAAATTAAATAAATCTATTCCGCTTTGTGGCCTCGTTTCGAAGCATAGCAAAAGACTCCAAAAGCCAAGCGATGGGCGGATTTTTTATGCTTAAGATACATATCCAAAAACTTTAACGGATAGCCAATCAGCGACACAAGGAAAAATGCAAGATTAGAGATTATTTTATGAAAAATTGTATCGCCCTCAAAAAGTAATCCTGCATAATATGCATTTAAGGTTGCGATTGTCACCGAAGGGCCAATATGAAATCCTGATTCAACAACATCGAAACCTTTTTGCTCAAGATAACGGGCAAGTCCTGCTTGTGTATAGCGTCTGCTGTCGATTGGATCATCGTGATATTGCTGCATAAAGGGGATTTCAATATAAATATGCCCCCCAACTTTCAAAATGCGTGAAATTTCGTTAATAAATGTATCGCCGCATTCAACATGTTCCAGAACGCCTGTGGCAATTACCAAATCGGCGGTTTCAGGATCAAATGGCAATTTATTAATATCCGATACAATATCAGTATTCTCGCCGTCAATCATGTCAACTGTTTGAACGTGTGGGGCAATGCGTCGTCCGCCCGCACCTAAATCATAAACAGTGTGTGATTTGGGGTGATTATGAATAATGTCTTTTAATTTTGCATTGCATTGATAGGTTAAATTAGGGAATATTTTATAAAGTCCTGATCCAAAAGGCATAAATGACAACACATTTTATTGATTGATTATAGGATTAACTTTATTATAGAAATCTTTTTTTTTAATGAAGATATTCATATCAGTGTTTTAAATTTTAAGTTTTACATTTAATAGATTTAGCGTGAGACCACTTTTTTATAAATTTAATTGACATATATATAAAAAATATGTATTATAATATAAATAGGAGAAAAAAAGATGCACTCTAGTATAAAATTTACTGATCAAGCTAAATATAGAGAATATAGACAAGAACGAATAATAGAACTAAGAAAAGGAAAAGAAACACAACCTAACAGTACTACTGGGGCATTTACGCCAGATCAAGCGAAGAACATGTGGGGATTGATACCTAAGAATATAAAAGATTCCTTAGCAATAAAGTTCAAGCAAGAGGATAAATCCTTGAGGAGCATCATATATAATACTTTACATGTAATCAAAAAGAAGATTGCTAACGGAAATGAGTATACAGAAGATATAGCAAATAATTTTCAAATATTTACATTTGAATTAAGCCTTGAGGCAATCGATAAGGTTGATTTGATTAAAGATAAATTTTCACACACAGACATAGAGATGGCCCTAAAGGAAGAATTCATAGACCTATGTGCGCATGATAAAGGTATATCATTTGATAGATCAAAAAGAAATGAGAAAGAAGAAACATATATGGCGTTAGTGGAAAAAGCCATTAATTTTCAAGATACAAAATATTCGATAGACACTCAGGGAAAGTGTGTCTTAATATGCAATGATACTAAGACACGTGAAGAAATGGAGCGACTAGAACAAGAATTTAGTAGAAATTATGCGAAGCAAAAAATCAAAGCTTTACGGGCTGAAAGACGTTAAGCTTATAACTCGAACCGATCAAGGCGCATCACTTTTGTCCATGCTTTAACGAAATCTTGAACAAAGCGTTTTTGTGCATCATCGTAGGCATAAGCTTCGGCAACGGCACGCAGTTCAGCATTCGAGCCAAAAATTAAATCGGTTGGTGTTGCCGTAAAAATCACTTTATTCGTTTGACGATCAACGGCTTCATAAATACCATCTTGAGCGGTTTTTTGCCATTTATACCGCATATCAAGCAAGTTCACGAAAAAGTCATTGCTTAATGTGTCGGTTTTGTTAGTTAACACACCGTGATTTTGTGTGTTAGCATTGGCATTTAACACACCGTGATTTTGTGTGTTAGCATTGGCATTTAACACACGCATTCCTCCCAACAAGACAGTCATTTCGGGCACTGTTAATGTTAATTGATCAGCTTTATCAATCATCATTTGTGTGGGCGACTGATAATTTGCTTGGGTGTCAAAGTAATTGCGGAATGCATCGGCTTTGGGTTCTAGCAAATTAAACGAAGCAATGTCGGTTTGCGTTTGCAAAGCATCGCCGCGTCCTGCGATAAACGGTACTTGAAGGGTAACGCCTGCATTGGCAGCCGCTTTTTCGATTGCCGCTGCACCACCAAGCACAATGATATCGGCAAGAGAGATTTTTTTGTTACCGATTGCGGTTTTATTAAAATTGGTTTGGATTTTTGCCAAGATCGCAATTACTTTTGCGGTTTCCTTGGGATTATTAATTTTCCAATCTTTTTGTGGTGCAAGAGCAAGCCTGCCGCCATTGGCACCACCACGCATATCGCTGTTGCGGAATGTGGATGCCGATGCCCAAGCAGTCCGCACAAGCTGTGCAATGGTTAGTTCAGAGTTTAAAATATCTTTTTTCAAAGCCTTAATATCTGAATTTGTGACCATTTTATAATCAGGATTGGGGATTGGGTCTTGCCAAATAAGGGTTTCATGTGGCACTTCAGAGCCAATGCTATTTGCAACAGGCCCCATATCACGATGGGTTAATTTATACCATGCTTTGGCAAAAGCAAGCCGATAGGCCTCGGGATCAGCAAGAAAACGCTCGGCAACTTTGCGATATTCAGGATCAGCTTTAAGCGCAAGATCGGCAGTTGTCATAACAGGGGCGTTAAATTTTCCCTCAATATGCGCATCGGCCACGCCATTATGCATGGCTTTATCTTTGGGTTGCCACTGTTTTGCACCTGCTGGGCTTTGGGTTAATTCCCATTCATTGTTCAATAAATTCGATAAATATAGCGTTGTCCATTTTGTGGGGGCTTGTGTCCACGCACCTTCAAGACCGCTGGTCATGGTGTCTTCTGAATGCCCTTTGCCGCATTTATTTTTCCAGCCAAGCCCTTGTGCTTCAATGGGGGCGGCGGCAGGTTCTGCACCAACGCAGCTACTTTTTTTGGCACCGTGCATTTTCCCAAATGTATGTCCACCCGCAATTAAGGCAACGGTTTCTTCGTCATTCATCGCCATACGTCCAAAAGCAGTACGAATATTTTTTGCTGACCCCATCGGATCAGGCTTGCCCATTGGTCCTTCGGGATTGACATAAATTAAGCCCATATGCGTTGCACCAAGCGGACGCTGTAATTCACCATCTTTTTCCTGACGATCACTGGCAAGCATTTCAACTTCTGGCCCCCAATAGACAAGGTCGGGTTCCCAATCATCGGTTCTGCCGCCTGCAAAGCCAAATGTTTTAAAGCCCATATTCTCGAGCGCGACATTGCCCGCAAGAATCATTAAATCGCTCCATGATAAATTCACACCATATTTTTTCTTGATTGGCCATAATAAACGGCGTGCTTTATCAAGGTTGCCATTATCGGGCCAACTATTTAAGGGATCAAAGCGTTGTTGTCCA
>JBLHTX010000056.1:0-10909 GCA_047627635.1 Alphaproteobacteria bacterium | reverse complement strand
TCTGCCTGTTCAGTAGTAAACATATCGGGCGTGGTGCAAAACATACGCGCATTATGAATATGGGCAGTGTCTGTTGTATTTAATTTTTGGGTATGATTATTATTTTGTAAAAATGCCGTTTGACAATCCCCATAAAAAATATCACCCACAAAGGGTTGTGACATCAGGCCAAAAATGGGTTTGTTTTTGTATAAAACCCCAATTAATGTGCCCCATATTGGCAAGCCTGCAATAAATGCCCGTGTGCCATCAATCGGGTCAATAATCCATGCATAATCGGAATCGGTATTTTTATTGGCATATTCTTCGCCAATAATGGCATGATTTGGAAAATCGGCCTCAATAATATCACGAATAATCTGTTCGGCTCGTCTATCGGCTTCGGTGACTGGATCCCAGCCATGATCGGTATTTTTGGAATCAATGGTTTCAATATTACGAAAATATTTTAAGGTAATCGCTTTGGCAGCATTGGCCGCTTTGAAAGCCGTATTTTTTAATTCTTGAGGAAAAATATAAGACATAAATAGAAGGGTACTTTGAAAAAAAACCACCATTGCCAGAAAATTATCAATGACAATGATGATTATATAGATTTAAAATAACTTAATAGCGATAATGATCAGGCTTGAATGGCCCTGTATTTTTCACACCAATATAGCTTGCTTGCTCAGGCGATAGGGTACTCAGTTCAACACCGAGTTTATCAAGATGTAATACGGCAACTTTTTCATCAAGATGCTTTGGTAATGTCACAACATTTTTGCCATAAGCTTTTGAATTTTTCCATAATTCAAGCTGTGCCAATGTTTGATTCGTAAAAGATGCACTCATCACAAAACTTGGATGCCCTGTTGCATTCCCAAGATTACATAAACGCCCTTCAGATAGCAGAATAATTGACTTTCCATCGGGGAATTTAATTGAATCAACTTGGGGTTTAATTTGTGTCCATTCAAAGTTTTTCAGACCTGCAACTTGAATTTCACTATCAAAGTGACCAATATTACAAACAATTGCATTATGCTTCATGCTTCTCATGTGATCGACGGTAATCACATCTTTGTTGCCTGTTGCTGTTACAAAAATATCAGCATTTTCAACAACATTCTCAATGCGACGTACCTCATAGCCTTCCATGGCGGCCTGTAAGGCACAAATTGGATCAATTTCGGTTACAATTACACGTGCACCACCATTGCGAAGTGAGGCAGCAGAACCTTTACCAACATCGCCATAACCACAAACAACGGCAACTTTACCCGAAAGCATCACATCGGTTGCACGACGAATACCATCAACTAACGATTCACGACAGCCATAAAGATTATCAAATTTTGATTTGGTAACCGCATCATTCACGTTAATAGCAGGGAAGGGCAAACGATTTTGCTTAGCAAATTGATATAAACGATGTACGCCTGTTGTTGTTTCCTCAGAAACACCCAGTAACGCATCACGTTGACGGACAAACCAACCGGGTTCAGCTTTAAGACGACGCTTAATCGTTGCAAAACACGCAATTTCTTCGTCATTTTCTGGCTTCTCAAGGAATGAAGCATCTTTTTCTTCGGCTTCAGCACCAAGAATAATATAGCCTGTTGCATCGCCGCCATCATCAAGAATTAAATTCATTGGTTGACCATCGGGCGTATCGAATGTTTTTGCGACATATTCCCAATAAGCTTCAAGCGTTTCCCCTTTATAGGCATAAACAGGAATACCAGCAGCAGCAATTGCCGCAGCAGCATGATCTTGTGTCGAGAAAATATTGCATGATGCCCAGCGCACTTCAGCACCAAGGGCAATTAATGTTTCAATTAACACGCCTGTTTGAATTGTCATGTGCAAACAGCCTGCAATACGTGCACCCTTAAGGGGTTGTGCGTCACCAAACTCTTCACGTAGGGACATTAGACCCGGCATTTCATGTTCTGCAATTTCAAGTTCTTTGCGGCCAAAGTCGGCAAGCGACATATCGGCAACTTTATAATCGGGGGTATTGTCGTTTTTAAATGCTGGCTGAGCCATAAATAAAATCCTTAATTTTTTTAAAGTACCTTTCATCAAAGTACTCTAGATGTTTAACATAGTTTAGTTACCATTTTATGATGATGCAATCTATATTTAGTAATTTTTAGAGAAATTAAGTAAAAAATTTAAAAATATACCTAGCGCTCAGCTTGGTTATAATCGTTAAATTAAAATAGGTATAACTTTAAAAAGTAAGTTACATCAATGCCTATGTCGATGACTTGATTTTTATGCGTATCATGTGCTATGATTTTGCTATAATACAAAAATAATCAGTTTTATGCAATTTCCTTAGGAACAATCGAAGCCCGAATTTTGGTAATTTGGTTGCGTTCACGCTCAAGAATTTCAAAGCGTGTTCCGAAAAACAAAAATGATTGTCCTTTTTCGGGGATCGTTTTCGATTCATGGATAATTAAACCTGCAATTGTTGTATAATCATCATCGGGTAATCGCCAGCCTGTTTTACGATTTAAATCACGCACCGATATTTTACCGTTCACAATATAAGCGCCATCGGGGTGACGGCGTAATCCAGGTATTTCGACATCATGTTCATCCCGAATTTCACCAACAATTTCCTCAAGGATATCTTCAAGCGTAATTAAACCCCGAAGCCCGCCATATTCATCGACCACAAGGGCAAAGTGATTGCGATGCGATAAAAATTTATTAAGCTGTACGGTAACAGGTGTTGTTTCAGGAATAAACCATGGCTTACGCATAATTTCAAAAATATTAATATCGTCAAAGCCCGATTTGGTTTCAATTAAGGCCCGCAAAGCGTCTTTTGCGTGCAGAACGCCCACAATATTTTCAATATTATCTTGATAAAGCGGCACACGGGTATAAGGCGTTTTGAGTACTTCTGAAATTAATGTATGCGCCGAGGTTTCAACATCCATCATGGTAATATCTTTACGGTGCATCATCACTTCAGATACATCCAGATCTCGCAAATCAAGCAAGCCACCAAGGCGATCTTTTTCATCTTTAAACACAGCACCCGATTGATGGGAAACATCAATCGATCCGCGTAATTCTTCACGCACAACATCTTCGTCAATAATCCCCTTAGATTGAAAGCCAATCATTTTAAAAATCAGATCAACCAAAAATTGCAACACAATTACAAAGGGTGTTGTGATGAAAACAAGAAATGACACAAACGGCGCAAGCTTAATGGACGATTCAGTGGGGCGTGCAATGGCGATTGATTTGGGGATAATTTCCCCAAAAATAACGACTAAAATTGTCATGGTAAGGGTGGAGTAAAGTGCTCCCTTATCGCCAAATAATTTGATAAAAATAAGTGTAATGACGGATGAAGAGACGATATTTACAAAATTATTCATCAGCAACAAAGTGCTTATGAATTTTTTAGGTGTTTCCAATAAACGCCAAACGCGTGATGCACCTGCATGGTCATTGCTCATCATGGCACTTAGGCGACCCCGAGAGACCCCTGTTAATGCAGTTTCAGCACTCGATATTAAAGCAGAAAGCCCAAGGGATAGAATGATTGTCAAAGCAGCATAAATTTGAATATCATAATTTGTCATAGTGCTGTCCTTTATATGTGGTATTCATTACAGGCTATTTTTTCTAAAATTATGCGCATTAAATGTGCCAAGAATTTTAAAATCAGTTGCAAAAAATCCAAGCTCTTCAAAGCAGCGAATAACATTTTGGTGGTTCGGATGTCCATTAATTTCAGCATAAAATGAAGAAGAGGTAAATTTCGTGGCATTGACATAACTTTCAAGCCGAATCATATTGACATTATTTGTCGCAAAACCACCAAGTACTTTATAAAGCGCAGCAGGAATATTGCGTGTAGTAAAAATAAATGCGGTAATCATCGAGGCATCATCATTATCAATCACAGTAGTATTTTCTGTCTTATTTTCTAAAATACTTTCCGAGATGCTTTGAGGCCGTTGCATAATAATAAAACGGGTTGTATTATGCCCTTTATCCTCAAAGTCTGATTGTAAAATATCAAGATTATAAATTTCTGCTGCAAGTTCCGAGGCAATAGCGGCTTGTGTGTTATCGTCATTATTGGCAATTATTTTTGCAGCCCCTGCTGTGTCATAGGCCGCAACAGGAATTATATTAAGTGCATTAATTGTATCACTACATTGCCCAAGTGCTTGTGGATGTGAATGTACATGGGTAATATCGCCAAGTTTGCTGCCTTTAAGGCCTAGTAATTTATGCTGAACACGGTGAAATAATTCACCCGTAATTTGCAAATCAGTTGTTGGCAATAAAAAATGCACATCGCTGACACGTCCCCATTGTGAATTTTCAACAGGAATCATAGCGGCATCGGCTTGATGCGTACTGACATAATCCATGGCTTGTTTAAAATTAAGGCACGCAATGGCCTCGGCATTTTTAAACATGGATTGCAAGGCAAGATGGGAATAAGCCCCAAGCTCGCCTTGAAATGCTATTTTTTTGACGGTAGTCATAAATAATTCTCTAAGATAGCACGGGCTTTTTCTAGGTCACTTGCTACATCAACCCCAAGAGGCACTGTGTCAACAACGGTAACATCGATTCGCATATGATATTCAAGCGCTCGTAATTGTTCCAGCTTTTCACGTTTTTCAAGATAAGAAGGCTTTAAATGAATGAACCGCTTAAGGGCAGCACGTTGATAGGCATAAATCCCAATATGATGCAATAAATTACCATCACCCCAAGGGGCTGTTGCACGGGTAAAGTAAAGGGCACGTCCAATATTTTCATAATGATTATCGGGGGACATCACAACCTTAACGACATTTGGATTATTTTTTTCATCTTCATCCCGTATAATGGCAGCAAGCGTTGAAATATCAACCTCTGGACGTTTCAGGGGCGGCAATATTGCTGCCAACAAAACAGGATCAACCGTGGGTAAGTCACCTTGAAGATTAACAACAATATCGTGTTTCTCGTCGGGGTCAGTGACTTTAAGGGCTTCATAAATGCGGTCTGATCCTGAGGCAAGCTCGGGGTTTGTTAAAACAGCTTGCATACCTGCATCTTGCACAACGTCAAAAATTTCTTTATCCCCAGCTGCAACAACAATTTTACCAATATCCGCCTCAAGGGCACGATCACAAACATGAAGAATCATTGGTTTGCCATGAATATCAAGTAAAGGCTTGCGAGGAAGGCGTGTTGCCGCTAAACGTGCTGGAATAATGATGATTGGATTCATTTTTTACTTAACCATTGTCAATTTTAATGCTAATTAAGTATTTTATAAATTGTTTTTTTGCTAACTAAAAGATAATTCTTTGTGTTTTTATAAAATATCACACAAAGCCCTTATCAAGGACTAGCAAATTGTTAAAAGGAGCATACCATGGATTTCAACAAAGTTGCTGCGGGAATTTTGTTTGCAGGTATTATATTTGTTGGCACTTTAATTATTTCCGAAGGCGTTTTTTCGCCCGATAAGCTTGAAAAGCAGGCTTATATCATTGATACAGGCATTGTTCAGACAACTGATGCCGACGCCCCTCAAAAACCTGCTTATTTAATGGGCGAAGAATTTGCGGCTCTTGTCGGCACGTCTGATCCTGCCAAAGGCGAAAAATTATTTAAAAAATGTGTAGCGTGTCACTCGAACCAAGCAGGGGCAGCAAACAAAATTGGTCCTAATTTATGGGGCGTTTTTCAAAAAGACATTGCTGCCGTTGATGGCTATACCTATTCAGCAGCCCTCACTACCCTTGAAGGCAATTGGGAAGTTGATAGTTTAAATGGTTGGTTATTCAAGCCCCGTGCTTATGCAAAAGGCAATCGTATGGGTTTTGCAGGGATCAAAGACGATGAACAGCGTGCGAGTATGATTGCTTATTTGAAGACATTACAATAATTAATAATATTATAGTTTAAAAAAATATTGAATATATTGTGAAAATAATCATACTATATATTATATAATATTATAAAGGGTGCTTTGAGGTTTAAAATCTCAAAGCCTCAAATTACAAAGGTTCAATAACGATATGGATGCTCTTTTTAAACTTTGCGGTAAAGTATTTGGTACACGCAATAAAAAGCTTTTGAAGCAATATCAAGCCCGTGTTACAAAAATTAATGCGCTTGAAGCGTCAATGTCTGCTTTAAGCGATTCACAGCTCCAAGCAAAAACAACCGAGTTCAAGCAACGTCTTCAAAACAATGAAACCCTTGATGCTTTATTACCTGAAGCCTTTGCTGTTGTGCGTGAAGCCTCGAAACGTGTTTTAAAAATGCGTCATTTCGATGTGCAATTAATCGGCGGTATGGTGTTGCATGATGGTAAAATTGCTGAAATGCGAACAGGCGAGGGCAAAACCCTTGTGTCAACATTGCCAGTCTATTTAAATGCTTTAACAGGCAAGGGCGTTCATGTTGTCACTGTTAATGATTATTTAGCCAAGCGTGATTCGCAGTGGATGGGACAAGTGCATCAATTTTTGGGCTTGACTGTTGGGTGTATCGAGTGTGAGCCGCAATCACCAGAAAAAGTTGCAGCCTATCAGTGTGACATTATTTATGGCACAAACAATGAATTTGGCTTCGATTATCTGCGTGATAATTTGGCAATGGATAAAAAAGACTTAGCACAAAAGCATCATCATTATGCGGTAATCGATGAAGTTGATTCAATTTTAATTGATGAAGCCCGTACGCCGTTGATTATTTCAGGTCCTGCTGATGATAAAACTGAACTTTATACCAAGCTTGATGTTTTGGTGCTTAAATTAACGCCCGATCATTACGAAATGGATGAAGAAAACAAAGCCATATCGTTAAACGATATAGGTTATGATTTCTCGGAAGATTTTTTGCGTGCCGAAAAAATTCTTATTGAGGGAGAAAGTCTTTATGATGGGCATAATGCGTTAATTACGCATCATTTATCACAGGGACTTAAGGCGCATAAATTATTCACCAAAGACAAGGATTATATTGTTAAAAATGATTCGGTCATGCTGATTGACGAATTTACAGGGCGGATTATGGATGGCCGTCGTTTTTCTGATGGCTTACATCAAGCGATTGAAGCCAAAGAAAAAGTGATGATCCAGCCAGAAAATCAAACTTTGTCTTCTGTTACCTTTCAAAATTATTTCCGCCTCTACGAAAAACTATCAGGCATGACAGGAACTGCCTTAACCGAGGCAACTGAATTTAAAGAATCATTTGATCTTGAAATTGTCGAGGTGCCAACCAATAATCCCATTCAGCGGATTGACGAAGAAGATGCAATTTTTGTCGCAGTCGATAAAAAATATACTGCCATTATTGATGAAATTACCGAGGCACAAAAAAGAGGACAACCCATGCTTGTGGGGACAGCTTCCATTGAGCGATCCGAAGAATTATCAAAGTTTTTAACCAAAGAAAATATCACCCACCAAATTCTCAATGCACGTTATCACGAACAAGAAGCAAGCATTATCGCACAGGCAGGACGTTTAGGAGCGATTACAATTTCAACCAATATGGCAGGGCGTGGGACCGATATTCAGCTTGGCGGTTCGGCAGATATGCGGATTCAAAATGAAATCCCACAAGATGCCCCCAATGATGTGCGCTTGGCACTCATTAAAAAAATCACCCAAGAAGTTGAAGCCGAAAAGAAAAAAGTGATTGAAGCCGGTGGTTTGTTGGTTATTGGCACAGAACGCCATGATTCACGTCGTATTGATAATCAACTACGAGGGCGTGCAGGGCGGCAAGGTGATCCAGGGAAGTCACGGTTTTATTTGTCATTTGAAGATGATTTATTGCGTGTCTTTGGCGGTGATAAATTAAAGGCATTATTTCAAAAAATTGGTCTTGAAGAAGATAAAGCCCTTGAAAATACAATGCTGTCAAAAACGATTATTAGAACGCAGCAAAAAGTTGAACAACGCAATTATGATGCACGTCGTAACTTAATGAAATTCGATGACATTATGAACGAACAGCGTTCAGTTGTCTTTAAGCTGCGTCGTGAGTTATTGGAAAAAGAAAATTATCAAGATACAATTCTTGAGATGATTAAAAATTACGTTATTCAAATACTCCCTGAATTTTGTGACGAAAAAACCATCACTGACGAATGGGACATTGAAGGCTTAACAGCAATGCTAACCGATAATCTTGGTATGCATAATTATGGCATAAGCGTATATTTAGAAAATGATGGTATTGATTTCAAAAAACTTCAAACTTTCTTAACTGACGTTTTGATTGCTATTTATAAGAAAAAAATTGCACAATGGCCTGCCGAAGTAATGACAACAATTCACCGTGAAGTCGTCCTAAGGCCTCTTGATTTTTATTGGCGTGAGCATTTAAATTTAATCAGTCACATCTCTAAAATTATTAACTTTAGAGGTTACGGGCAAAAAGATCCTTTGATTGAATTTAAAAAAGAAGCTTTCGAAAGTTTCTCAAACTTTTTAGGACAAAAAAGACAAGATACTTTGAGGCGTATATTCCGTGTCGAAGTTGATCTTTCCCAAATCGAAGCAAATCAGACTGATGACACGCCAGAAGGTTTTTTGCAATTACCTGATAAATTTATTAATCCCGAAACAGGACATGAAGTATCTTTCGCCGATTATCCACGTAATGCATTATGTCCATGTGGATCAGGTAAAAAATTCAAGCATTGCCATGGAAGCCCTGATGTACTTGCCCGATCAATGGTCTAATAACACATTAACATATCAAGGGCTTGCGCATTTAGGGGCAAGATCTATTCAAATACAAACCCATAATGCACATCATATTGCAAGACGGCTTTTGTGTATTATGTGTGATTTTGACAAAGTACAGTTAATTGTTCAGGGTGAAAAAAAACCGACTGAAACTCAAAAATTAAATTATTACCAAGCAATTCTGCGGTTTAATCAGCATGAGCCTTTATCACGGATTGAAAATATTGGGTATTTTTATGGTTTTGATTTTGAAATCTCGTCCGATACACTTGACCCTCGTCCTGAAACCGAGCTTTTAATAGATCTTTTAAGGCAAGCCTATCCAGATACGCAGCAGCCGCTTAAGATGCTTGATATTGGTACAGGTTCTGGATGTTTAGCGGTGACGGCCGCCCGATTTTATCCAAACTCAATGGTGACTGCACTTGATATTTGTGAAAAAGCACTTATAATAGCCCAAAGAAATGCACATAGGGCAAATGTTCAGGCGCAAATTAATTTTTCATTAACGAATGATTTACTAACCGATCTTGAGCCAATCCTCTATGATGTTATTCTTTGTAATCCACCTTACATTCCCCAAGCTACTCGGGAATATTTAGATAGGTCTGTGATTGATTATGATCCTGAAGTTGCTTTGTTTTATGGCGATGACGGATTAGGATTTTATAATATCCTTGCGGATATGAGTGAGAAAAGTTTTAAAAAAAAGGGTAGTATTTTCATTGAATTTGGTATAGGACAAGCGAAATGTATTAAAAAAATATTTGCCGAAAAAAACCTGCAAAATTTTAATGCGATAAAAGACAGGAATCAAATTATACGGGCAGCGCATATTCAGTTTTAAAGTATTTTGATACTCAATATCAGCTAAAACAATATGCCTATTCTATGAATTGTTCAAAATCCACAAGCATTGGGTAAAATTAATATTTTATTTAATGCTTTAAGTTACTCTAGCAAAAAAGTAAATATTTTACACAGAGTATTAAGTAATAACTTTATTGAACACTTCACATGATGCGTTCATCTATTTTATAAAATCAGAGATATAATTAATGCATAGCAATAATCACAACAACAATAACAACAACAATAACAGCCACCACAAAAGAAGAAATCACTACAATAATAGTAGTAATAACAAAAATAGACCACGTCCACGTTCGCCAAATGAACGTCCTTCTATTAATAAAGTATATGATTCAAATGGTCCAACAGGTAGGCAGCGTGGCAATGCCTCAACTTTATATGAAAAATACGGTACCCTTGCCCGCGATATGAATGTATCGGGTGATCGGGTTATGTCGGAAAATTTAATGCAACATGCGGAACATTATTTGCGTATTGTTCATGAAATTCAAGAGCAAATGCAAGCTTCTCAGCGTGAACAAGCTCAAAAAGATCAAGCTCAAAAAGACCAAGATTTTTCTGCTGAATCTCCGCCATTAAATCAAGATAATCCAACATCCAATAATCATGTATCCAATAATCATGTATCCAATAATCATGTATCTAGTAATCATGTATCTAGTAATCATGTATCTAGTAATCATGTATCTAGTAATCATGTATCTAGTAATCATGTATCTAGTAATCATGTATCAGAAGTTTCTGATAAAAAACCAGAGCAGCCAGTAGTTACACACCTAGATCCAAATAAGGATAAACCTGTTATTCGTCGTAAATCTTATCCTTTTGCGCGTCGTAAACCAGCTGATTCACACGATGCCCCAAGAAGCAACGTTCCATCGCATGATAAACCGACACAGACAGCATCATCTGAAGCAATGCCTGAGGCACCTACTCCTATATCGCCTTTACCTGTTGTTTCTGATATGCCAGTAACGACACCAGTAACGACACCAGTAACGACACCAGTAACGACACCTGTAACAGCTCCATTAATAGTCAATGAGGCGCCCAAAAAAATCGTCAAAAAACCGAAGCCCGTTGATGCCCCTATTGCAACACCAGCAGAATCAACACAAACGCACGCAACGGCAGAAACAGAAATAGAAATAGAAGCACCAAAGCGTCGCCGCGTTGTAAAAAAGCGTGTTGTTGTGAAAAAAGAAACTGATCAGACTGATGAAATCAATAATAACTCAGATTCTTAAACATAAAGAAATAAAATACTTACAATATTTCTAGTTTTTTGTTATTTTACA
>JBLHTX010000055.1:0-10928 GCA_047627635.1 Alphaproteobacteria bacterium | reverse complement strand
GTTTTCTTTGTCAGTTTCATAATCGTCAAATTTTTTACTTTTTACCTTCAGTGAAGGCTTTTTAAATGGCTCTTTTTCTGACTTATTAAAACGTTTTTTATCAAAAGGCTTTTTATCAAAAGGCTTTGATGACTTTGTTGTCTGGCCTTTACGTTTACCATTACCGTCATTATTATTTTTTATATCACGCATCAAAAAAACCTTTTACTTTTTACAAAAACACATACAACACAGCTTAATCATTAATGATCAAATTCACCGACTTGTGCAATTCTCAGGATATTTGTTGTCCCTGATCTCCCAAAAGGCACACCAGCAGTGACAACAATCTTATCACCATTGCTTGCCATACCAAATTCTTCAACTTTTTGCAATGCATTTTCAACGCTTTCTTTAAAACGTGAAACATTACCAGTCTGTGCAATTGTTAATCCCCAGACCAAAGTTAACCGACGTGCCACAGATTCGACAGGGGTCATTGCTAAAATTGGCACAGAAGGACGCTCACGACTTGCGCGCATTGCAGTCGATCCAGAAGATGTATGCGTCACAATGACCTTGGCGTTAATCGTTTTAGCAACTTGTCGGGCGGCCGCTGTTATCGCATCTGAGGGGGTATTTTCAGGTGGACACCGCATATTTTCAGTATGCTCACGATAAAGAGAATCTTTTTCAACTTTTTCAGCAACCCGATTCATAACGGCAACTGCTTCGAGGGGAAATTGCCCTGCTGCCGATTCGGCAGAAAGCATAATAGCATCCGTTCCCTCATAAACCGCAGTCGCAACATCGGAAACCTCGGCACGAGTTGGCACAGGATTATCAATCATACTTTCAAGCATTTGCGTTGCAATGACAACTGGTTTCCCTGTTAAATGTCCCATACGCACCATTTTACGCTGTAAACTTGGCACATCTTCAAGGGGCAGTTCAACACCCAAATCACCACGGGCAACCATGACTGCATCAGAAGTTTCAAAAATTTCCTTAAGATGCATAATCGCACCTGGTTTCTCGATCTTGGCCATAACACCTGCACGCCCTTGTACAATTGACTTGATATAAGTCACATCCTCAGGCTTTTGAACAAAAGAAAGCGCAATCCAATCAACACCAAGCTCAAGTGCAAAGCGTAAATCTTTCTCATCTTTGTCAGTAAGGGCAGAAACAGGCAGGATAACATCGGGAACATTAACACCTTTTTTGCTTGATAAAGCACCGCCATTAATGACTTCGGTTTTAGCATATTCTTTAGTACACTCAAGAACTTTAACGGATATTTTTCCGTCATTAATCAGTAAACGTGCACCAGGGACAAGTGCAGCAAAAATTTCAGGATGCAACAAAGGAGCACGTTGGGCGTTTCCAATCTCAGGATTTAAATCGAAATTAAACTCTTGGCCGTTTTGTAAAACAACACCCTCTTGCATCATGCCAACACGCAATTTAGGCCCTTGTAAATCTAGTAAAATTCCAATGGGTCTGTCTAATTCTTGTTCAATTTGACGAATAATATTATATTTTTCACGCATACCTTCATGCGTGCCGTGTGATGCATTCAAGCGAAAAACATCAGCACCAGAAATAACTAATTGTTTGATCATCTCATGCGTAGATGATGAGGGCCCCAAAGTAGCAATAATACGAACTTTACGATTACGACGCATAGTTATTCCCTGTTTTTTATATTTTTATAGCGTAGAATTTGCACTTATAACATTATATTGTAAGTGCAAATTTATATTATAGATCGAGTAGTAAGCGCCTTGGATCTTCAAGGTTTTCTTTGACACGCACCAAGAAGGTAACTGCTTCTTTGCCATCAATAATACGATGATCGTAAGAAAGTGCAAGATACATCATTGGACGGGCTTGAATTGATCCATCAGGCATAACCATTGGTCTTTGCTGCACTTTATGCATACCCAAAATACCTGATTGTGGTGGATTAATAATTGGTGTCGACATTAATGAACCATACACGCCGCCATTTGATACTGTGAATGTACCGCCTTGCATATCGGCCATTGATAATTTACCATCACGCGCGGCACGACCATAGTTAGTGATTGTTTGCTCAATTTGTGAGAATGATAATGACTCGCAGTTACGCACAACAGGCACAACCAAGCCATTTGGTGATCCAACTGCAACGCCAATATTATAGTAGTTTTTATAAATAATATCAGTACCGTCAATCTCGGCATTAACTGCTGGAATTTCTTGTAATGCATTCACAACCGCTTTGATAAAGAAAGACATAAAACCAAGACGACAGCCATGTTTTTTCTCGAATGTTTCTTTATATTCATTGCGAAGCCCCATGACATTTGTCATATCGATTTCATTAAATGTGGTCAATAATGCGGCATTTTCTTGGGCACTTTTAAGACGCTTGGCAATTGTTTGACGCAGACGAGTCATTTTGACACGCTCTTCGCCACCTGTTTCAGGACGATTTTGCGGTTTAGATGCAGGCGAAGCTGTTTGAATATTATTAGCAGAACGTAAAACATCTTCTTTTAAAATACGACCATCACGACCAGTACCAGAAACGGTGCTGAGATCAATATTTTTATTGGCCGCAGTTGTCGTTGCAGAAGGCATTGCAATATTGCTTTTGGTCGAATTTTCAACAGGTTTTACTGGTTCAGATTGCGTTTCTTGTTTAGCTTCAGCTTCGGCGTTATTATTGGCCGATTTTTGTGACACAACAGCTGCACCATCGGTGCTGATAACACCAAGTAATGCACCAATTTCGACTGTATCGCCAGATTGAGCAGTAATTTCAGCCAATATACCCGCAGAAGGCGCATTCACTTCCATTGTTACTTTATCGGTTTCAATTTCAACCAGTAATTCGTCAGCAGCAACGCTATCGCCAACATTTTTATTCCAATTTGCAATCGTTCCCTCGGTAACAGATTCACCCATTTGTGGAACTTTAACTTCAACTGACATAAATTTCCTTTGTTCTTATAATCATTTATTTTACTGTAAGTGCTTCAGAAATTAAAGCATCTTGTTCAATTTTATGTTTTGATGCAAGCCCTGTTGCCGTTGATGCGGCAGATGCGCGCCCAATATAACGTGCACGTTTTGTTGCAGCATTTTTAACGTGATCCAAGACCCATTCAATGTAATAATCAACGAAACTCCAAGCGCCCATATTGCGGGGCTCTTCTTGACACCAAATAATTTGCGCCTGTGGGAAACGTGATAATTCATGAATAAGCGTTTTTGCAGGAAACGGATAAATTTGCTCAAGACGTAACAAATACACATCCTTGATATCTTGCTCTTGACGGGCTTCAAGCAGATCGTAATAAACCTTACCCGAACACATAACAACACGCTTAATATCGGCATCGGCGTTTAAGGTATAATCAAATTCTGCATGATCAGCATGATCGGGCAGAATACGATGGAACGTTGTTCCAACGGACATATCGGCAAGGCTTGACACTGCATATTTATGACGCAACAATGATTTGGGGGTCATAATAATAAGAGGCTTGCGGAAATTACGATGCATTTGACGACGTAAAATATGGAAATAGTTTGCCGGCGTTGTACAATTTGCCACTTGCATATTATCTTCGGCACATAATTGTAAATAACGCTCAAGCCTTGCGGATGAATGCTCGGGCCCTTGACCTTCATAACCATGCGGCAACAACATAACAAGACCAGACATTCTGAGCCATTTTGTTTCCGCAGAGCAAATAAATTGATCAACCATAACTTGTGCACCATTGGCAAAGTCACCAAATTGCGCTTCCCATAATGTCAAAGAATTAGGATCTTCCCAAGTATAACCATATTCAAAGCCAAGCACTGCAAACTCGGAAAGTGCTGAATCAATGGCTTGGAATTTCTCTTGATCTGGTGAAATATTTTTTAGTGGATAGAAACTTTCCTCAGTCTTTTGATCAACTAGACGTGCATGGCGCTGTGAAAAAGTACCGCGCCCTGAATCTTGGCCTGATAAACGCACAGGGAAACCTTCTTTGAGGAGCGTGCCAAAAGCCAAAGCCTCGGCCGTTGCCCAATCAATATTTTTGCCTGTTTCAAACATTTTGCGTTTTGAAGTCATTTGACGCTTGAGCGTTCTGTGAAGTTCAAAATCATCAGGAATTGCAGTAAGTTGGCCCCCAACCGAATTTAAAGTTTCGATCTCAACGCCTGTTTTTCCCCGAAATGCATCACTGTCAGTACCTTCGGCACGTTGCATTTTACCCCAACGACCGTCAAGCCAATCGGCTTTGTTTGGCTTATAATTTTTAGCTTCTTCAAAGGCTTGCTGTAAGCTATCATTGAAACTGTTAATTTCAGCGTCTATTGTTTCTTGTGAAAAAATATTATGGGCAAGAAGCTGCTTTTTGTAATGCGATAAAACAGTTTCCATAGAACGAATTTTATCATACATAAGTGGCTGTGTGAATGAAGGCTCATCGCCCTCATTATGGCCATAACGACGATAACAAACCATATCAACGACAACATCTTTACCGAATTTTTGGCGATACTCAACAGCAACCTTGAAGGCAAAAGCAACGGCTTCGGGATCATCGCCATTGACATGGAAAATTGGTGCTTGAACTGTTTTAGCAACGTCAGATGGATACGGAGATGAGCGTGATAAATGCGGCGCAGTTGTGAAGCCAATTTGATTATTCACAATAATATGCAGCGTACCACCTGTGCCATAACCGTCAAGCCCTGAAAGTGCAAGACATTCTGCAACAACACCTTGACCAGCAAAAGCCGCATCACCATGCAATAATACAGGCATGACTTTTGTACGATCAGAATTATAAAATTCTTGTTTTGCACGTACCTTACCAATAACAACAGGATTAACAGCCTCGAGATGTGAAGGATTAGCGACCAAGGATAGATGTAAATTTTTACCATCAATCGTACGATCTCCCGATGCACCAAGGTGATATTTTACGTCACCTGAACCACCAATATCTTCGGGATTAGCAGATCCGCCTTGAAATTCGTTAAGAATTTTAACATAAGGCTTTTCCATAACGGCAGATAAAACATTTAAACGCCCACGATGCGGCATTCCAAAAACAATATCAACAACGCCTAGATTTGAGGCAGTAACCATCATTTGTTCCATACCTGGAATGAGGCTTTCACCGCCATCAAGACCAAAGCGTTTGGTTCCCATGTATTTTGTATGCAAAAATTTCTCAAAACCTTCAGCTTGGACAAGCTTTTTGAAGATGGTTTTTTTCTCACTATTGGTAAATTTAATCTCTGGATCGGCTCTTTCAATACGCTTTTGCAACCATGATTTTTCTTCAGGATCATAAATATGCATAAATTCGATTGCAAAAGTACCACCGTAAGTACGGTGAAGAATCTCGATTATTTCGGCAACACTTGCCTCTTTAAGCCCTAAGACACCATCAAGGAATATTTTAGTTGGATCATTAATATCAAGCCCATAAGTGCTTGGTTCAAGCTCGGGATGGGGTTCTTTTTCTGACAGCTTTAAAGGGTCAAGATCAGCAATTAAATGGCCACGCACACGATAAGCCCGCACAAGCATAATAGCACGGATAGAACCCAACGCAATTTTGCGCATATCTTCTTGAGTTATTGTGCCTTTGGCTTGTGTTTTTGCTTTGTCGGTGGCTTTTTGAACAGTTTGTGCAATATGCCCATAATCAAGTAATGATAATTGTGCATCATTATTTGGCAGAGGCCAATGCTGCTCTTCCCAAGATGCACCTTGTGCATTTTGCTTAACGTCATTTGCTGGATCGCCAAGTGATTTAAAGAAATCGGCAAGATCTTTTTCGACTGCGTTTGGGTTTTTTACATATTCTGCATACATTGCTTCGATATAGGAAGCGTTAGCACCATCAAGAAATGCAGTATTAAGAAGATCAATGTTAGAATGAGTGGTCTTTTTTGATTTTGACTGATCGGACATTAGGAGCATACCGTGAAATATAAAAAATAATAATTAATAAGAGAAGATATATACCTTCTCTTAGTAAAAATACAAGAAAAATATTAAGCAGCAATTGCTTGCTTTAATGTTTCTCCAAGCGCTGCTGGTGATGGCGAGACAAAAATGCCTGCTGCCTTCATCGCTTCCATTTTAGAAGCCGCATCGCCCTTGCCGCCTGCAACAATTGCACCAGCATGACCCATACGACGACCCGGAGGCGCAGTAACACCAGCAATAAAGCCAGCAACAGGTTTTTTGTTCTTCTCGGAACGCAAGAATGCAGCACCCTGCTCTTCGGCATCACCACCAATTTCACCAATCATAATGATTGATTCTGTTTCGGGATCACGCATAAACATTTCAAGTACATCGACAAATTCGGTGCCCTTGATTGGATCACCACCAATACCAACACAGCTTGATTGTCCAAGCCCTGCCGCTGTTGTTTGTGCAACTGCTTCGTAGGTTAATGTACCAGAACGGGACACGATACCAACATTGCCGCGACGATGAATATGCCCTGGCATAATACCAATTTTACACTCACCTGGTGTGATAACACCCGGACAATTTGGACCGATTAAACGGCTTGAAGAACCGATTAATGCACGTCTTACTTTGATCATATCGGCCACAGGAATACCCTCAGTGATACAAACAATCAGTTCCATCTCTGCATCAATTGCCTCAAGGATTGCGTCGGCAGCAAATGGTGGCGGCACATAAATTGCCGATGCATTTGCACCTGTACGCTCACGCGCTTCGGCTACTGTATCGAATACTGGAAGATCGAGATGTTTTTGTCCACCTTTACCCGGTGCAACACCACCAACCATTTGTGTACCATAAGCAATCGCTTGCTCGGAATGGAAAGTGCCTTGTTTGCCTGTAAAACCTTGGCAAATTACTTTTGTATTTTTATCAACTAATACTGACATTTATTTTTCTCCTTAAGCTGCTTTATGTATGTTTTTAACAGCAGCAACAACTTTTTCGGCTGCATCCGCAAGATTATCAGCTGGGATAATTGATAGCCCTGATTCTGCCATCATTTTTTTACCAAGATCGACATTTGTGCCTTCGAGGCGCACAACAAGCGGAATGGTTAAGCCAAGTTCACGTACGGCACAAATAACACCATCGGCAATAATATCGCAGCGCATGATACCGCCAAAAATATTAACCAAAATACCTTCAACTGAAGGATCATTAAGGATGATTTTAAAAGCTTCAGTTACTTTTTCTTTGGTTGCCCCGCCACCAACATCAAGGAAGTTTGCAGGCTCGCTCCCGTAATATTTAATAATATCCATGGTTGCCATCGCAAGACCAGCACCATTAACCATACAGCCAATATTACCGTCAAGTTTAACGAAGGATAAATCCCACTTAGAGGCTTCGATTTCCATTGGATCTTCTTCGGAGAAGTCACGCATTTCAACAATTTTAGGTTGACGATAAAGTGCATTACCATCAAAGCCCATTTTTGCATCAAGACACACCAAATTTCCATCGGTATTGACAACTAACGGATTAATTTCGAGCATATCAGCATCGGTTTCGACGAAACAAGTATAAATTTTTTGCACAACATCAATACATTGCTTGTAAGCCGCACCTTTTAACTCAAGGGCATCGGCAACTTTGCGACCGTGAAATGCTGAAATTCCTGTGGCTGGATCAACTGAGAAAGAAATAATTTTTTCAGGTGTATTTTCTGCAACTTCTTCGATATCCATACCGCCTTCGGTTGAGACAACAAAAGAAACACGTGATGTTGCACGATCGACAACGACAGATAAATAAAGCTCTGATTCAATATCAGTACCATCTTCGATATAGACACGTTTAACAAGTTTACCCTCGGGCCCTGTTTGGTGCGTGATAAGCTGCATACCAAAAATATCGTCGAATTTATCGCCAACATCTTTGACAGATTTTACGACTTTAACGCCGCCACCTTTGCCGCGACCACCAGCATGAATCTGAGCCTTTACGACATAGACTGGTCCGCCAAGCTGTTCGGCTGCTGTTTCAGCTTCTTGACGTGTGTAAACAACATGTCCTTTTGAGACTGGTAAACCATATTGTTTTAAAAGCGCTTTGGCTTGATGCTCATGAATATTCATATAAACGTTCTTTCTTAGCTAGAAGGTTCCTTATTTATTATTAGGATCAATTGCATAAGTTAATTAATTAAGTGTTAAAAGGATCTTTTCTTTTACATTTCTCATATTCTTTTAAACGTCTTATATCAATCATACAAGGGCTTAAGTATTTTTTTTTAATTAATTTAACATTTACATAAAATATATAATTGACAATTAAATTAAAATAGATTAAATTAAAACAGTAATTATGTAATTTTAAGCGAAAGCAATTTGTATGACTGATATTAAAAATAGAACTAAAGAATTTTTTCGGGACTTGATCGACGCCCCAGTGGATCGGGAAAAATACAGAAAAGTTGTTAAAGTCTTAAAAGATAATCAAACAGTAACTGATACGTTTGGCAATGCCATCATGCCCCCCAAAGCCATGGCTAGAATGGCTGAAGATTTTGACGAAATAAAAAATTCAATAAAAAATCTTAATCTAGATGGCATATCAAACTATACAAAAACCATTACTGGTACAGTTAAAAACTCATTTAGCGACCTTGGTAATACAGTTACCAATGGCTTAGATACAGCAACAAAACACCGAGATACACTTACAAAAACGCTCACTGGTACAATTGAAAATTCATTTAACGACCTTGGTAATACGGTTACCAGTGGCTTGAATACGGCAACAAAACATCGAAATACACTTGCAGAAACACTTACTGGTACAGTTAAAAATTCATTTAACGACCTTGGTAATACAGTTACCAATGGTTTGAATACAGCAACAAAACACCGAGATACACTTGCAGAAACGCTTACTGGTACAGTTAAAAACTCATTTAGCGACCTTGGTAATACAGTTACCAATGGTTTGAATACAGCAACAAAACATCGAGATACACTTACAAAAACGCTTACTGGTACAATTGAAAATGGCCTTGCAGCAACTGGAAAACTTGTTACTGATACAGGTGAAAAACTCGTTAATCTTGTTAATACAAATAGTGATGAAAATACTCAAAAGGTTTTAGATGCTTTGGAAGGCTCCCAACAGCCAAAAGAGAGCTTTTATGGTGATGTTAAATCATTAATTACAACTCAGTATGATAAATTTTCTAACTATGTTGGCGATCCAAAGACCGCAAACTATATTGCGGGTGGCTTAGCGGCGACTGTTGCAATTGGCGGACTATATTATATGAGCAGCTCCTCTAACGCTGGTAAGGCTGATGAGAAATCACAAAAAACTGAAGATTAATCTATTATATTAAAAATATAGCATTGATCGACAAAAAAGTCTAGTCATCGACAAAGCCCTTGATATTAAACATATAATGCATAAAATTAAAATATTTAGATAAAATCTTGGTATTTTAAACCTATCTTAAGCCCCTATTATTATAATAATCTATTGCATATTCCATAATCTTGCTTAGGATGTGCCACTATATAGTAATACGGTTGGAGAATCACTCAAATGGTTTCAGATGCATTTATTTATGACACTGTACGCACCCCACGGGGTAAAGGCAAAAAAGATGGTAGCCTGCATGAGGTAACCTCGCTTCGCCTGAGTGAAATTGTTTTGCGTGCCATTGCCGAGCGTAACAATTTGGATACGAAAAAAGTCGATGATGTTATTTTAGGCTGCGTAATGCCAATAGGTGAAAATGGTGCCGATATTGCCCGTTCTGCCGTTTTGGCTGCCGATTATGATATATCGGTTGCAGGGCAACAAATTAACCGTTTTTGTGCTTCGGGGCTTGAAGCAATCTGCCAAGCCGCAATGCGTGTTCAAGTTGGTATGGCAGAGTTTGCTATTGGTGGCGGCGTCGAATCCATGTCACGCGTACCAATGGGATCAGATGGCGGTGCAATTGCCGTTGATGTCACTGTTGCCGCAAAACACGGCATTTTACCCCAAGGCGTTGCTGCTGATTTAATTGCGACATATTATGGCTTTACCCGAGATCAAGCTGATGCATTTGCAGTGCGTTCGCATAAACGGGCATTATCGGCACAGTCACAAGGACGGTTTGATAAATCTTTGATCCCTGTGACCGATATTAATAATATGCTGATTTTAGAGCGTGATGAAATGATTCGTCCCGATTGCACGGTTGAAAGTCTTGGCAAGCTGAATGCTTCGTTCGAGATGATGGGCAAAAATCTTGGCTTTGACGGTATTGCCCTGCAAAAATATCCGCATCTTGAACGGATTAACCATATTCATACGGCAGGTAATTCATCGGCAATTGTTGATGGGGCTGCTGCTGTATTGGTTGGCTCGAAAGCCGCAGGAAAATCAGCAGGCCTAATACCCAAAGCACGCATAAAGGCCTTTGCATCGGTGGGGTCAGAACCCACAATGATGTTATCGGGCCCGATTGATGTGACAAAAAAACTGTTGAAAAAAGCCAAAATGTCGCCAAGCGATATTGATATTTGGGAATTGAACGAGGCTTTCTCGTCCGTTGTGTTAATGTATATGCAGGAATTTAACATTACCGATGATCAAATTAATGTCGCAGGCGGTGCAATTGCCATGGGGCATCCGCTTGGAGCAACAGGTGCCATGATTACAGGCATTGTCGCCGACGAGCTGGAAAGACGCAACTTAAACACTGCCCTCATTGTGTTATGTGTTGCGGCTGGTATGGGAACGGCCATGATTATTGAGCGGGTTTAATACCTCCCTCGCTTACTTTATTTTCAATGTGAAATAAACCCGATAGCCTGTTGTCCCTGAGCTACCATCGGCAAAAATGCCTGATGGCTTAAACCGCAGCCCAGTGACATTGGGGGCATAGCCATCAATAATCATGCCGGGGCTTGAAACCCAT
>JBLHTX010000054.1:0-11381 GCA_047627635.1 Alphaproteobacteria bacterium | reverse complement strand
CCACCAGCCTTGATGCACCGTGGTATGATACTGAAAATATCCATTTATGCACGATTAAGGATTTTCATCAATTAACCCAAAAAATGAATATTACCATTGAGCAATGTTATGCAATTACGGGCAATGATATTCGGGTTTTTAAGCCCAATAGCCGCTATATTAATATGATGGCAGAAGAGGCCGTTTTTATGATCCGTGATAGGTTTTAGGCGTTAAGAGCAAGAGATTGCATTAAACTATATTTGTCATTTGTATAGGTTGCCATATTAGTTTTTTTATCTGCCTCATATATTCGAGCTGCGTCTTTTTTTTGTGCTATTTCTTTTTTGGCATTATAACTACGTGCAAATTTTTGGATTGTTGTTGCTGCGTCTTTTTTTTCTTTTGCCTCATGTTTTTTATAGCCTCGATAAGCTCCAATTCCCATACCAAGCGTAATGGTTGGTAATAATGTGACCATTGTTTTGAAGATTGTATCGCTGGCTCTTTGTTTTGTTCCCTGATGCATCAGTGTCGCTGATAAGGCAGAACCAAACAAAGCAGTTGCCGCACTGATAGGAATGGATTGTAGCATATTAGGGATAATAAATTGATTTGCCATCTTTATCATTTGTTCAGAGGTGGTCTGTATTTTTTGAGCATCTTTTATTATTTGTGGGATATCAGTAATCATGGATGATATATTTTTTGAGATATCTTGGCTTGTTTTCACCAAGCTGAATGTAGGTATTCGATTATACAAATTATTGATACTGTCTTTTGTGTATCTATGTAGCTGGCTAGCGATGTTTGTCATTTTATTTTCCCTAGTAATTATAATTTATACATAATTATATCATATAATTTAAATAATTTAAATAATATATATAATTTACTTTAATTAAAAATATATATTATTTGAGGGAGATTTAAATAATCAAACAATAAATGCTAGTCGTTGGGGATTACCATTAATTCTGGATCACCGCCTGCTGCGGCAATATTTGTTGAAATGACACGCTCGTAACAAAAACGACGTAAATAATCGGGGCCACCAGCCTTGGGCCCTGTACCTGATTTGCCAAAGCCACCAAAGGGTTGTGCCTCAACGACAGCACCAATAATATTGCGGTTAATATAGACATTACCAGCCCGCATTTTATAGGCAATTTTTTGAGTAAACTCTGGAATTCGTGAATGCACACCAAGCGTCAAGCCATAACCTTTTTGATCGAGGGCCTCAAGATAGCTATCGAGCTCGGCTTGTGGGTAACTGATAATATGTAAAACAGGCCCAAAAACTTCTTGGTTGAACTCGGATAGATCGTTGATTTTTAAAATTGTTGGGGCAACATAAAGTCCTGAACTTGATAAATGATTAGGAATTGCGTCACGCCCATCATAAATAATTTTGTCTTTATGGGCTTCAAGATAAGTTGTAATTGTTTGCTTGGCTTCTTTGTCGATGATTGGCCCAATATCGGTGGCAATATTTGACGGATGATTGATAATCATTTCTGATGTTGTGGTTTTTAACATTTGAGTGAGTTCTTCGGCGATCTCTTCTTGGACGAATAATAACCGTAATGCGGAACAGCGTTGCCCTGCTGATTGAAACGCACTGGCAATAACATCGTCAGTGACTTGTTCCAATAAAGCAGTCGAGTCGATAATCATGGCATTTAAGCCACCTGTTTCCGCAATAAGCGGTCTGATTGCCAAGTCTGAATTTGCCATTGAGCGGTTAATGATATTGGCAACTTCGGTTGATCCCGTAAATACAATGCCTGCAACATCGGGGTGATTAGTGATTGCACTGCCGATATTTGCACCGCCAAAAACCAAGCTGCACGCTTCTTTTGGGAGGCCTGCTTGGTAAAAAAGCTGCATAATTTCATAGGCAATGATTGGGGTTTGCTCAGCAGGCTTTGCAATGACTGTATTACCAGCAACAAGGGCGGCCGCAACTTGTCCGATGAAAATTGCAAGGGGGAAATTCCACGGGCTGATGCACACAAATGCGCCACGAGGGGCATAAAAATGCACGTTTCTTTCGCCATTAGGGCATGGAAGTTTAGTCACTTCAGAGAATTGTTTAATGGCTGTTTGGGCATAATAGCGACAAAAATCAACGCCTTCACGCAAATCAGCTTCGGCATCGATAATGGTTTTGCCTGCTTCATGCACCAATAAAGAGAGTAATGTATCAGTATGCGTTTCGATTAAATCGGCGAGTTTAAATAAAATATCGGCACGTTCTTTGGTTGTGGTTTTTTGCCATTGTTTGAAATAAGCCGCCGTATCTGTAACGGCTTGAATGGCTGTTTCGGTCGATGATTCGTGTAATTCACCAAGGCAAGCACCAGTTGCGGGCATCATAACCTGCGTAAGCGGCAGATTCATATCTGAATATTCAGCGGCAATTGGCTTTTTATAATCAGGAATTTTTTTCGCAACATTCATAAGGAAATCAAAATCTTGGGAGAAGCCAAGCTCGAAACCATGTGAATTAATGCGTGGTGCAAAAATATCTTGTGGTAATTTTACTTCGGGATGCCGCATTGATTCCTTGTTAACAAGTGAAGCCTTAGGGCTACGCAAAAAAGCCTCAACGGGGATATCTTTTTTCGATACCGCATTGACAAAGCTACTATTGGCACCATTTTCAAGAAGACGACGCACAAGGTATGATAATAAATCTTTATAATGACCAACGGGTGCATAAACACGCTGTACAATATGGGGGCAATGACGGGCGACCGATTCATATAGTTCTTCACCCATACCGTGTAAGCGTTGTAATTCCCAACCTTCGCCATTGCCTGCCATATCGATGAGTTGGGCGATTGTTAGGGCATTATGCGTTGCTGTTTGCGGAAATACATATTGACGATGCATAAAGAGTTCGTTTGCACAATAAAGATAATTTAAATCTGTTAATGATTTGCGTGTGAATACGGGGAATGTCTTAAGACCGCGTTCTTGTGCCCGTTTGACCTCGGAGTCCCAATAAGCCCCTTTGACGAGGCGAACAGGAATATTGCGATCATTCTTTTTTGCAAGGTCAATAACGTGACGAATAACGCTAATTGCCCGCTTTTGATAGGCTTGAATAACAATACCAAGACCATTCCAGCCTTTTAATGCTGAATCTTGGGCAAGTTTTGAAAAAATACTGAGGGTAAATTCAAGGCGTTCGGCTTCTTCGGCATCAATTGTAACAGGCACATTTTTACTATGGGCAAGTTCGACAAGCGAGAATACTATTTTATAGATTTCATCGAATAAATGCTTGTGATATTTCGGGAAAAATTTTGGATGCAAAGCAGAAATTTTAATAGAAACAGACTGACATTGATAAACTGATTTTCCTGTATTGGCTTTACTGGCAACCTCGATGGCGTGCTTGTATAAATCATAATATTCACGTGCCGCTGTCATATTGCGCGCACCTTCACCGAGCATATCGAATGAATAGAGTGAATTTGATTCGGCATTATCAAGGGCACTCTCGATTGTTTGACCAAGAATAAAAGTACCAGACATAATTTTAATCATTTGATAGGTCGCATTCCGCACACAAGGCACACCAAGTTTACGAATTGCACTTTGAATAAAAGATGTTGGCGAATCGTGTCTTTTAACAATCGTCTGCGCAATACCCATGCCCCATGTCATGGCTTTCATAAAAATATTGTCATCGGCAGGTAGATGTTGCAGATTAATTTCGTTTAATTTGCTTTCGATTAATTGATTGGCTGTTTCACTGTCGGGAATCCGCAATAAAGCCTCAGCAAGTGCCATAAGGGCTAAACCTTCTTGTGTATCAAGGCCATAGCTTTGGAGTAAATCATCGATTGAGCCAATAATACTTTTATTTTGACGCATATCGGTAACGAAGTGGCGGGTTAATTGCTCGACTTGCTCGGTATTACCATCGAATAAGGGATTTTCAAGCAAAGTACGAGCATAGACTTCATCGTCGATATAATAGTCAAAAAAGAAATTACGCATTATTTTATGTCCCACTAATTTTTATATTAAATACTGTATAACATATCATTAGTGAGAAGTATTTATTTAAAGTTTTTAAAATGGAATATCATCATCTAGTTCATGTGCGAATGATCCAGCGTTATCTTTTTTCGAGACATCGCCGCCACCCATACCAAAGCCGCTATCATTGCCATAGCTTACTTGTGGATTACTGCCGCCTGATGATGCGTTATTGCGACCATCAAGCATAATGAGTTGACCGCCATAATTTTGTAAAACAATTTCAGTTGTATAGCGATCTTTGCCTTCTTTATCTTGCCATTTTCTGGTTTGAAGTTGCCCCTCGATATAAATTTTTGAGCCTTTTTTAACATAACTCTCGACAACGCGACATAAACCTTCATTGAAAATAACAACATTATGCCATTCGGTTTTATCACGACGCTCGCCCGATTTATCTTTCCAGCTTTCTGTGGTTGCCACTGAAAAATTTGCAATGGGTCGCCCATCTTGGGTTCTGCGAATTTCGGGATCTTTGCCTAAATTCCCAATTAATGTAACTTTATTAAGACTGCCTGCCATGATGTTTCCTTTGATGTAAATTGCATTTTATATCTACAATAATGTGGCTTTTTTTACAATCATTAAAAATGATATTGCGGTAAAGCTCATGACCAAAATTGGCCCTGCCGGTAAATTTGTCAGTGCTGCCAAGACCATGCCAATAATAACCGATAATATGCCGCAAATCCATGCTGTCCGATGAGGGTTTTTAGAATTAATTGTGGCAAGTGCAGGCAGAATTAAACTGGCGAAAACAATATATACGCCAACCAGCTGGACGGATGAGGTAATGGCAACCGCAAAAATAAAATAAAACCCAATACCGCTTCTAATGCCGCTTTTAATACAGGGCTTTAAAAACCATAATCCAAGAATAAGCGCATAAATGGGGGCGTGCCATATAACGTCATGCCACGATACAAATAAAATTTGCCCCGATAGTAAATGCTGAATTTCCTCGCTGCCATGAGGGTGGTTGGCAAGGAGTAAAATCGCCAAAGATGCCGATAACACAAAGCTGACCCCAATAATGGCTTCTTGGTATTTGGGCATTGTAATCTCGATACGTCGAAAAAACAGACCCGCCATAAAGGCAAATAACAAAGCCATGCCTTGTTTGATTAAAAATGAAGGCTCGTGAAAGAATGTCGCCGCTGTAATAAGGCCAAGTCCTGCAATTTGGGCAACCGCAAGATCGATGAAAATAACACCCCGTTTCAAGACCTCAATCCCAAGGGGGGCGTGGGTGATAGCAATCATAAGCCCTGCCACAAGGGCAGGGGCAATGATACTGATTAACTCAGTCGTCAGCATGGGGTTCACTATGGATTAAGGATTTTTGTAACAAGGCAAGTGTTCGGTCGAATAATGCAAATAAATGATTGCTTTGTGTGTCACCACCAATCGTAAAAGGCAACATAATTGCAGGAATTTTTGTTTTATCGCTTAACCAAAGACTTGCTTTTTCGGGCTCATGGGGCGCACGAATAATAAAGTTTGCAGGCTGGGTTTTGAAGTTTGTCAATAAAGTTTCCAAATGCGCAATATTTGGCGGAATCCCTGGTTTTGGCTCAAGTGATCCGACTTGCGTGATATTAAGCCAATCAAGCAGATAGCTGAAAGAACGATGATGGACAATCACTGATTTATCGGCTAGGTTTTTTGCGGATTGCTCCCATTTTTTAATAGCATCTTTCCATTTATCAAGAAATAGAATGCTTTGTGCCTGATAAAAATCCTTGTTATCAGGATCAATTATACTTAGGCGTTTTGTTAATTCATGGGTAATAAGTTTAATATTATGCGGATTTAAATGAATATGCGGATTGCCCTGCGGATGAATATCGCCCATTGAGCGATCCACCATAATTGGCTTTTCAAGGATTGGCACAAATTGTGATGCCATGAAATAACCTTGTCTGCCAATTTGCACATTACTATTTGCACGTTCGAGTAATAACGGAAGCCAGCCAACTTCAAGCCCTGCACCTGAGCAAAAAATTAAATCAGCATAGCGTGCCTTAGCAATCAGGCTGGGTCTAGCACGAATATAATGGACATCTTGTTTGGCATGTGTTGCAGTGAAAATATCAAGTTTATCGCCACCAATTTCCTGTGCAAGCGATGCCCATTCAGGTTCACAGGCAAAAATATTAATTTTGGCATCAACACTGCCTAGGGTGATAATTTGAGAGAAAAGAATAAGGAGAAAAGTATAAAATAGTTTCATGGGATTTGTATCTTAATTTTAGGATATATTATGAATTTTATGTATTGTGTAAATAAATAATATTTGTTGTTCCGTGTTTTATGTATATCACAAATATTATTTAAATGCAAGTTTATTTTATATGGTTAATGCTTCAATACTTATGAGCCCCATGTGCACCAATACTCATAATATATTGCACCATAAGTTGATCATCTTTTTGACCTTGGCTCAGTTCTTCATGATTATATTGCATCCGTACACGGCTAAATTCACTGTTCGTCCAATCCATCATTAATGCATAGGTTTGTGGGTTATGCCCTTGTGAATCAAGCGTACTGCCAATTAATCCTGTTGGCACATCAGCGGCATTTAACTGACTGTAACGTGTGCCAATACGCCATTGTTGATCGAATTTATAAACGGCTTGTGCATACCAACCGCTTGATGATTTGTCAAAATTAACGGCACCTGTCGATGCTGCTGTATCTTCATAAGTGCCATCTTCGGTACGCAAGAAATATTCACCCTGTAAAATAAATTCTTGGTTATGTTGATTGCCATTTGGTGCCCAGCTATAGCGTAAATCGGCAATATATAAATTGGTATCGCCATTAAATTCAAGGCCATGATCGTTACTGTCACGCTCGCCACCTGTTTTTCCTGATAAGACATAGCCCCCTAAACGCCAGCTTTGATTATCGCTAATATCATTCCCGACACGCATAAATGCAGACCATGCCCCAACATCATCACCCGTGCTTGCAGCATAGGGAAAACGATCACCACTGAAGATACCAGCACCGATTTCAGCATAAAAATCAGTTGGTAATAAATAAGAAACCTCAGCACCATCATCGTTAAATGCACCATCAATAAAACTGCGATAGGGAAGCGGGCGATCGACAAAATCATCAACATGATTATGATGCTCGTTTAAATAACCAAGTGTCCAAAAGGCACGCCCTGCCTTGATAAATAAACCAGTGGGAAGCCCTAAGCCTGATTGTGTTTGAACAAAAGCTTCTTCAAGTTCAATTTCGGTTTCCCCTTCATGCTGCGCAATTGCCATTGTGGTGCTGCCAAAAAACTTATCATCAACATTGGCAGAGAAATTTAATTCTGTATGATCGACGGCAAATCCTTGCTTAGGACGCTCGCTTTCATGCCCAACGGCAAAGCCTGCCATATCCCCATTATCGGATGAGAATTGATTAAACTGACCGTTAAACACAATTCCAATTGATGGATTAAAGCTGTTATTGAAAACATTACGCCTTGCAGTCGCTGGGGTTTGCCTAACAGGAGCAATGTTAGGATTGTTCAAAATTTGAGTATTTAAAATTTCTTTTTTGGTTTCCTTAATGGTTGCTTGGGTTGTGGCTTGGTTTTTTTCAACTGAGTGCAATTTTTTCTCAAGCTCGATAATGCGTTTTTCGTATGCATTCTTCATATTTTGAATTTCTGAACGCAAAGCCTGAATATCCGTATTTGATGCAGCAGAGGCAACATTTTGACACATAAGTGTAATGACAGCAAGCGATGCTATGAAAGCGATATTTTTCATGATGTTAACCTAGTAATTGATAAATTTGAAAACATTAAAGCCTATTGCCTCATAAAAACACATGCCAAAAATATGCTTTGTAACAATGACTTTAAAAATAAAAATGATCTAGGTTAAGGAAGGGGGGGCACGGGCTTTAAGATTAAACGCAATAATGTGCTTGGTGACAAGTACGTTAGGATTCAAAAACTCAGAGTTTGCTGTTTTAAAAACATAATCATAAAAATGACGAGTTGACGGATTGCCCTCATCATAATCCTCGTGAAGGCTTAGGGCACATAATTGATTATTATGATCATGCTGTTCAAAATCATAATCGGCCATGTGCAAAAATGACAGCATTTGTACTGCAATAAAGCCAATAAAAACAAATATACCCAATTTTTTTATCATCAAACAGGCATATCATTTTATATGAATAAATCAATAAAAATATTTTCGTATAAGCTATCTAATCTAAGTATTCTTAGAGGCAAACATGCTATATAATCCATTCGCTAAACACATAATTCAATTAGAGTATTACGAAAATGCTGAAAGCTTGGTGATTGATTGCTTTCTGGATTCATATATTCAGTAATCTTTTCAGCCCATTCACATTTTTTGGTACCAATTTTAGAATAAGCTTCTTGCTTAAGGTTCCTACTGCCATTTTTGTATAATGCATCTGCTAAGATTTCCCAAGTGCCACATATAGTATCGTTTTTATAAGATTTTAAAAGAGCATCTTTTGCCAAGGGATACGCTTTTTTTATGGCCTCTAAGTCACCAAGAAGCCATGCCTCCATTTCCTCGATGGCAAGACAGAATTTTGTATGAGGTGGCACTGAACAGCTATTAAGAATTTTATTAAGCTGCTCTAGAAACACCAATCGATCTTTATCGTCTAAGTCACACACAACAATAACACTATATAGTCCACAAGCATTATCATAGGCTTGATGTGTTTTTCCATAAGCATTTAATAATTTTGGTAGATTATTGACTAATACATCATCACTTGCACGTCTTATTGTGGAAAAGCCATCTTCGCCTTTTTCAAGAATCCAGACTTCTGAAGGGGTTAATGCATCAACAAAATAAGGTTGATGTGTGGTCACAAATATTTGTGACCCATTTTTGTGACCTGTTGCGTGTTCCCTGAATTCATTCGCTAGGATTTCAAGTAATTTGTGATATAATCCATTTTCTGGTTCTTCGATGCATAAAAATGGTGGCGGTGTTGGATCTTCTAGTAATAATAGATATGCAAATACTTTTAAAGTGCCATCGGACATTTGTTGTGCATAGAATGGATCTTTGAAGCCTTTATCATTAAATTTTAAAAGAAGTCTACCATCTGCCGTTTTTTCAGTGTGAATTGTTTTAATACTTGGTATTTTTCCAGCAATTTTTTCTAAGATGGCACTGAATTTTTTAGGATGCTCTCGCTCCATGAATTGAACAACATTACCAATATTATCGCCATGTAAATTTAATTGTTTTTGTGGTCCTGCCATTGGCAAACTACGCGCTGCATCAGGGGTAAAATAACTTAAATACCATTTTTCAATAAACTCACGAAACATTGAAATTCTTGGGTGCTGCTTCAATGCCCCTAGCGTTGCAAGACCAAGTTTTCGAGTATCAGAGAGTTCTATGATTTCTGTTTTAGAAGATTCTTCTTCATTATCATCTATAAATTTTTTGATACGGGTGAGTATATCAGATTTTTTTTGATTATCAGTATTAAAGGCAATACCAGATTGATCTCCTTTCCATACAACACCCTTGCCGTTTTCTAATATTAAAAAAGAAAAAGGTTGACCTGTACTTCGACCTTTACGCCTTTGTCTAAGGCGTTCCTTAAAAACATAGGGACGTTTATGAGAATCTAAGTCAATTGATAATTCATAAGTAATAGGACGCGATTTTGTGTTCTCTCGATAGTATATTTCAAACTCTATGGGTTCTGTTTCTCCTTGTGTTCTGATGCGTGTAAATCCACCACGTCCGTTACGGTCACAAGCGTCTTCGACTCCATATTTCAAGCAGTCAGATAAAAATCCAAATACATCAAAAAGTGTTGTTTTCCCAACACCATTTCTACCAATAACGGCTGTCAAATGAGACAAAGGTTTTGCATCTCTTTTGTTCCATAATTGCCCCAAGGTAATATCTTTAAGGGCTCTGAAGTTTTTAATGCGTAAGCCTTCGATTTTTGCCATAATTAATTTATTCACTATTTATTAAATATTTTTATGATTATTATCAGAAATAAGCATAAAATAAAACAATAATTAGAAAAAGCGTTAATCACGCCTGCATAATTTGATATTATGAAACTAGCAGATAAAATTGGAGAAGGTGATGCTGTGCGTGAAGCACGAAAAACAATGGAGGACACTGAATTTAATAGTCATTTTAAAAGAAAATATTGTGATAGTTTTATGGTAATACTCACTGTTCCGCCTGGTTTCCTATTTATTGAAATTCCAGATTATTTGGATCACAGCAATGAAAGCGAAGTTATTATTCCTAAGAACACCATTATCCATACAAAGGATAATGGAACGGATTTAAAAATTATTGGTTCTTTAGAAGAAATACAATAAAAAATATTTTCGTATAAGCTATTCAATTATATTCCCCTTAGAGGCAAGGGTATGATGTTTATATTATTCAACAACGCCGTGATGATGGGTATTGCTGCCAAAAGTTCTCTCGGGTGTCTTTTTCAATAAGGGTGCAAATTTTTGATTATAAATCAACAAAGGGGATGTTGTTGATGCACCATGATGATGGGTGTTGCTGCCAAATGTTCTTTGCTCTGTTGAATGGGTATTGTTTTTACAAGCACAGGCGGACAGAAAAGCCCCAATCGTTACAATGATACAAATTTTTAAAATCACACTTTTCATAATATATCCTTTTTAATAGGTAATAAAAAGGATACAAAATCTATGCCAGTTTTGCCTTTTGGCAATTTTTGTATTTTAGCAATGAAATATTTGTATCAAAATATATATTAATAGAACTTAATGCGGATAAACAGGGAATTTTGCACAAAGTGCAGCAGCACGTTTACGCACATCAATAATTGACGTTTCTGCCCCTTCTGCATCAATAATATCGGCAACCATATCGGCCACAGCAACCGATTCAGCTTCCTTGAAGCCACGGGTTGTAATGGCAGGTGTACCCAAACGAATACCGCCCGTTACAAACGGAGAATTTGTATCATTCGGTACAGCATTTTTATTCACCGTAATATGTGCCCGCCCCAAAGATGCATCAATTTGTTTACCAGTAAGGCCTTTTGATAAGAGGGATACAAGCATTAAATGATTTTGCGTGCCGCCCGAAATAATATCAATGCCGCGCTCAATCAGACGCTGAGCCATGACTTTGGCATTTTTAACAACTTGCTCTTGATAGGTTTTAAATTCGGGTTGCAACGCTTCGCCAAAGGCAATGGCTTTTGCGGCAATAACATGCATTAATGGGCCGCCTTGATAACCAGGGAAAACAGCAGAATTTAATTTTTTTGCAAGCGCTTCATCGTTGGTCATAATAAGACCAGAACGA
>JBLHTX010000053.1:0-11514 GCA_047627635.1 Alphaproteobacteria bacterium | reverse complement strand
TATAGAGGCCTTAATAGATCATCGATCTGAACAATTAAATTGTATAAAGGTGATGCCAAAATTTTCAGCATCTAATCCACACCCTCAACCACAAAGCTGTTTAGAGACTCTTTACATCAGGGTATTAAATAGTTCTAGCTCCTAAGCTCCTAAGCAAAATATATGCGAATACAAAAGATTGTATATTATCAGATAATATCTTGCGAGAATACTTTGAAAACCATGAGTCACGTGAAGCAACCCACACCATAGCGAACAAAACATTAGGATCCTATAATGAAATGCTGAATAGGATTGAAAGCACTCAGGATAGAATTCCATATCAAACAGCACTAATATAGAACTAATATAAAACTAATACAGGACTAAATATATGCCTTATTGAAAAACATATAAACAGGCCTGCCCCTTTGCCTTAAGACGGGTACAGCTATTAAGGGATGCTTGTTTACTTTTGAATGGACCAACCCGCAAGCGATAATAAGTCCCCTTTGCCCCTAAATCTGCTTTGACAATAATATGGCTTAGCGATGATAATTCTGAGAATTTTCTTTTGGCATGTTGTACCGCAGATAATGCATCAGATTTTGAGCGAAATGCCCCAATTTGCAAAAACGCACCCTTGTTCGTTGTAACAGATTTTTTAGGAGGGGTTATTTCTTTAGGCACAAAGCTTGTCTTTTGGGGTTGAATAACTAATTCTTTTTTAAGAGGCTTTGCCGCTATTATCAGCGGTTTATGTGTCTCGGGCGTATCCTTGATAATATTGGGGATGGTTTCTGATACTGTTGTGAGCTTAATATCGTCGGGTGCCTCAGTATCTTCTGATATCATGGCTTTGGTTTGCAAAGATGTATCAAGAGAAATTGGCTTCTCGGATGTTTCTTTTAATTGAACATCTTTTTGTGCAATATCATCACGAAAGCTATTGTAAATTGTTAAATCTTGGTGTGGATATTGCCGCCCCCCTGGATTTTCAGGTCGCACTTTAACCGCCCGTCCATCGGCACGGATAATTGGTATTGCCCCTTTTTCTGCATCACTTACGCCAATTGAATAAGATAACCCAACGATTGCGGTAAATAAAATCAATGAAAGACTGGCAGCAACCCATCTAAGTGCTGATTTGCTAATCCCTGTCATCAGCATATTATCACTATGATTTAAACTATCATTATCTAAATTTGTTGTCGCCATTGAACATACCCTAATTTATTTTTTTAGAAATTAGCGTGCTTTGAAGGATGTTGCCACATTACATATGTGTTAAAGCACGCACCCCTAAAATTTGCAAACTTGTTTCAATTACCAATGATACAGCACGAATCATCGCAAGTCTTGCATAAGTTAACGTATCATTATCAGAAATAACAAATTTTAATTCTTTGTTTTCTGAGCCTTTATTCCATAAACTGTGAAATAAAGCCGCAAGCTCTTGTAAATAAAAGGCAATACGATGGGGCTCGGCTGATTCTGTTGCTTGTTCAATAAGGCGTGGGAATTGGGCTATTTTCTTAATAAGTGCTATTTCTGCATCATCCGATAAAGTATTAAAGTCTGCATCATAAAGATTTGCATCATTAAAGTTCTTGAGCTCAACTTTTGCTTTTTCAAACACACTTTGTATGCGTGCATAAGCATATTGAACGTAAAATACTGGATTATCTTTTGATTGCTCAGTTACTTTTGCAAAGTCAAAATCAAGTCCTGCATCATTTTTACGGGTTAACATAATAAAACGCACAATATCAGGGCCCACTTCATTAAGCACATCACGCAATGTTACAAAAGTACCAGCACGTTTTGACATTTTATAAGGTTTTCCGTCCTTATATAAATGTACAATTTGACATAGGCGAACAATTAACTCGGCCTTATGATCGCTAATGGCTTTGGTAGCAGCGTTAATACGCTTCACATAGCCACCATGATCGGCACCCCAAATATTAATCAGTAAGTCTGCACCACGCTTATATTTGTCATGGTGATAGGCAATATCAGTGGCAAAATAAGTATAATGTCCATCGGATTTACGAATAGGTCGATCCGAATCGTCCCCATATTGCGTTGCCTTAAACAGGGTTTGCTCTTTGGCTTCCCAATCATCAACAGGCTTCCCTTTAGGGGGCTCAAGCGTGCCTTGATATAATAAATCAAGATGCTCTAGGTAAGATAACACGTTATCGACTGCACCATTTTTAACCAGTTGTTTTTCTGATGTAAAAATATCATGGTGAATATTTAAAAGTGCTAGATCATCTTTAATCATTGCCATCATTGAATCAATGGAGAATTTTTTACAAATCTCGTGCCGCTCATTCTCGGGCATTGTCTTAAGTTTTTGACCATATTTTTCTAAAAGTGCCTGCCCAACAGGAACAAGATAATCACCAGGATAAAGCCCTTCTGGAATTTGATGAATAACTTCACCTGTTGCTTGTAAATATCGTAAATAGGTTGATTGCGCTAAAATATCAACTTGCGTACCTGCATCGTTAATATAATATTCCTTAATAACCTTATAGCCTGAATAGGTCATTAAGTTCGCAAGCGCATCCCCAAAAACGGCTCCGCGTACATGACCAACATGCAAAGGGCCAGTTGGATTGGCAGAAACATATTCAATATTAACGGTTTTATTGTCACCAATTTTATTACTACCGTAATCAAGGCGACTATGGAGACAATTGGTAATTTCACGATACCATAAATCATTAGAAAGATATAAATTTAAAAAGCCAGCACCTGCAATCTCAACCTTTTCGACACCATCAAGTTTTTTTAAATGGACTAAAAATTCTATGGCAAGATCTCGGGGCTTCATGTCTGCGGATTTCGCAAGTACCATTGCAACATTTGTTGAAAGATCACCATATTTTTCATCACGAGGGGGTTCAACTGTAAAATTATCCCCTTTTATGGTGCGTGGTAATTTTCCTTCAAGTTGCATATCACGAATGATTGCATTGATTTTAAATTTAAAGATGCGAAATAAACTCATAATTGTTCCGGAATTAATTCAAACAAGCGACGATACTCTTCTAGAGCAAATTTATCGGTCATACCAGCGATAAAATCAGTAATAAAAATTGCTTTATCTTTTACGTCACTTGGGATTACGTGGTTATTGTCGTTAAAAGGCATAATATCTGGTTCATCAAAATAAACCTTGAATAGACTGTGAATAACACGCTTTGCTTTGGATGTCATACGCAGAACCTTGTAGTGGCGATACATATTTTGAAATAGAAACTTTTTCAGGGCAAGATTTTCTTGATTAACATGATTTGAAAACGCTACAAATGCCTGTGAAGCATGCCGCACATCGTCATAAGATTGTGGATTTTGAATGCGTAAATTTTTTTGCGTTGTTGCAATCATATCACTTACAAAATAACTAATAAGCCGCCTGATAAACTCATGCTTAAATTGATAGGGCTGAATCTTAGGATAATCATTTTTAATTGTTTCCATCAATGATGCACAAAATGGTAATTGCCGTAGGCTGTCAATATCAAAAAGATTTGCCCTTAATCCATCATCAATATCATGGGCGTTATAGGCAATATCATCGCAGATTGCGGCAATTTGTGCTTCAATACCAGCATACAGGTTTAAATCAAGGGATTTATGATGTTCAAATGCCAAAATTGCCCGTGGCGTAACAAATGGCGTAACAAGATGATTGTCACTTATGATCGGGCCATTATGCTTAAGAATACCCTCAAGACTTTCAATGGTTAAATTTAATCCACTATGGTGTGGGTACCGATCTTCCAGCAAAGTCACTATTCTTAGAGCCTGAGCATTATGATCGTAGCCGCCATAATGTGTCATCATGTCATTAAGGGCATCTTCACCAGCGTGACCAAAGGGCGGATGACCAAGATCATGGGCAAGTGCCGTTAGCTCGGTTAAATCCTCATTGACTTGTAAAATGCGCGCACAAGCACGACTAATTTGAGCAACTTCAAGCGAATGTGTCAAGCGATTGCGATAATGATCGCCTTCATAGTATACAAAGACTTGTGTTTTATGTGCCAGCCTTCTAAAGGCTTTTGAGTGAATAATGCGATCACGGTCTCGCTGATAGCAATCACGACCATTTGTTGGTTGAATTTCGTGGAATCGCCCTTTTGATTCTAGTGGAATTGCAGCATATTTTTTCATAATATTGACATTTTTTGGGAAGGATTTTGTAAATTATTAACCATATTCGGGCACACTAGCACAATGCGTAAGTTCTCTCAAGCAGATATAGGAAATAAATTAAAGCAGTCAATGCCTGCTCATAAAAATAATAATATTGACTTATTATCTTCAATAAAGCACGACTTTATTTCATCTAAAGTACACCATACTGATAATCGACACGCAAATAAGATTGTATATAATCGTAAAAAACCTAACAATACACTTATTAATATTATTAAAAAAAGCAAATTAAAGATGATATTTGGTATTATATTTTACCTTGTACTTTCATTAATTTTACTGATTGCCTGCACAAACGATTTGTATCATGCACAAGAAACAAGCAAAAAAGAATTACATTTTAAAATTAACAATGACTTTCTGTATTTAAATAAAAAGTTAGAGAATTTTACAAAAAAATTACATAGTCAAGGCCCGGAATTATTTGCTTTAAATTATAAAAAATTTCTCATGCAAGAGCTTAAGCCTATTATGAATACTTATCCTTATTTAAATGCGTATGTGCTTGCGAAAAAGGGAGCTTTTAACGAAAACATTAAAAATAATAGTTTCATGGATGCGTCTTACTTTCAGGCGAGTGCTCGTAAAAATATACTTACAAAAAATATCCATCAAATCATCAAAGGCCAGAATTTGGATGACGAAGGTTTTGTATTTTTTAAAAAATTAACTGATAATAATATTTTTTATATATCCCCCTTATTTGAAGATAAATATTTATTTATTCATTTAGATCAAAATATTTTCATGCAATTTTATCAAGCCAGTAATTTATATCCATTTTTCGATCTTGACAATCAAGTTAATGGTTCAAACTTTACGTTTTTACATATCAAAAATCTATCTAATATCAGTGTTAGTGCACATATTAGGGGATTTTTTCAATTTAAGATATTGTCAATTTATATCGGTATATTTCTTGTTTTGAATTATATTACATTTTTGGGATACCGCGCATTATCTGATTATTATGATGGCGTACAACAATTGACCTCTTTAAATAGTGAGCTTACCTTAGCCCAGCAAAGAAAAGATAGCTATGACACGCAAATGCAGCATCTTGTTGAGACAATGGATTTAGTGCCATGGACTGCCGATCCCAATAGTAATGCCTTCACTTTCATTGGGCCTGAAATTTCCAAGATAACGGGCATATCGCATGAAAATTGGCTCGCCAAAGGATTTTGGCTAGCCCATATTCACCAAGATGATCGGGAACAGATTTTTAAGGCAATTAGTCGTATTAAAGATGAAAAATACGTTAATATTGAATATCGTGTTCATGATAAGCACGGTAATATTTTATGGTTTCGTAATATGATTTCTGAAAAAACATATATTGATACGCAGAGCAATGAACAATCTACAACTTTATTGCAAGGATTAATCACAGATATTACGAATGAAAAAAAAGTATTTGAGACATTAGAGCAAGCAAAGATTGACGCAGAGACAGCAAATCAGATGAAGTCTAATTTTTTAGCCTCTATGTCGCATGAACTGAGAACACCACTCAATTCGATTATAGGATTCTCAGAGATTATTTATTCATTAATTGCGGCAAATGGTTCTGATGAGCAAAATATTGGTGATTATTCAAATAATATTTTATTATCGGCAAAGCATTTATTGCATCTGATTAATGATATCCTTGATTATAGTAAAATTGAAGCTGGACAATTTGAAGTCCGTATTGAGCCAACGGCGATTTTTGAAATTTTTGAATCATGTCAAATATTATTACAAAGTCGTGCAAGTCAATCCAGTATTTCTCTTATTATTAAACCGCCGCCTGAAACATTATATCTATATATTGATGCTGTACGGATCAAACAAGTTATTATTAATCTTTTATCAAATGCCATAAAATTCAACCGCCCAAATGGGAAGGTTGCTTTGATGTGTCAAATTAATGAAAAAAATGAAGTTGTTTTAAGTGTTACCGATACAGGTATTGGCATGAAGCCAGAAGATGTCAAGGTGGCATTTGATAAATTCAGACAAATTGATGATAGTAAAAATAGACATCAAGAGGGCACAGGACTAGGCTTATCTATTTCAAAATCTCTTGTTGAATTGCATGGCGGTCAGCTTACGATGAACTCAATATATGGCAAGGGAACAAAAATCATGGTTACGTTACCCCCGTCGTCTATTTGTCAGGATCTTGACAAGGGCACAGTAAATTTTTAAGCCTACACATATTGATCTTTGCCTAGAATTATTATATGAGCTGTCGAATGATACAAAGATATAAAGCAATTGTTGAGTATGAGGGTACTTTTTTTCATGGGTGGCAGGCACAAGATCGTGCTAAGGGCTATGGTTTTGGGGTTCAAAACAGCGTAGAAGATGCTTTGTTTAAGCTATATCATCAAAAAATACCTGTTATATGTGCAGGACGTACAGATGCTGGTGTGCATGCAAAGGGGCAGGTTATTCATTTTGATGCGCCAAAAACACATGATGATTTTAAAATTATTGGTGCCCTTAATTACCATCTTAAACCGCACCCCGTATGTTTGTTGTCGCTAGAATCAATAGATTCTGATTTTCATGCACGTTTTGATGCTATTTCTCGCGAATATGAATATCATATCATTAATCGCAAAGCGCTTTTAACTTTTATGCATCATCGGGCATGGCTGGTAATGCGTCCGTTAAATTTACAAGCAATGCAAGAAGCCGCACAAGCATTTGTTGGTACACATGATTTGACAACGTTTCGTGCGAGGGGGTGTCAGGCAAATTCACCAATACGCACAATCTATTCGGTTGATATCGAGCAAGTTGCCCATGATCATTTTATCATGCGAACACTTGGACAAAGCTTCTTATATAATCAAATTCGCTCAATGGTCGGCTCATTAGTTAAAATTGGCATAGGACAAGAAACCGTTTGCTTTATTGATCGTATTTTAAAAGCCAAAGACCGCACGCAATGCGGCGTTGTGGCACCACCTTATGGCTTGTATTTTAACCGTGTAAATTACGCATAATGACACCATATTAACGTGGATACAGGATATATTGATACATTTATAATAAAAAATTGCAAAGAAAAATCCTAAAATGTTAAGATTTATATGACAAACAGCTTTTTATTTGTTAAATGCTATATAGGATTAAAAAAAAATATGGGAATTCATGGCGATATTGACAGATAATGTATCTCCAAAATCAATCGAGATTACATTGCCAGACGGTACTGTGCGTGCATTTAGCACACCAACAACAGGACAAGATATTGCAGCATCAATTGGTGCTGGGCTTGTTAAAGCTGCATTAGCAGTTACTGTTGATGGGAAAATGATCGATTTAAACGATCCAATTACTCAAAATTGTGATGTGTCGATTATAACTCGCAAAAGCAACGAAGCACTCGAGCTTATCCGCCATGATACGGCACATATTCTTGCGATGGCTGTCCAAGAGCTTTTTCCTGGGACACAAGTTACAATTGGCCCGGTGATTGAGGATGGTTTTTACTATGATTTTTATCGTGAGAAGCCCTTTACGGTTTCTGACTTTGAGATTATAGAGCAAAAAATGCATGACATTATTAAGCGTGATGTCATAACGCTTAAAAAAAATCTCTCACGCAGCGATGCTATTACGCATTTTAAAAACCTTGGAGAGCGCTTTAAAGTAGAGCTTGTTGAGGTCATTCCAGAAGGTCAAGATATTACCATTTATTATCATGGTGATGTTTGGCACGATTTATGTCGTGGCCCTCATATGCTTTCGACTGGAAAAATTGGTACAGCATTTAAGCTTATGAAAGTTGCAGGCGCTTATTGGCGTGGGGATCATCGTAATCCACAATTGCAGCGTATTTACGGCACCGCGTGGCGTGATGACAAAGAGCTTAAAGCATATTTATATCGCCTTGAAGAAGCAGAGCGGCGTGACCATAGAAGGCTTGGTAAGGAATTAAAGCTTTTTCATCAACAAGAAGAAGCCGCAGGTATGGTATTCTGGCATCCAAATGGTACTGTGTTATGGCGTGTGATTGAAGATTATATGCGCCGCCGCCTAGATGCAGAAAATTACCAAGAAATTAAAACGCCGCAACTTGTTGATCGTAAATTATGGGAAGCTTCAGGGCATTGGGAAAAGTTTTCTGAACATATGTATGTATGTGAATCAGAAGAACGTGTTTTTGCATTAAAACCTATGAATTGCCCGTGCCATGTTCAGGTTTTTAATAATTCTTTAAAAAGCTATCGGAATTTACCGTTGCGTATGGCCGAGTTTGGTTCGTGCCACCGTCAAGAACCCTCAGGTGCGTTGCACGGTATTATGCGTGTTCGTAGCTTCACCCAAGATGATGCGCATATTTTTTGTACTGAAGATCAGATTACATCTGAAACCGTTGCATTTTGTCAATTATTAGCGCGTGTTTATAAAGATTTAGGCTTTGATAGTTTTCGTGTTAAGTTTTCAGATCGTCCAGAGAAGCGTGCTGGGGCAGATGATGTTTGGGATAAATCTGAAAAAGCGTTGATGAATGCCGTCAAAGAGGCAGGTTATGAGTATGAAGTCAACAAAGGGGAGGGTGCTTTTTACGGCCCTAAGCTTGAGTTTGTATTGCGTGATGCAATTGGCCGGGATTGGCAGTGTGGCACTTTGCAGGTCGATTTTGTCCTTCCAGAACGCCTAGATGCACAATATATCGGGGAAGATGGCAACAAGCATCGCCCAGTTATGTTGCATCGTGCAATTTTAGGATCCTTTGAGCGTTTTATTGGCATTTTAATCGAGCAATATGCAGGGCGTTTCCCGCTATGGTTGTCACCTGTACAGGTTGCTGTTTTAAATATTACCTCTGAGGCAGAACCTGCTGCTGATGCCTTGTATGAAACATTGCGTAATCATAATATTCGTGTAATCAAAGACTTTAGGAATGAAAAAATTAGCTACAAAGTCCGGGAGCACATGATGCAAGCTGTGCCTGTATTGGCAATCATTGGCAAGAATGAGGCGGCTGAAAATACAGTATCAATTAGGCGTATTGGCGATAATCAACAAATTACACATACAATTGATGAATTTATTGAAAAAATTAACCAAGAAGCAACACCTCCTGATATATTATATCAAGGAACCCATTTAAGTAAACCCCATTTAAGTAAACCCTATTTAAGTAAACCCTATTTAAGTAAACAAGGAGTCTCTGAAGCGTGAGAAAACCCATGACTAATGACCACGAAGGAAAAAAATATTCTGGTCCTCGTATGAATGCTATGATTAACGTCAAAGAAATTCGTCTTATTACAGAAGATGGCGATAATATTGGCGTTGTTGTAACAAGTGATGCTCTTGATAGAGCTAAAAATGTTGCATTAGATTTAGTTGAAATTGTACCGAATGCTGAGCCCCCAGTATGTAAAATCATGGATTATGGCAAGCATAAATATCAGGAACAAAAGAAGCTTGCAGAAGCCAGAAAAAAACAAAAAACGATTGAAACCAAGGAAATAAAGTTACGCCCAAATATTGAAACACATGATTATGATGTTAAATTACGTGCATCACGTCGGTTTCTTGAAGAAGGCAATAAAGTAAAGGTAACTTTGCGATTCCGTGGTCGTGAGATTGCGCATTCTAACCTTGGATTGAAATTAATGCAGCGCTTCCTAGAGGATAATATCGATCTTGCAAAGATTGATCAGGCCCCTAGAATGGAAGGGCGTATTGGTTTGATGATTTTATCTGCTAAATAATTAAAGCGATACAGAACAACATTATGTGTATTGCATAATGTTTTCTGACGATCATTTACACTTATAAAATATTGACTTTTTATACATATCCTATAATATCAGATGATATCATAGGATTTTTTTATATGTCTATCACTCTTTATCAAGATGATTTGCCAAGCAACATCTTGCAGTCTGCTAAATCTTTGGCAATCGACACTGAAGCAACGGGGCTTAGTGCACAACGTGATCGATTGTGCCTGGTTCAGATTTCTGATGGAAGCGGTGATGTTCATTTAGTGCAATTCTTTGGCGCTGGACACCAGTATAACTGTCCTAATTTGAAGCGTCTTTTGCTAAATGATGATATCTTAAAAATTTTTCATTTTGCACGCTTTGACATTATGATGCTTGAAAAATCCCTAAATATTAACCTGTCTAATATTTACTGCACCAAAGTGGCCTCTAAAATGGTGCGTACTTTTACTGAGCGCCATGGATTACGTGACTTGGCCCGTGAGCTTATTGGTGTCGATATTAACAAGCAACAGCAAACTTCTGATTGGGGTGCTCAGCACCTATCCGAAGCACAGCAAACTTATGCTGCGAGTGACGTGCTTTATCTGCATCAACTAAAAGATGCACTTGACCCCTTACTAAAGCGTGAAAATAGAACAGTACTTGCACAAGCTTGCTTTGATTTTCTGCCTACACGTTCTCGGTTGGATGTATTGGGATGGGATCACGAAAATAAAGATTTCTTCGCCCACGCTTAATAACACTCTTAAATGGTAATATTACTTTATGCTAGATACACTTGCGACAAGCTTACTTGATGTTGGTAAAAATGTTATTGATATTGAGGCAAATGCCTTAACGGTCTTAAAAGAAAGTCTTGGAAAGTCTTTTTGTGATGCTGTGCATCTTATCGCGCGTATTAAAGGACGTGTTGTTATTTCTGGAATGGGAAAATCGGGGCATATTGGGGCAAAAATTGCGGCAACATTTGCATCAACAGGAACGCCTTCATTTTTCATTCATCCAGCCGAAGCTTCGCATGGTGATTTAGGTATGATAACCAAAGATGATCTTATTATTTGTTTATCAAATTCTGGTGAAACAACCGAGCTGAGTGATTTAATTATTTATTCTAATCGTAACGATATCCCGCTTATTGCCATTGTCAGCAAGAAAAATAGTAATTTAGGGCGTGCAGCAACAATCGCATTGGAATTACCTAAAAACCAAGAAGCGTGTCCTAATCGCTTAGCACCAACGACTTCAACAACATTAATGCTTGCTCTGGGTGATGCACTTGCAGTATCCCTGATGACATTAAAGGGTTTCACCGAAGATAATTTTCATAATTTCCATCCTGGTGGAAAGCTAGGGGCAAAACTATTGAAGGTTTCTAATTTGATGCGTCTAGCCTCTGATTTGCCTATTGTGTATCAGGATATGCCCGTCTCAGAAGTGATTTTAGAGATGACAAGTAAGGCTCTTGGTTGTACAGGGGTTTGTAATGATAAAAATCAGCTGATCGGTGTGATTACTGATGGTGATTTGCGTCGTGCAATGTCACCTGAAGTTTTGA
>JBLHTX010000052.1:0-11667 GCA_047627635.1 Alphaproteobacteria bacterium | reverse complement strand
CTTTATATGCATTTTGGCATGGACGCTTGTTAATGATTTCTGCTTTTTATGCACCTCATAATAAAATGAAAGTTTTAGTATCAAAAAATGAGATTGGTATTTTAGCTGATTACTGCGTTCGCTTATTTAATGTTGGCCTTATTCGTGGCTCTGCGCGTAATCCAAATAAACCTGACCATGACAAAGGCGGAACAGTAGCACTTAAGGAAATATTACGCTCTTTAAAGCAAGGATATTCAGTGGGAATCACACCCGATGGCCCTTTGGGGCCTAGACAAACAGTCCATAAAGGGATTATTATGGCTGCAATTTTAAGTCAAAAACCAATCATCGCTTTAACATATTCATGCAAGCACGCATTTTATGCAAAAAGTTGGGATCTTTTTTTAATCCCGCTGCCTTTTTCACGAATTTATTACAAGGCAAGTGCACCGCTATATATTCCCAAAGATACATCAGAAGAAAATATCGCTTTGTACACCAAGTTACTTGAAGCGCAAATGAATAGCGACATACAAGAGCTTGATGAACTATATTTATGAAAATATTTGTTTTTGTAAAAAGCTAACGGCATCATCAATTGATAATTCAGTAACAATATCATCGGCACGATTTTTAATTTCCACAATACCACGTTCCGCTCCTTTTGGACCAATCGCAATACGATAGGGCAAGCCGATAAGCTCCATATCTGAAAATTTATTCCCTGCACGTTCTTCTGTATCGTGATATAGAACTGTAATCTGTGCTTTTTCAAGCTTGTCATAGATTTCTTCGCATAAGCTATCGGTCGCCTCAAGCCCTTGACGAAGATTAACAAGACCGACATGAAAAGGGGCAACTGATTTATGCCAAATAATCCCTTTATCGTCATGGCTTGCCTCAATTAATGTGGCAACTAATCTTGACACCCCAATGCCATAAGACCCCATATAAAGGGGTATGTTTTTACCTTCTTGAGAAGTAAACAAGGCTTCCATAGGTTCTGAATATTTGTCACCGAACATAAAGATGTGCCCAACTTCAATGCCGCGCCCCGTTAGACGATTATCGGCGTCAACTTTAGCAAAAAAATCTTCCTGATTATATTTTTCATCGGTCACAGCATAATGTGATGTGTAATGGTCATAGACTTTATTAATTGATTCTTGGTTGTCATAATCAAGATTAAAGTCAGAAATTTTATTATTAATACAGGCTTTATCTAAAAAAACTTCACTTTCTCCAGTAGGTGCTAGTACAAGAAATTCATGGCTTAGTTTTCCGCCAATTGGTCCAGTATCTGCACGCATTGGTACAGCAGTTAATCCCATCCGAGAAAAAGTTTTCAGATAAACAGTCATCATCTTTTTATAGGAATTTTGGGCTGTTTGCTCTGAGATATCAAAGCTATAAGCATCTTTCATTAAAAATTCACGTCCACGCATGACACCAAAACGAGGCCGAATTTCGTCACGAAATTTCCATTGCATATGATATAATATTTTAGGAAGCTGCTTGTAGGAACGCAAAGAACCTCGCACAACATCGGTAATCATTTCCTCATTGGTTGGGCCATAAAGCATATCACGTTGATTGCGATCTTTGAAGCGGAGCATTTCAGGGCCATAAGCATCGAAGCGGCCACTTTGTCGCCATAAATCAGCGGACTGAATAGTGGGCATAAGCATCTCGACAATGCCGGCTTTTTCATGTTCTTGCCGAATAATTGCTTCGATGTTTTTTAAAACACGCAAGCCAAGCGGCAGCCATGTATATATGCCTGATGCAGATTGTTTTATCATGCCTGAACGCAGCATATAGCGATGCGATATAACTTGGGCTTCTGCAGGCTTCTCTTTTAGAGTTGGAAGGAAATATCGACTGACACGCATAGATATGTTAAACTTTCTAATTTTTTTTACTCTTTATCAATTTATGCTCATAACCTCAATCAAAAAATATCCATAAATCAGATAATTGTTCAAAGACTTGATTATTATCGATAAAAGCCCCCTAAATGCAGAGAATTTTCATCAGCATTCTTGATTATGCATTATAATATTTTTTATTTTATAAATAATTAATTTTTTAACAAGAGCAATAAAGTCCACTAGATTCTATACTGATAGACTTTAAAATTAGGGTTATTCAATAAAGTGCGTGGTTTAGCCGATTACTTGCCATGTACCATCATTTTGTTTACAAGCTTTGCCTTTTGCTGTTTCAGCTTTGCCCTCAACAAAAATAGTTTGGGTAAATGGGCGACAATTTTGACCATTATTTTGATATACAGGCCCGGCGCTTACTTCGCCATAATGACCATTTTGTGGATTGCGCCATTGAGCAGGCTCGTATGGTGGGATTGTTTCAAGTGTATTTTGTGTTGTACCACTAATTAATTGTCTGTCACCATCATCAAGTGCTTTACCAATTTGTGATCCAAAAAGTGCACCTGCAACACCACCAACAGCCGTTGCAATGACTTTACCAGTGCCGCCGCCAATGCGTGAACCAATAAATGCACCTGTACCGCCACCAAGCAATGCACCGGCATTTTGCTTGTTGAAAATGGAGTCTGGTTGACCATTTTGTGAACATGCAGCCAGCAGGCCAGCGATCATCACAACAGAAATAATTTTTTTCATAATATCCTCTATTCATATTTTAAGATGACATTACCATAATTTATAAATATGGCAAGAGTGCGTCACGGATTATTCATTGGCGTAATTGCATAAAATTACAAGAAGAAAAGGCAAGTTTTATGGTAAAATCCAAGAAAAACACTGCGATGTTTCACCAATAGCATGCTTTGCCATACAAAAGGATAAATCATGCTTGTCATGCGATGCTGCTTTGCATTGTGCCGAATTACGTTGTGCATGGTGTAAACAATTTTCAACAGGCATGTTTAGCAAAGTACTGTTATATGCAACCCGTATATTGGGATTATTCTCGAGGCTTAAAATTTTAATAGCTGCAATCGACAACATTTGTTCGGCGACTGAAGGAGTATTATTCTTTGATGCATAAATACTAAGGTCGATGTTGGAGATATTGCGTGCTTTTGAGCGTGTTTTATTGCGTCTACCACGTGCCGCATCTTCAAAGGCATGGGATAAATTGCGGTATTGATAATCAAATCGCTCAATATGGTTTAAGCCATCAATCAATGCGTTTGATGCCCCATCATAGCGAATTGCAATTTGTGGATAGCTTAATAAGGATTGTGCAAAAGAAAGCTTATCGCCAGTTTCTTGGGCACCAGCTTCGATGGCTTGTCTGAATTGCGGATTTTTTGCCATAATTGAAGCAATTTCCTGGATCCAATGACCCGTCATAAGCTGTTTGTCAAAATCACGAATTGAATCATAGGAAGCATTGATTTTATATTGACTACTATTAATGACGTTTTTAGAGTGTAAGACTTGCTCATTCCAACGTGCATATCCATTTGTCACTGCACCAGAATATTCTGATATGTTGTTTGTACTCATTGGTGGTGTCGATTGACAGCCTGTTATGAATAAGACAGATGACAAAAACAGTGCCAATGAAGTCTTTGAATATTTTATAGGCATAATAATGCTCGCTATTGATTAGATTCGTTTACAATTACAATCAACAAGTTATAAAAGAAACTGATTAAATGCAAACTTTACTTATGTGAATGGCGTTTTTTCAAGATTAAATAAATCATTGGTTGATTGTTGCATTTTGTAAAATTAAGTATATCTTATTTAAAAAATTTACTCTTAAAAAGAATGTGATATAATATCAAGAATGAGACATTGTTTATTTTTTATTTTATTTCTATTTTGTCATATCACTGTATATGCACAGACCATTATTCCGCCCGTGACGTTTTATCCGGATAAAACAATTCACTTGGACAGCAAAGATAGTTATTTTCATCATGCTATCAATGACTATATTCTCCATAGCCTGAAAGCTGAGGGGCTTTTATTGTCGACCATGCCCTTGGTGAATAAGGCACATTATTATTTAAAGCTTAGCCATGGTGTTGGGTGTCCTGATTTGGGGCAAAATGAAGCGTGTAATATTATGGTTACATGGGATTTGTTCCGTGGCGATCATGCACCCGTTATGAGTTGGCAGGCATATTATAAAATTAATGTCCCTTTGCATTATCATGCGAGCCATTTTGATGGATATAGATTGCCTGAAAAAATTATTTACCTCATTGGCAATGAGTTTATTAAAAGCATAATTTATGAAACGCTTAAGAAGCAAAAACATGATTATGTTCATATTATGCCAGATCGGCTTGAGGATCAAACAACGCTTTGTTCGGCCGACACAGTGTTTGATAGCTATGCAAAGGCAGGGCTTTATGTCACCGATAAAGCACAAGAAGCACGATTTTTAATTAAGACAGATATTAAAATTTCAGAATATGTCCAAGATACTGCAACCTTGTTAGTGAGGCGGATTATTTTGGATCGTGTTACAGGTAATTATAAAATTTTCCCTGTGAAATCTGTTGTAGAAAAAGACTTTTTGTTTCACGATTCGTATGATTGCAAGCAATCAGCAGCAATTACTATACAAAATATTGGATTATTCATTGATAATGCACCCTAACTAAGATACAAATTACCTTAATAATGTCCCAAATAATATCCAAGACATGATAAGGGTTTTTCACTATGGTTTTGATTGCACCATCTATTTTATCGGCTAATTTTGCACAGCTTGGGTCAGAAGTACAAGCAATCGACAAAGCAGGTGCAGATTATATTCATCTTGATGTGATGGATGGTCATTTTGTGCCCAATATTACTTTTGGTGCAGGCATTATTAAAGCCATACGCCCTTATAGTGAAAAAATTTTTGACGCTCATTTAATGATTAGCCCCGTTGATTCTTATATTCATGCATTTGCGGATGCAGGCTGTGATATTATTACATTTCATATCGAAGCGGGGGCACATGCCCATCGTACAATTCAGCTTATTAAATCACTTGGTAAAAAAGTTGGCGTTTCTTTAAACCCCTCAACGCCTGTATCGGTGCTTGAGAATATTTTACCCGCACTTGATCTTGTTTTGCTCATGAGTGTTAATCCAGGGTTTGGCGGACAATCTTTTTTGGATTTCACCTATGACAAAATTAAAGCATTGCGTCAGATGATTGATGCTAGGCAGTTAAAGACGCTTATTCAAGTTGATGGCGGCGTTACTCCCGATAATACAGATGCCTTGCAACAAGTTGGTGCAGATGTTTTAGTGGCAGGTTCTGCTGCATTTAAAGGCGGTACAACGCATTATCAAAGCAACATTCAAGACCTTCGTGGAGAGAAAAAATGACTGATTTAACAATTATTGGCGGTGGTCTTGCGGGATCAGAAGCAGCCTATCAAGCGGCAGAACGTGGCTTAAAGGTTAAAATTATTGAAATGCGTCCTGTAAAAATGACGGCTGCCCATCAAGGCGGGGATTGCGCTGAGCTTGTTTGTTCAAACTCCTTTCGCTCCGATGATGATTGTTATAATGCAGTTGGTTTATTGCACCATGAAATGCGGGTTTGTAATTCCCTCATTATGCAATGTGCCGATAAACATAAAGTGCCAGCAGGGGGCGCATTAGCAGTTGATCGTGAGGCTTTTTCGGCCGAAGTGACAGCTATATTAAAAGCACATCCCAATATTGAACTTACCTCGGATGTGATTACAAAATTGCCCGATGCGGATGCAGGTCACGTCATTATTGCCACAGGGCCTTTGACAGATACCGCACTAGCTGAGGATATTCAGGCAATTACAGGACAAGAATCATTGGCATTTTTTGATGCAATTGCCCCAATTGTCTATAAGGATTCGATTGATTTCGATAAAGCATGGATGCAGTCACGCTATGACAAAGGGGAGGGCGCTGATTATATTAATTGCGCTATGAATGAAGAGGAATATAACCGTTTTTATGATGCATTAATGGCCGCTGAGAAAACAGAGTTTAAAGAATGGGAAAAAGATACACCTTATTTTGAAGCGTGTCTACCTGTTGAAGTGATGGCGGAACGGGGTCGTCAAACGCTTTGTTTTGGTCCTTTAAAACCTGTCGGATTACGCCACCCAAATGCAACGCAGCCTCATCATGCGGTGGTTCAATTACGTCAAGATAATAAAACGGGTGAACTTTATAATATGGTTGGGTTTCAAACCAAGCTTAAATATAATGCCCAAAAAGCCGTTTTTTCTTTAATACCAGGCTTGGAAAACGCCGAATTTGCACGCCTTGGTGGTATTCATCGTAATAGTTTTATTAAATCGCCTTTGTTGCTTGATGCGACATTACGATTAAAAAGCCGTCCTAATATTCGCTTTGCTGGACAGATTACAGGCTGTGAAGGCTATATTGAATCGGCTGCGGTTGGCTTGGCGGCTGGTCGATTTGTGACAAATGAAATTCAAGGGCAAGATATTATATATCCGAATCGTCAAACTGCCCTTGGCTCGCTATTGGCACATATTACGGGCGAGGCGGATCATAAATATTTTCAACCCATGAATATTAATTTTGGATTATTTCCGCCTCTTGATGAAACATTTGCAATTATTGATGGTCGCAAACGTAAGTTAGGCAAAAAAGATAAGGCAGAGCGTTATTCACAACGGGCAAAATTACAAATTTTAGATTTTGCACAATGTGCCTAATACACCTATTGTGACACTACTTGTATATATATTATTTAATTATATATATTTTTAATATTATATATTGCATTAATATTGTTTTTATATTAATATAATATTACAGTTTAAAAATAAATACAGCACATTAATAGGGACTTTTTATGAATAACGATAAAAACGCACAATCCGAAATTTTTATGGCTTTGAAAAAAATTCGCGAGTTTAAAAATACACCGATTGCGGATACTGGTTATAATGCATTTATGGATACAAATGCATCGCAAATGCCGTGTCTTGATAATGCAATGCGGATTGTTGCCCCAATGCAACGTAGCATTATGGATCATATTTCACTAGTACAAAAAGCCCGCATGATTTTAAAGGATTATCTAAAAATGAAATCTTTTATTCTTGATATTTATGCGCCATCAATTGCACTTGAAGCGGGTTTATATGACCGAGAAGCACAAGAAAAAATGGCTCAAAGCATCGCTCTTGAAATGGAAGATAACTTAAAGAGCCTAACAACATTATCGTCACGCCTTGCCAATGAAGCAGGATCAAGACTGGATAAAGAACTTGCTCATAACGAGCTTAAGGCATTGACCGATGATTTATTATATCGTGTGGCTTCGTATAAGCGACATCATCAGTCATATTTAATGGATCAAAATTCAGAATCTCAAATTATGTATGAGATGAACTAAGTATGCATTTTCGTAGTAACGCTTTTAGAAATAATCACCTGACAAGACACCTGGCAAGACACCTGGCAAGACCCCCGGCAAGACCCCCGGCAAGACCAAGGAATAATACACCCACCGAGGGAGAGGGTAACCCCTTACAACCAATGGGGACTTTGCCACAAAACCCCAATGTTTTATTACGAGTTATTTTACGACAACCAAAAAAACTATCTTTAAATTATGATCCTAAACCGCCCCGAACACAATAAAATGCACACAATAAAATGCACACAATAAAATGCACACAATAAAATGCACACAATAAATTTAGCATATACCTTAACGACAAAGTACATATTGCCGAAGGTCTTGGTCGCATTTTCTGTGACTTGGATATAATATATCAAGCAATGCATAAAATCTTTTAGAGTGATTCATTTCCTGAAGGTGACATAATTCATGCGCAATAACAGCATCAATTAAGGGAATCGGTAATAAACCTAAAAAAAGATTCAGGCAAATAACGCCATTATTTTTACACGAACCCCACCGTGATGTCATGATTTTGATGGCAATGGGTTGATTGGTTTTTATATCCAATAATGTTGCTTTTTGGTGCATAACAGCAAAGCGTTCTTGGATTACTTTTATGGCTTGAAATTTTTTAAAAGATTCTTTGAATATTTCTTTTTTAAAATAGGTTTTTTTCTGCGTTTTTTGTTTTAAATGCCACAAAGCGCCACTATTTTTCGCAAGGAATTGATCAATCTTATCGGTAGGATAACCCAAAGGTGCTTTGATAATTAAATCACCTTGGGCGTTATAAGATGCAGTAATAGATTTACGATTCGATGGTTGCAAATGATAAAAGTCAGTTAACATAATACAGGCATAATTACATTGTAAAAGGGTCACGAATTAAAATCGTGTCATCACGCTCGGGTGACGTTGATAAGAGGGAAACAGGACACCCAATAAGCTCTTCGATGCGGGCAATATATTTAATGGCCGCCGCAGGTAAGACGCCATAAGATCGTGCCCCATAAGTAGATTCTTGCCACCCATCAATTTCCTCATAGATTGGTTGTACCCGTGATTGAGGCCCTGAGGCTGCGGGGAAATAATCCAGCTTAACGCCATCAAGTACATAACCAATGCAAATTTTTAGGGTATCAAAGCCATCAAGCACATCAAGCTTTGTCAGGGCGACACCATCAATGCCGCCTGTTAAAATTGCTTGGCGTACCATGACAGCGTCGAACCAGCCACAGCGTCTTTTACGTCCTGTTACTGTGCCAAATTCACGGCCTTTTTCACCAATTTTAGTGCCAATATCATCAAATAATTCAGAAGGGAAGGGACCCGACCCCACACGTGTTGTATAGGCTTTGACAATTCCCAAAGTAAAGCCTGTTGCACGAGGCCCGGTTCCTGAACCTGTTGCAGCTTGCCCCGATACAGTATTCGAGGAGGTTACGAAGGGATAAGTACCATGATCGACATCCAGCATTGTGCCTTGTGCGCCTTCAAATAAAATTTTGTCGCCCCGTAATCTTGCTTGGTGTAATTCATGCCAGACAGGTGCGGCATAGGGTAAAATTTTATTGGCGATAGCTTTAAGTTCGTTAAACAAAGCTTCCTGTGTGACAGGAGGTTCGTTAAAGCCAATACGCAAGGCATTATGATGTGTCAAAAGGCGGTCAATGCGTAATTTTAAGGTTTCATCATCCGCAAGATCAGCAACACGCACAGCACGTCTGCCAACTTTATCTTCGTAGGCTGGACCAATGCCGCGTCCCGTTGTGCCAATTTTGCTATTGCCTGCTGCAGCTTCACGCATACGGTCAAGCTCGCCATGGATTGACAAAATAAGCGGTGCGGTTTCAGCAATTTTTAAATTTTGCGGCGTAATGATAACGCCCTGTGCTTTAATACGGTTAATTTCTTCAAGCAAGGCGGTTGGATCAATAACAACACCATTGCCAATGATTGACAATTTACCACCACGCACAATCCCCGAAGGCAGCAGTGATAATTTATAAGTAACCCCATCAATAACTAAAGTGTGCCCTGCATTATGCCCGCCTTGAAAACGTACCACAACATGTGCACGCTCGGAAAGCCAATCGACTATTTTCCCTTTGCCTTCATCGCCCCACTGCACGCCAACAACTGTTACATTTGACACAATATTGATCCTGATTAACTTATTTTATAATAAGCGTATTCTTGCACTAAATTGATTTAAATTGCAATATCAAAAACCAAACTTTCAAGTTTTATTGCTTCCTAGGGCTTAGGGCTTATGCCATTAAAAATATATCGTGTTAAAGGATCTGGTTTTTTTGTTAGATTCTCTACCTTCTCCATCCCCATTCTATCAAAGAACCCTTGTGATGCCTTAAATGCATCAAGAGACAATCGCCCCTCAAAGCCGAAATGTTTGCTTAATTGTTGTGCTGATAAAAATAATGCTCTTCCTACGCCATGATAGACTATTTCTGTGTTTTTAGTATTATTTTGTATATCTGATAAATACAAATATTCTTTTCCATCTTTTATAAAATTCTCCTTACAATTAAATGATACACTGCCAATTATTGATTTTTTATCCTCTGAAATTTCAATAGTGTATAATTGTGATTTTGGAAACATTTCTTGAAAACGTATTGCCAGTGAATTAACAGTTATTTCATTAAGCATGATATTATAAGATATGGTGGGCTTGAATGATAAGTTTTTTTCTCTAACAACAATCTTAGGTCGCTTATTTGAAGAAGCTTTTGAAGAAATATTTGCAGGATGTTTTTTTCCAATACACATAAAAATAACAGTCTTTTAAGTTAAGCCCTTATCAAGGCCTCTTCACGCTTCCAATAATCAACGCCGTAATCGGTAATAATTTGCGTACCGATTGCAATATTTTTGGTGGCAACATAAGCAATAAAATAATAATCCCCCGAACGGATTACCACCGAATTTGCATTATATGTCTGTGCCTTGCTTGCATCTTGTGCTTTTTGCGACATATTATACCACTCAAATGGTCGCCAATCATTAATCACAGTCATATAATTGCCGTTATAATGTCCACAAATAACAGGAAACCCATCCTTTAAACAGGCATTGCCATAACGTCCAATTAATAACGGATCAAACTGACTTGCCAAAATATGTAAATCAAGCAATGATGTGGCATAAATCCCTGAATAAAACCCTAATATCTGATATTGCTTAATCTCTAAGTGTGCAAAAAGCCCATATTGCCCATGCATAATCGGGTTCTGACAGTTTTCCTCTGACAATATTTTGGGTTCAAAATACTGTGCCTGATAATCAACAAAACTTTCATGCGATATCATAAATAATGCCGATATATCCGCTAATATTGCAGATTTACAAGCCTCATTAATATCATTAAAGGACTTTAAATTAATCATTTCAATCGATTTTTTTGCATATTCAATTGCCGTCATTGGCAATATATCTGTTAAAATTGGAGCATCAATCGCAAAATTATGCGTGATAACGCCCTGACCATTCACATCTGTAATATGTTTTAAATTTGCTTTATTCATTTTAACAAAATGCCATGATATCGCTAAAAAAACATTAATTTACAAAAAAATACATTGAACAATTTAAGTGGTTACTATAATTTAAAAAAGTACTTATTGCGTTGTTTTAAGTATACACATGAAAATAATGGTTGCTATTTGTCTCAAACTGTGTTTTAATAAGACATTGTTAATCTTCCTTAAAAGTATGTTAATCCTTATGAAACACTCTAAAATATTTCTGCTTATTGCATCACTTTTTATTCTCGCATCATGTACTATTCCGACTCGTCAAAATTTTGATACACAAATGACCAGCTATCAGGGAAAGTCAGTCGATAATCTCGTTAAAGTATGGGGCGCTCCCCGTGCATCCTATGTCAATTCCGATAATAGCCGTGTTTATCAATGGACACAAGGCGGCAGCTCGACACATTTTCAAGGGGCATCATATCCATGGATTGGGGCACAATCGCACGCTTATGCACCATGGAATCACGCTTTATTTCCTGCTTGGGGCGGCGGATTACTTAATGGCGGCGTAGGTATGTTTGTTGCGCGTCCCATGACACTTGATCGCTCATGCACCCTTAACATCAGTGCCGATACCAAGAACATTGTCACCGCACATAATGCTATTGGTTCGGGCTGTGTTGCAGAATAATTTGCAGAGTAATTTACAGAATAATTTACAGAGTAATTTACAGAATAATTTACTGCTTGTACTACTCTTTACACTGTAAGAAATTTTCTGTCTTCCAGTCTAAGCTTTGCCCTGAATCAAGCG
>JBLHTX010000051.1:0-12101 GCA_047627635.1 Alphaproteobacteria bacterium | reverse complement strand
GCAGGCCCACGTCACAAGCTGGTTCGATGTTATTTTTAATCCTTCAATGCCCTATCGCTTGTCACACATGTTGCTTGCATCTGGTTTGACGGCAAGCTTCTTGATTGCGGGTATTTCTGCTTATCGTTATTTACGCAATGATCGGGCCGAGTCGGTTGTTAAAGCACTAAAAACAGCTATCATTTTGGCAGCAATTTTAATCCCTGTTCAAATTTTTGCAGGTCACGAACACGGCATTAATACCAAAAAATATCAGCCTGCCAAACTTGCCGCAATGGAAGGGGCATGGGAAACCAAAAAAGGCGCGCCCATGGTCTTGATTGGCCTACCAAACGAGGAAACCCAAAGCAACGATTATGCCATTGAGATCCCTTATCTTGCAAGTATAATTGTCACTCACAGCCTTGATGGCGAGATAAAAGGGCTTAAGGAATTTGATATCCATCCGCCCGTAAGACCACTATTTTTTGGCTTTCGATTAATGGTTGGCATTGGCTTTGCCATGTTGGCGGCCTCTTGGTTTGGTGCATTTTGCATTTGGCGGAAAAAACAATTCCCGAATCTTTATCTGCGTATCCTCATTGCCATGACCCTTGCGGGGGCGATTGCCACAATTGCGGGTTGGTATGTGACCGAAATTGGCCGTCAACCATGGCTTGTTCAAGGCGTGTTATTAACCAAAGATGCCCTTGGTTCGGTTACGGGCGGTATGGTTTTATCGACCCTTATTGTTTACTTGCTCATTTATGCTTTCTTGACGGTTGCTTATGTCACAACGCTTTTTTATCTTGCACGCAAAGCAGGTGATGGATCGAAACAAGATCCCGAAAAGCAAGTTGCCGTTGGCATGGAGCGTAACTCTGCCATTGCTTCGGCCACCAAAAATAAGGAATAATCATGATTGATACAATAATTGCTGATGGCAGTTGGTTGCCTTACAGTTTCGCATTTTTAATGGGCCTATCCATGCTGATTTATGCCATTCTTGATGGCTATGATTTGGGCGTGGGGATGTTAATTGACAATGCGAATTGGCATGAAAAAGATCAAATGATTGCCTCAATCGGGCCGTTCTGGGATGCCAATGAAACATGGTTAATTTTGGGAGTTGGTCTGTTATTGGTCGCCTTCCCTGCGGCACATGGCATTATTTTAACTGAACTTTATTTGCCTGTTGCCATTATGATTTTTGGATTAATTTTTCGGGGTGTTGCGTTCGATTTTCGAGCCAAAGTTCCCTTGCAAAAAAAATGGCGTTGGAATAAACGCTTTTTCCAAGGCTCGCTTTTAACTTCATTGGCACAGGGCTATATGCTTGGATCGTATGTATCGGGCTTTGATTATAGCTGGTCTGGTATTTTATTCTCATGCCTGATTGCGGTTGCCGTATCCTCGGCTTATTGCTTAATTGGGGCATGTTGGTTGATTATGAAAACCGAAGGCACTTTGCAAGTAAAAGCCGTAAAATGGGCAAAATATCATCTGATAAATTCGATTGTGGGTCTTGTTGCGGTTTCGGCTTCTACGCCGCTTATCAGTCCCCGTATTTTTGATAAATGGTTTTCATTCCCTGAAATTTTTGCCCTTGCACCCATTCCAATTGTAACCCTTATTCTTATTGTTATGTTGTTTATGTTGCTGCGTCACATGCCATTCCCCAAGGATCGCTATTGCTGGTTGCCCTTTATTTTAACAGTTGGGATTTATATTTTCAGTTTCATTGGTTTGGCCTACAGCTTTTTCCCCTATATTGTGCCTGAGAAAATGACAATTGTCGAAGCTGCTTCCTCGCCCGAGGCTTTGTTTATTATGCTGATTGGGGCCTTAATTGTGTTGCCAATTTTATTGGCTTATACCGCTTTGTCTTATTATATTTTCCACGGTAAAGCCGTTGAACTTCGATATGATTAGAGTTTACCCTCTAATCACACTGGGTTTACGCCCTGCCCGATTAGCAAGATGATGGGCAACAACTTCGACTGTTGCAACATATTTAGGTGGGCCATAAACAATAACCAGATTATTTTCTGAATCGTGACGCATTGGAAATCCTGCCGTATCTAATTTAATCATGTGTAGGGTCCGCATTAAAGTATCGAAGCTAAAACTGTTTAACTGAACAACGTGCATGACGGCATCTTTTACATTTGTTACATGAATAGCACGCCCATCATAATACCAATGCAAGTTTGAATCTGAAACCATTTGATTAAGAATTTCACGGGCAGTACCTTCATATTTACCTGCCGCAACCTTGCCCTGTACATTCGAGGAAATAATAACGGGAATGTTAACCTGTGTCCCAATATCCTTCATCGCTGACCCAACGGATTGCTGTAAAACATAATAACTAATGCGTTTATTCAAGGGGGCTAAAGCATCATCCATATTACCTGCATCCCCTACATTGCCTGTATCACCTGAATAATTTGCATTATCACCGCTTCGTGAATTGCCATCATGGGGCATGGCACCTGCCATTGCAAAATTAAGCGATGCCGCGAAAAAACACGTGAATAAAATAACAACAGTTATAAACGCATAGATTTTTTTCAACATATTAAACACCCAGTTTTTTTATTAAATAATGAATTATATTATTAATGATGCAAGGAATATGCCATTATTGTTAAATTAATCTTTTTGCATCAAAGTGGACTTGAAAAATACATAATTTACTATATTCAAAAAGGGCTTTCATGATTATCGCGAATGATAAGGCATTCGAATATAAAGGCATAGCACTTGATTTGCCAAAAATTATTTTTGATGCGTCACAAGATAACCTTGCTGATTTGATTGAAATTTTTCGTCTTGAGGGATTTTTAGTTCCAATTATTTTAAAGCAACCCATTATATCGTTTCACGATGCATCTTATGATCGCTTACATAGTACATGGTCACGTTTTTCAAAAAATGAATTTGAAAAAAAACTGCCCCCTTTGTCACATTTACCGATTGCTGTTTTGCGGGCCTTAGGGACTGTTAAAATTAGCTTTCAAGATACGAACACAAATAACTTTTATTATATTGATTATAAAAAATATACCAATAATGAGGGTATTCATTATACAGATTCCACAAAAAATACAATCACCAACAGCGGTTCTCCAAACGCCATATTATATCATGTGGTCAATAGTGTATGCCTATTAAGGTCCGATATTCTTTATACGCTGCATTATACCAAAGTGCCAAATATTGCTTTTCAAGGGTGGTATGGTATGCATATTCCTTTTTCAAATACAAAAAATAATGCACCAAGCAAAGGTGTTGTTTCTTTAATGCGAAAAATATAAAAGCGATTAAATAGTCATTGCATAGCCCATTTTATGAGCCTGCATTTGATAGGTTTTTTTGCGCATTTGTATTTTATTCATTAATAAACTGTCAATTTGTCCCTGATTAAAAGCTTTGGTAAGCTGCTCTATTAAATCAGCATGTGTTATGAAACCATCTTCTAGAATATGCGTAATATTTTGCGCTCTCTCTTCAAGGGCTTTTGATATTAAAATAGTACGATGACATTCTTGGGGGTTTTTCTCGGCACACATCAAAGCAATTTTAAAAGGTTTACTGCCCTTTATCAGCCGATTAATCCCTGACATAAAAAGCGGTGTTTGGGCAAGTAAGTCAAAATGAACGATCCCATTTTTAATACAGCTTGCATCTTTAGACCGTGCTCCTAGCTCATCGCCTAAATAAACATATTCAATCTTATGAGTAGTAAGGGATTCTTTGATGGCTTCCCGATTAAAATGCGGACAATATTGACTGTAAGGTGCCGAACGCACATCACAAATTGCCGTAATCTGATGGCGTTCTAAAAGTTCTAAAAACTTTTCAATCGTATAATTTGAATGACCAATTGTATAAATCATAAAACACCCCCTTTTTAAGCCACTTTTCTTTTTGCCTGATATTGCCTCAAGCTCTCTTGAAGTAATGCATTATCAATCGTGATAATTTTGGGCTTTGCCGTGGCAATAATAAAACATTCTATGGATTTATCGGGGTAAATTTGCTTAAGGGCTTCTTTGTAAAGTGCCATTTGCAAAATATAAGGCGGTGATACGTCACCGATTGTCGATAAATTCCGATCGGTTTTATAATCGGCAATCAACACCTGTGTGGGTGTTATCACCATCCGATCAATTTTCCCTGAAATTGCTAAATTATCCATATTTTTTAAATGACCAACAATCGGTATTTCCGATAATCCGTCAAGGGACAGCAACTGGCTGTAATCTGGGTGATGGATAATGTTAAAGACTTCTTGGCGATAAGCCGCTTTGTCTTGGGGCGATAATTGCTGATTTTTAAAAAAATTATCCGCCGCTTGTTGATGCTGTTCTGGGTTAATCTGCGTCAATAATTCAAGCAATCGATGGATAATAATCCCCCTTTGTTTGGCAAGCGGATTATAATCTGTTTGCCCTGCCCCACTTGCATTGTTTCTCTCATTATTTGTTGTATCAGTCATCGCTTGAGCCATTGCGATTGAAGGTGAAACAAATATTTTTTCAGGGTTGTGAACATGATTAAAAGGCAATTTGTTAATCCAATCAGGCAAAGATACAAGGTCAGTTTCAGGCTTAGTTTCAGGCTCATTTTCAGTATCAATTTGTGGTGAAATTGGTTTGGGTTTAAAGCTTACAACATTATTAGCCGTTTGCGTATCTTGATAAATGTAGGTTGAAAATGGTGTATCTTCATGCTCGATAATTTGTGCATTATCAAGTGATAACAAGCCTTTAACGATATAATCGTACCAAGAATTTTCAGGAATTTTATAAGTTCTATTTTCCGATGCCCGTGTTTTTCTCAATTTACCACTGATAAAAAGCCAATCTTTCGCCCGTGTCAAAGCCACATAAAGCAAGCGACGATTTTCATCTTCGTCTTTTTTCTTTAAAAATTCTTTCTGATCTTGAGCTGCTTGATGCGCCCCGCCCTCTTTAAGCACCATGGGTATAAAATCGGGCGTTATTACAAAGCGTTTATATAAATCGGCATTTGTACGGGGCATATCACAGCAATTTGGCAAAAATATAATTGGCGATTCCAGTCCTTTTGAACCATGAATTGTCATCATTTGAATTTGATTGCTGTTGCTGTCCATTTCTCGTTTTTCGCTGCCATCACTATTGCGGATTAAATGGACAAATTTTTGCAATGATGGCGTGTGATTATTCACAAAATCAAGGGCTTTATTCAAAATTTCATCAAGGGCATCAATACAATCAGCACCCAGACGGGCAATAAATTTTTTGCGACCCTGAGTGTTTTCTAAAATATAATTCAAAAAATCATAAGGTGATGCATGTTCTGCACATTTAATAACACCCTTTAAAAATTCATAGGCAGTGGTAAAATGTGCCGATTCCCCATGATGCACACCCAGTGATTGCCATAATTTTCCTTCCCGATTATGGGCAAGATAAAAAAGATCATCCTCGCTTATATGACATAATGGAGAGCGTAAAATTTGCGCCAGCGTTAAATCATCATCGGGATATAACACAAAATCAATCACTGCTAATAAATCTAAAATGGCAACTTCGGTTAATAAATTAATACGATCAAGCCCCGATACAGGAATATCAAGCCGCTTAAAGCTACGCATTAAATGCCGCATTGTCGCATCACGGCTTTGGAGTAAAATCATAATATCTTTGGGTTCAGCAGGGCGACCCGTTGACGGCAATAATTGGGGCGATTGCAATAATTCTTGGATTTTCAAAGCAATATTTTGCGCATTAATGGCCGCTGCTGTTGTTTCGGACGGTGCATCAAGAGGGCTTTCCCACGCATTTTGCGTATCATGATCTGGTGGTATTACAGGGGGCATAATTTGCACATAACCAGGGCCTTTATTGGCAACGGCATAATGTTCCACCTTGTCATTATCCCCAAATAATACCCCTGATGCGGCTTCATTTTGAAACACACTATCGACTAATTGCATAATGGCAGGGCTGGAACGGAATGACCCCCGAAGGGATTCCATTTGCCATTGTGCCTGTGATTGATGGGCTGCATCTGCAAAAAACTGCGCATTTTGTGACATTTTTTCAGGGGCTGCCCCTTGAAATCCATAAATAGATTGCTTCTCGTCACCCACTGCAAAAATAGTACAATGATTTTTTTGCGGCTTATCTGCTTTAAAAAATGCTTGCGACAAGGCACGCACAATATCCCATTGCTCGGGTGATGTGTCTTGGGCTTCATCCACAAAAATATGGTCAATACCGCCATCAAATTTCCAAAGGATCCATTCAGATACTTCAGGATTAGTTATCAAATCACGACATCGAATAATAATATCGTCAAAGTCACAGGCGCTTTGTTCCTGCTTTAATTTATCCACATATTGATGCACCTCGATTAATATCAGGCTAATATTATGGGTCATATTATAAATCGCCAAACCGTTATGATGGGTTAAAACTTCACTGAATTTATCATACAGGGCATAAACATAATCGGCATGGTCAGGATAATGATCTTGGATTTTTTTGGTAATAAAGCGACTGCGTGACAGCATGGCATCTTTTTTGGCATTCATAAAAAAATCTTGCCACAAATCAAAATTATTAAAATCCTTAATCTGCATATATCTTAGGGCATCAGCACGCACTTTATCGGTCTTGCTGCCATCTTCAAGGGCTGAAATTAATGCCGAAATTTTTAAATCATCAATCAGATTAAAAAAACCACCATATAAAAGCTCGGGATCGCACGGTATCGGTAAATTTAAATAATGTGCCAAACGCTTGGAATCCCAAAATGGCTTATTTTGATGCTTCATGATGGCGTAAATTTTACGACTATTAATCAATAAATCGACTAATGATTGAAAACTATAATGCAGTGCAAGCGCGCTAAACGCCTCATTCAAGGGAGATGTTGGATTTTGCAATGCATAAAGCGATAAATGCTCAAGCCCATCCATATAAAATTTTCGTAATTCAATATCGGACAGCAAAGTAAAATCCTTTGAAAAGCCTGCCTCAAGAGGAAACCGTCGTAAAATATGCTCGCAGAAACCATGGATTGTTTGTATTTTCAAGCCACCCGATGTCTCAAGTGCCTTGGCAAATAAACGCCTTGCGGTAATCATATCAGTTGCCGATGGTGCATATCCCATCATTTGTGTCATCTCGCTGGATAAATCAGCATCACTTTTGCTGACCCACGATCCAAGGCGTTGAAACAACCGTTCGGTCATTTCGGTTGCGGCTGCTTTGGTATAGGTCATGCATAAAATTTTATGCGGTGCACATTCATAGGGAGGTAATAATAGCCGAATGATGCGCTCTACTAGAATATGCGTTTTACCAGCACCCGCATTAGCCGACACCCAAACAGAATGTTTCGGATCAGACGCAGAATTTTGCCGCTTTAAATGGTCTTGCTTTAAAGTTTGAATATCCATAATAATTTTTTAAGCCCTATCAATGCCTTTGTCGATCCCTTGACTTTAAATGTCGATCAATGTTACATTATCAGTATCATTACTACTTTTCACATTAATCTACTAAATCGCTTGGATTGCCTCAAATATATTTGCTGCGGTTTGCTTGGGATTATCTGATTTGGTAATTTCACGTCCAATCACAAGCTTGTCCGAACCTTGTTTTAAGGCCTCAACAGGTGTCATGATCCGTTTTTGATCGTGACAAAGCGAGCCACTAGAACGAATACCAGGGGTAATTACTTTAAGACCATAACCAAGCCCCTTGATGGACGCAACTTCATGGGCAGAAGCAATCACACCGTCAGCCCCCGCAATAGCAGCAAGCTTGGCACGTTCGGTAACAAGTTCATTGATTGACACTTTGTGATAGCCAGTGTTTACAATATCGGCTTCATTAAGACTGGTTAAAATTGTGACGGCATATATGTTTAAATCTGTATTGCCCGATAAAATACGTCCCTTAACGGCAGCCGATACAACATATTGATCGCCATGGACTGTTAAAATGCTTGCTTGGGTTTTTTCAGCAAGACGCGCAACACTATCGGTAATTGTTTGTGAAATATCAAATAATTTTAAATCTAAAAATATTTTGTAACCCTGTTTTGCTAGTGATGTTGCGTAATCAATTCCGTTATTGGCCAAAAATCCAAGGCCAATTTTATAATAACCCACATAATCGGAGGTTGCTTCAATTACACGATCCGCTTCATCACGGCTTGTCATGTCAAGGGCAACAATGACCTTGTCTTTGATAGATTGGTGAAGCAATGTATTATCAGATATTATATGCATAATTGGCTCGATTGACTCGTTATTAATAAAATGGCTACTCAATTTAATATAACAAAATTGCCATTAAGCCAATATTATTTCCGATATTATTTAAAAATAATCCGTATAAATCAATAAAAGAGTATTTCTTATGAGTTTTAAAAATATTGCAATATTAGGGGCATCAGGTGCCATTGGGCAAGCCTTAACCCAGCAAGCCGCCTTATCTTATCCCGATGCGACTATTCATGCCTTTTCCCGTAGCGGCAATCAGACGGCTCAGCATCATGACCGCATTATGCATTATCCACTTAATTACGATTGTGAAACTGCCCTTGATAATGCCGCCAAAATGGCATCATCGACCATGCCGCTTGATCTTGTTATTATTGCGATTGGTGTGTTGCATACCGATCATATTATGCCTGAAAAATCGCTTAAGGATTTATCACAGGAAAAGTTTGCCCATATTTTTCATGTGAATACAATTTTGCCTGCCTTAATTGCCAAGCATTTTACCCCTAAGCTGAACAAAAATACGCAATCAATATTTGCTGCTTTATCCGCACGGGTCGGCAGTATCAGCGATAATAATTTAGGGGGCTGGTATGCATATCGTGCATCGAAGGCTGCATTAAATATGATTTTAAAAAATACTGCCCTTGAAATAAGCCGTAAAAATTCTCAGGCAGTTATTGTCGGATTGCACCCTGGCACTGTGGCCTCAACCCTCTCGAAGCCTTTTGAGAAAAATGTACAAGCCCATAAATTATTCACCCCCGATTATTCAGCAACGCAGCTATTATCGGTTATCAATCAATTATCCCCCAGCGATACAGGTAAAATTTTTGCTTGGGATGGACAGGAAATACAGCCATGACACAATCCTATATTATCGGCGAAGTCATTGACATGGCATGGTGCGACAAAACATCGTTCAATGCGATTGAAGCAATTACGGGTCTGCAAGAGAAACAAGTCATTGCCATTATGCGGCGTGAATTAAAACCCTCAAGCTTTCGGCTATGGCGAAAACGTGTTACAGGACGTAAAGCAAAACACGAGAAATCAGATTCATCAGATTCATCAGATTCATACGAACAGAACCCAGATTAAACCCAGATTAAAACCAGATTAAACCCAGATTAAACAAACACAGGTCTTGCCAAATATGCCCCTGTTACCGCAATCGCAAGCGCATCAGCGGCATCGGCATTTTTAAACTTTGCGGCTGGGAATAACATTGACAACATATGTTGTACTTGTTTTTTGTCAGCGTGCCCTTGTCCAACAACGGTTTTTTTCACTGTATTGGGGGCATATTCAAAGGGTTGTACCCCTCGTGATTGTGTCGCAAATAATGCCATTGCCCGTGCCTGTGCTAATTTAATGGTTGCCACTGCATCCTTGTTAGAAAAAATTTGCTCTACGGCAGCAATTTGCGGCTTAAAAATATCAATAATGTTTTTAAGATTTTCCTCAATGGTCACAAGGCGTTTTGCGAGTGCCTCTTGGCTATCGGTCTTAATGACGCCATTATCAATATGCTTTAACCGATTACCAACAAAGGAAATAACGCCCCATCCGGTTCTTTGTAAACCAGGGTCAATACCCAAAATAATCATAATATTATGATTCTGATAATTGCAACATTACGTCATCGGGGATTTCAAAATTTGCGTAAACATTTTGTACATCATCATCATCTTCAAGGGCACTGATTAATTTCAAAAGTTTTTCAGCTTTTTCGGCATCAAGCGGCACTGTAATATTGGGCACCCATACTGCGGCAACATGATCTGATTGTTCAAATTTTTGCTCTAATATTTTTGAAATTGGTCCTAAATCCTCAAATTCGGTCACAATTAAATGTGTATAATCATCCACATAACAATCACGCGCCCCTGCCTCGATTGAGGCAAACAACATGGCATCCTCGCTTGCAACAGATACAGGATATTTAATATGTCCAACATGGTCAAATGAAAATGTAACCGATCCAGTTTCCCCCAATGCACCACCTGCCTTGGAAAAACATGCCCGAATATTACCGCCTGTCCGATTACGATTATCGGTTAAGGCCTCAACAATGACTGCAACCCCTGCAATGCCATAGCCTTCATAACGCACATTTTCAAAATTTTCACTATCAGTCCCTGTGGCACGTTTAATGGCCCGATCAATGTTATCTTTGGGCATATTTGCGGCACGGGCTTTTTGAATCGCAAGACGCAAACGTGGATTAGCGTTTAAATCATCACCGCTTTCTTTGACGGAAACCGTGATTTCACGCGCGATTTTAGTAAAAATTTTTGCCCGTTTGGCATCTTGTGCCCCTTTACGGTACATAATATTTTTAAATTGGGAATGACCAGCCATACAGATAACCTTTATTGCGTTATATTTTTATATTTACCTGTATAGCACATCAATTTAAAGTTTGGCAATTTGGTTTTGCCTTTATTTTTCAGGCACATCGCCATAATTATTAACGGCATTATCGCTTGGCTTCATAAGCCAATTTAGGAAAATAAGTTGTCCAATAATCGGGAGTAAATTCAACCAAAACCACCAACCAGAACGGTTCGTATCATGCAATCTTCTGACAGAAACAGCAATATTTGGCGTTAATAAAACTAAATATGATATAAATAATAAGCTATTTATGCCTGTATTACCTACTTGAACATCTTGTGTGCCTGACATAGCCATCATTAAGATTGAAAGAAATATCAACAAAAAACTTATAAACCATTGAAAGGCATAAAATAACCAATATTCTGCCCTTGATGCACGTCCTTTAAAGACAAAGCTTTTACAAAAACACACTTTAACCGCTTCTAAAAAATACATATATTCCCTCAAAATAATGTTATAGTGCATTATATCGCTTACTTATGTAAATAGCATTAATATCTAGCAAGTAATAACTTTGCAATAAAGTGCTGATTATTTTAAAATTTCATATAAATACCCAAAAAAATAGTCGCAAAGCAAGCTTATGACTTAGGTTCTGTGTCATTATTTTTTGTATCATCAATATTAAGGCTGATATTTGGTGTGTCTTTTTTCTCTAAAAGCGTATCAAATCGAGTGCTGTCAGGTAATGATTCAGATGTATCCACTTTAAAATGTTCTATAATATCTGCTTCTTTTTCATGAATCAAACTTTCAATGGCCTTATGTAACCGTTTGGAGTCTGGTGCTGTAAGCGAGAAAAAATAATCCACAAGTTCACCCTTTTTATTGATTAAATATTTATGGAAATTCCATTGTGGACTTTTTGTAAACCCCATAATTTCTTTGGCTTTTTTATAAAAAGGATGCGCATCACTGCCAGTAACTGCATATTTTTGCGTCATTAAAAAAGTCACACCATAGTTTTTTTGACAAAATGCGGCAATCTGTGTTGATGTACCTTTTTCTTGATTGCCAAAATCACTGCTTGGCACGCCAATAATAACCAGTCCCTGTGCTTTGAATTTTTGATATGTTGCCTCAAGGGCTTGATATTGTCCTGTTAATCCACATTCTGAAGCGGTGTTCACAATTAAAATCACTTTATCGTGATAATCAGAAATTTTAAAATATTCTAATGATGTTAAAGTTTCAAATTCAAATGCTGACATATCTGTATTAACAAGTGATGGTTTTGAAAAAAGGCTCATAATATCTCCCTTTGTAATATTATAATAAGCAATATTAAGTGTTTACCATAATATTAAAATCATTTGAATGTAAAAATAAAACATAGGACATAGGACATAGGACATAGGACATAGGACATAGGACATAGGACATAGGACATAGGACATAGGACATAGGACATAGGACATAGGACATAGGA
>JBLHTX010000050.1:0-12690 GCA_047627635.1 Alphaproteobacteria bacterium | reverse complement strand
GCTGATTTTTTTGATGTAAAATTCGGTGGCAATATTGATTTTTCAAATGCTGAATTTTTAGGAAATATTATGCAATTTAATCAATGTATCTTTAAAAAGCCAACGTACGATGAAGCTGAATTCTCTTTTAAAAATACGGTATTTCAAGTAAAAATTAATTTTTCAGAATCTATTTTTGAACATTTACCCGAATTAACAGGTGCAGATTTTCGAGGGGGGATTAATTTAGATAAAGTTATATTTCCAAAAGATATTAAAGGCAATTTGAAAACTTATCAAGATGCAGAACTAACATGGCATACTTTTCAGACTGAAATGGAAAAAGCTGGCAATCACGAGAAGGCGATTGAATATTTTGGCTATGAGCTTGATGCAAGACGCTACAACAAAAAAACAAATCGTGTTTTTAAAATTGTTCTATGGTGTTATAAATTATTCTCAAATTATGGGCAAAGTATTTCAAGGCCTTTATTAGCATGGATTGGTTTGCTTATATCTTTTTGGCTGATTCATTATGGGTTTATAGGATATATTTTTGGTTTTTTTATCGAGCAAGATATATGGATTGCATTGAAATTTGCCGTCAGAAATTCTTTTCCATTTTTATCAGATCAAACTACTTTTTATGATCGTATATTTGGTGATACTCAATATTATCATACGCCTATTCCTTTTAATAATATGCTTGAACTCTATATTTTTCCAGCGTTACATGGCATTCATACATTTTTCTCATTAATTTTTATTTTCCTTTTTGGTCTTGGTATTCGTAACCGTTTGCGTTTGAAGTAAGTTAAGTTTTATTTATAAAGACTAGATTCCTGCCTTATACAACTTTGGGCAGGAATGACGGCTTCACTTTACTAGATTGCTTCGCTTTACTAGATTGCTTCGCTTTACTGCGTAAAGACTCGCAATGACGATGTTGACTATTATCAATGTGTAAATCTCAAAATAACGTCATTCCCGACCGAGTGAAACGAGGGAAAGGGAATCTTTTATTGAGATCAGATTCCCTTTCTTTTTGATTTCTCTTTTAATTTAGGCAAAAAACGGGAATGGCGATATAGCAGTTTACACATTGATAACAAATAAAAATCGTCACTGCGAGGCTTGACGCAGTCAAACAAGGCAGGAGTCCAGTCTTGTTGTTTTACTAGATTGTGTCCTACGACGCAATGACGATATTTTGGTTAATCAGTGGCTTGTTGAATTTTCTGGATAATCTCTTCGATTGTTTTTTGCCGATTCTGATGCGTCTCGTAAAAAGCAGATTTTGATAGTGCAATCCGCTCTTCTTGAACTTGTTTTTCGAACTCTAATAATCGGATTCGCATTTTTAACATCGAGTCTAAATTCGACAACGCCTTTGGATCATCGAAATCCAAATCAAGTACATTTTGTTGTGCCATTTGTGCCAATAAATGATCGCACATTGTTTGTAATTCTTGATAACGTATGGCACGTTTCTTTTGCTCCGCTTCTGCGAGTGCGATTTGCTGCGTTATTTTTTGTGACGTTTTTAAAGGTGTTTTGCGTGTCATAAAATGTCCTTATGGTCATAATTGTCGTTATAAAAAAAGCCCTTCATAAATTATGAAAGGCTTGAGGGTATTAAGGGGAAGTAATTTTATCGTGCAGATTTTGGGTTTAATAAAAAATATGCCGCTGCCGCTGCTGCCATTGTAAGAACAGACCCAACAAGCATACCTTCAAAATATGCAGACCTCGTAGAGGCAGCGTTTTTCTTTAGTTCCGTAAATTCCTTATATTGTTTTTCTGTATTAGCTAGATTTTTTCTTATTGCTCCCAAGGTTTTTGTATTCTTATTATTAAGCCGTTCTATCTTTTGTATTTCCTGTGAATTAATCCACGCTCTTTCCCCAAATTCCTTAGATAATGTGTCTTGCGCATTTGAAATAGAATGTTGAATAAATGCTATATTTTCTTGTTCGTTTGCCGTCTGTGATTGCTTAGATGCCATCTGCCCTTGATAAGCAGCGATAGCTTCTGGAGTCTCTCGATTGTGTACTCGATCCAATAGAATGTTTGTAACCCGCTCTCCTGCTATTGCATTTCCCCGATTTTCCTGTGCCTTTCGATAGTGAACCCTTGTTATATGTTGCATCTGTGTAGTCGGTGTAATTCTATGTCTTATGCCTTGCATATTATTTTCCTTTTTAATTTTATATTATTTAATCATATATCAAATAATTATTAAAGTAAATGATTTTAACTTAAATAATCGGTAAAAATATCTGATATTTGGGTGCGGTTAATCTCAATCCTCAGATTATGATCGTGATGGCGTAAAATTTTATGGGTTAAAGCGTCATAGAAAGTTTCTGCCACGGGAATAAGGGTATTGCGGGTAAAGACACGAATGGCCTCCTGGTAATTGGAATATGTATTATCACCGGGTATCCCCAAAAGCATGGGAGGCACACCATAAGCCAACGCAATTTCACGCGCTGCATCGTGCCGCATGGTACTGATTCCCATATCGTTTGGTGACAAGGACATAGATTTCCAATCAAGACCACCCTCCAACACCATGGGTCTGCCAGCAGAAGCCGCGCCTGCATAATGTTCATGCAGTTCCGATTTAAGACGCATAAATTGATTTTCAGTTAAATTTGGGGCTCCTGGTAAGCCTGAATAAATGAGACAGCCCGAGGGTCTTGCGGCATTATCGAGTAAGGCTTTTTGGAAAATTGTTGCCTCATTATGCAGTTCAACAGCACGCCATGCGGCATGGGTTGGGGCACAACCATAATAATCGTCATTCGGAGAGAAAAGCTTTAAATGTAAAATTCGTTCTTTGGGGTAATGTTTTTGAATTTTCCCCGCTTGATATTTATAATGCGTCACACTGCCTTGTTGATCGGTCACGCAGGTCATGCGGTCTGGACGCAGTAAAAACAGGGCTTTTGGTAAGCTATTTGTATCATCATTATCACGAACACAATCAATATAGGCATTGCCCGATAGTAATAAATGATTAAACAAAGCATTTTTAAAAAACCGTCCATCGCAATCATGTGATGGCGACTGGAGTAAGCTTAATAGGGGATGATTGATTAATGGCTTTTGATCTTTAAGCAGCGTAATGGGCACACGGCTTGCACCATCGGTAATCATACGGATGCAGCTATACATAATTGGATTGGTCATATAGCCATTTTTCGAGGAGGCATCATAATCGCAGCCCGACCATTGTGCTGTGCCGCCCCCTGTTGTCATGGTGATATAGGGATTGTAAGATTTTTTGGCATAATTTTGCGCATTTTGTGATTTATTCGATTTAAAAATATTTGTGATAAATTGCATTTTAATTTCTTTCTGTTATGGTATGAGATGTTAAAATTCTAGGGAGAATTTATATGAAAAAGACAATGATTGCCCTTATGGCATCCATGATATCGAGCGTTTTACTGGCAAGTCCTGTGTTCGCTGATTCGCACAAAAATGATACACATCACGAAGCACATCATAAAGATCACCATAAAGGTAAAAAGCATCATTGTGGCTGTGATAAAGCCTCGAACATTGTTTATAAGCTTGGTAAGCTTGGTTTGTCTGATGCCTTTATCCGTCCGACTGCAATGGCCAATGCCGCAAGTGCCGCTTATATAACCATTAATAATATGGGTGATATGGATGATAAACTGATTAGCGTTCAGTCCGATATTGCTGAATCAGTTGAAATTCACGATACTAACCTTGATGAAAAAGGCGTGATGAAAATGCTGCCCATTAATCTTGGGCTTGCACTTAAAGCAAATACAGTCACATCATTAAAGCCACGTGGTATGCACATTATGCTGCATAATATTTCAGAACCACTCATGAAGCATGGCGCTGTCCCGTTAAAGTTAAACTTTGAAAAATCAGGCTCACGCATGATTAGCTTTGCCGTCAAAGATCATGGGGCAAAAGAACAATGCAAGCATGAATGCAAGCATAATAAGTCAGAAGGTCATAAAGATCACGAGATGCACAAAGATAATGCCGATCATGCTAAGCACCACGATCATAAAGAACATGAAATGCATAAGAACCATTGAGTGTTTTTCTAGCATAGTAAAACCATAGCACATCATACGCATAAAAAGCAAGCCATCGACATAGACGTTGATACAGCTTGCTTTTTTTGTTTAAGCATATTAAATCGCACAAGTATCACGCTTTATTATTTATTTTTAATAATATATTGACATATATGTTTTTTTTATGTACAATAACATTATTAGACGCTAAATATATGTAGGAGTAGTTGTATGGGTGATGATAGCTTAAAAGAAACTGGTAGATTAATCGGTAAGCAGGTGTACGGTGCAGGAAAATCTATCTATGATGGTGGAAAGTATGCGTATAATGCGGTTGTAAGAAAGCCTGCAGTAGATTCAATATCAGGCAATGAACCAATATCAGGCAATGAACCAATATCAGGCAATGAACCAATTATTTCAGATATAGTCACAGGTCAATTTATAGATATAGGCACTGCATCAGAATTTACTGCACCAGTAGCTGAAAAACCAGCGGCATCAGAATTTACTGCACCAGTAGCTGAAAAACCAGCGGCATCAGAATTTACTGCACCAGTAGCAGACAATGCAGGCACAGACAATGCAGGCACTGGGAATAAACTTATCTCAACTCTTAAAGCAATTCCAGGTAAAGTGTCAGATGGTTATCAAAAATTAACCACCAAAGAAAATTTGCCATATACATTAGCTGTTGCAGCATTGATTACGGTCGGGGGTTTATATATGTCTTCTAGAAAAAAATCATCAGATCAAGAAAATCAAAAAGATAAGGCTTCAGATCAGAATAATATACCAAGTGGTACTATTACTTCTAATATATAAAATTAATGTCGAAAGTTAATTGCAGTTGCAATATTATGAATTGAAATGTCACTCATCAAATCATAATGTGCGTTAAGGGGATATTGCTGGGAATCTTGCATATCTTGTAAAGTGCGCCCTGTGCGTAAAATACGATGATACCCCCTTGCTGACAAGCCAAATCTTTCGACGGCTTTTGATAAAAGCTGCTTTGCTTCTTCGGTTGTCGGGCACATTTTATCAAAAAATTCTCCCTTAATACTCGCATTTGAAATGTGACTACCGTTTAAATGTTGATATTTTTCATGGCGTGCCAGTTGAATGTTTTTTGCCTTAATTACCCGTTGTTGCACAATATGTGATGTTTCCCCTGTCGCTGGCAATGTGAGTTCGTGCAAAGATACAGGCGATAAATGCAGACGAATATCAAACCGATCGAGTAACGGCCCTGAAATCCGACTTGTATAGGTTGTACCGCAATGGGGCGCTTTGTGGCATTCACGTTTCTCATCCCCTAAATAGCCACATTTACACGGATTCATGGCTGCAATCAGCTGAAAACAGGCAGGATAAGTGATATGGCGTTCTGCCCGAGAAATCACAATATCGCCTGTTTCAAGGGGTTGCCTGAGGGAATCAAGGACATCGGACTTAAATTCAGGCAGTTCATCAAGAAACAAAACACCGCAATGCGATAATGTAATATCTCCGGGTTGTGCCTTGCGACCGCCCCCAATTAATGCGGCAGATGATGCACTATGATGCGGTGCCCTGAAGGGGCGTTTGGTTAAATCGGTTTTATGGTACGATCCCGATACCGATGCAATAAGGGCAATATCAAACATTTCATCGGCAGTAGGTGGCGGTAAAATATCAGCAAAGCACGCCGCAAGCATCGACTTTCCTGCACCAGGAGGGCCTGATAATAACATATTATGACCACCCGATGCCGCAATTTCAAGGGCGTGTTTTGCGGTTTCTTGTCCCCGAATATCACTCAGGTCGAAGATTTTATGGGGTTTTTTTTCAGATTTTGTTTTGGCGTTTTGATTAAAATCAGATAAGGCTTGCGAGGCTTGTTTGTCGTTTAAAATTTGCACAGCTTGCATTAAATTATCGGCAATAAGGGGGGCGGTAATTTTAACATCTTGCAATTCGTTCACGCTATCCAGACTGCATAAAAAATCATAATCATGCTTATGCGCTGTTAAAGCAGCAGGTAAAATGCCTTGTCCCGATTCTATTGTTCCATCAAGGCGTAACTCGCCAACCGAAACCAAATTTTTGACTTTTTCAGCTGGAATTGCACCCAGTGCAGCCAGTAATGCAATCGCAATCGGCAAGTCATAGCGTCCCCCTTCTTTGGGGATATCTGCAGGAGCCAAATTCACTAATATTTTCTTGGCAGGTAATGAAATACCGCAAGCCAAGAGGGCAGCACGCACCCGTTCTTTGGCCTCATTTACGGCTTTATCGGGGAGACCTACAATCTGAAACGAGGGCATTGCCGTGATAATAGACACTTCGACAGTAATTAATAGGGCTTGTAATCCGTGCGGTGCGATGGAAAATGTTTTAATTGTCATGTTTGAAATCATTTAAAAAAAAGAAAAATTATAAAATTAAGTCAATAAAAAATACTGTAAAGCATTTTTAAAGGAAAAAAGCAAACTTCTTCTCTTGAAAAACCGAATAAAATAAACAAAAAACTTGCAAGGTTTGGGGGGGTATGGTAACGAGACGATGAAATATAAAATTTGTGCTTTATCCTTAAATTAGGATTATCAGCACTTTTCTGGAGGAGTCTTTCGTGTCTCGTAAAACAGCCAATGTAACATTAATTGGACAACGCTATGCAAAGGCTTTTTTTTCTGCCAATGTCACAGCACAAGAAATTAATGAGTTTCTTGAGGTTGGTGCATTGCTTGTTCAAGATCCATTATTTGCTAAAATGTTAGACGCTCAAAAAAGTCAGACATCTTTGCAAGAAAATACACAAGAATGGGTAGCAAGTTTTTCTGCAACCTTAAAGCTTTCCCAAAAAGTAACAAATTTTCTAAGGCTTATTGCCTTGAAAAACCGTTTTGCTTATTTACCGCATATTGTTAAGGCAATTACCACGCAAACGCATCTACAAGCAGGGCGTGACTTTGTTACCTTGACACTTTTTAAAGCCGAAAGCGACGCAGAAATTGCCCATATTACAGACCAAATTAAGAAAATAATCAAAATTGATCCAATTTTAAATATTGTCATTGATCCAACGATATTGGGTGGGTACATTATTAAAGCTCGATCAATTCTCATTGATAATTCATTAAAAAAACGTATTGAAAAATTACATAATGTTATGAAAGGGGTTGCTTGATATGTCGATCCAAGCATCAGAAATTTCAAAAATTTTAAGTGAACGCATTGAATCATTCGATAATACCGCCGATATCAGTGAAGTCGGTACTGTATTATCAGTGGGTGATGGCGTTGCACGTATTCACGGACTTGATAATGTTCAAGCAGGGGAAACCGTTGAGTTTTCTTGTGGCATTAAAGGGATGGCATTAAATCTTGAGCCAGATAATGTTGGTGTCGTGATCTTTGGTCAAGATAAAGACATTAAAGAAGGTGACATCGTCAAAAGAACAGGCCGCATTGTTGAAGTGCCAGTCGGTAAGGGTCTTTTGGGGCGTGTTGTTGATGGTCTTGGTAATCCGATAGATGGCAAGGGCGATTTAACCGATGTTACTTTTACCCGCGTTGAGGTAAAGGCACCGGGTATTATCCCGCGTAAGTCAGTACATGAGCCAATGTCAACAGGTCTTAAATCAGTTGATGCGCTTATTCCAATTGGGCGTGGCCAGCGTGAGCTTATTATTGGTGATCGTCAAACTGGTAAAACTGCCATTGTTCTTGATACTTTTTTAAATCAAAAACTAACCAACGAGAATGCCGAAAAAGATTCCGATAAATTATTCTGTGTTTATGTTGCGATTGGCCAAAAGCGTTCGACTGTGGCACAAATTGTTAAAACCCTTGAAGAGCGTGGCGCGCTAGAATATTCTATCATTGTTGCGGCAACGGCTTCCGATCCTGCACCAATGCAGTTTCTTGCGCCTTATTCTGGGTGTGCAATGGGTGAATATTTCCGTGATAATGGCATGCATGCCGTGATTGCCTATGATGATCTCTCAAAGCAAGCAGTTGCTTATCGTCAAATGTCGTTGCTTTTACGCCGTCCTCCAGGACGTGAAGCCTATCCAGGCGATGTGTTTTATCTTCATTCTCGTCTCCTAGAGCGCGCAGCGAAAATGGGCGATGCTGCAGGTGCAGGGTCATTAACAGCGCTGCCAATTATTGAAACACAAGGTGGTGATGTTTCTGCTTATATTCCAACAAACGTAATTTCAATTACTGATGGTCAAATATTCCTAGAAACAGAATTATTCTACCAAGGGATTCGTCCTGCCGTGAATGTTGGTTTGTCTGTATCTCGTGTGGGGTCATCGGCGCAAATTAAAGCCATGAAACAGGTTGCTGGTTCTATTAAGCTCGAGCTTGCACAATATCGTGAAATGGCCGCTTTTGCACAATTTGGTTCTGATCTTGATCCATCTACGCAGCAACTTTTAAATCGTGGTGCCCGTTTGACCGAGCTTCTAAAGCAATCTCAATACAGCCCATTATTGACCGAAGAGCAAGTTTGTGTGATTTTCGCAGGGGTTAATGGGTATCTCGATCAAGTGCCAGTTTCTGAAGTTACTGCTTTCGAGCAAAAACTTCTAAGCGAACTACACGGAACATCGCAAGGTATTTTAGATTCTATAAGAACCGAAAAAGTACTTTCTGACGATACAAAAGTTAAACTTAAATCAGTATTAGAGCGTCTTGCTTCTGGTTATAAATCTTAGAAGGCGAGGCAAAGTATGTCGGGATTAAAAGCCCTAAAACTGCGGATTGCTAGTGTTAAGTCCACACGCAAAATTACAAAAGCAATGCAAATGGTTGCTGCTGCAAAATTGCGTCGGGTGCAACAAAGTGCACAATCCGCAAGACCCTATGCTCATGCTTTATCATCAATATTGGTTAATTTAAGTACCTCCATTGATGATGATCTTTGTGACATGAAGCTTTTTGGAGGCACAGGCGACGATAAACGGGTATTACTTGTTGTAATGACTGCCGATCGTGGCTTATGCGGTGGCTTTAATGCGAATATTATCAAATTCGCACGTCAAAGAATTAAAAATCTTGAAGGTGAAGGAAAAGAAATTTTTCTTTATCTTGTCGGTAGGCGTGCCATTGAAGCTTTCAAACATCACTTTAAATCAAAAACTATCGGCAAAAGATTGCTTTCAGAAGTGAAGCATATGAATTTTGAATATGCTAAGAATGTCTGTGATGACATTCTTAAGGCATTCGATGATAATAAATTTGATGTGTGTGATTTGGTTTTTTCAAATTTTCAGTCGGTCATCTCTCAAGTACCCACTTACAATCAAATTATTCCGCTTAACATTGCAGGCAGTGCTAACGACGTTTCCTACGAAGTTGAACCTTCGGCAGAAGCTGTCCTAAGTGACATTTTACCTAAAAATGTTGCTGTGCAAATTTTTGCGGCATTGCTTGAAAATGGTGCAGGAGAGCAGGGCGCACGTATGAGTGCGATGGATAATGCAACACGCAATGCAGGCGATATGATTAATCGTCTTACTTTACAATATAATCGTACACGCCAAGCCAATATTACCAAAGAGCTTATAGAGATTATCTCGGGCGCGGAAGCAGTTTAACTTTAAAAATACAAGGTTCGGATAAGATATGCAAGAAGAACATCAATCAGGTAAAATCACACAAATTATCGGCGCAGTTGTCGATATTTCTTTCGATGGTGGTGAATTACCCCCAATACTAGGTGCTTTAGAAACCGATAATGGAGGGAATCGTCTTGTCCTCGAGGTTGCACAGCATCTTGGTGAAAATACCGTACGGACAATCGCAATGGATGCCACTGAGGGTCTTGTGCGGGGTCAAAAAGTTATTAATACGGGTTCTCAAATTTGTGTTCCTGTTGGAAAAGGCGTTCTAGGGCGTATCATGAACGTCATCGGCGAGCCGATTGATGATCGTGGTCCTGTTAAGTCTGATAAAAGTTGGACAATTCACCGTTCAGCCCCTGACTTTGTTGATCAATCAACTGACGCTGAAATTTTACCGACAGGGATCAAGGTCATCGACTTACTTGCCCCGTATGCAAAAGGTGGTAAAATTGGTTTGTTCGGTGGTGCTGGTGTTGGTAAAACTGTTCTAATTATGGAGCTGATTAACAATATTGCTAAGGCGCATGGTGGTTATTCAGTATTTGCGGGTGTTGGCGAGCGGACACGTGAAGGGAATGATTTATATCATGAAATGATCGAGTCTAATGTCATTGATCTTGAGGGCGATAATTCCAAAGTGTCGCTTGTTTATGGTCAAATGAACGAGCCTCCAGGAGCGCGTGCACGTGTTGCCTTGACAGGCCTAACCCAAGCTGAATATTTCCGTGACGAAGAAGGTCAAGACGTTCTGTTCTTTGTGGATAATATTTTCCGTTTCACACAAGCAGGTGCCGAAGTTTCTGCATTGCTTGGTCGTATTCCATCTGCGGTGGGTTATCAGCCAACCTTAGCAACTGACATGGGCGCCCTACAAGAGCGTATTACTACAACCAAAAAAGGATCAATCACCTCGGTTCAAGCAATTTATGTGCCCGCCGATGATTTAACCGATCCTGCGCCTGCAACATCTTTTGCCCATTTGGATGCGACAACCGTTTTATCACGGTCAATTGCCGAGCTTGGTATTTATCCAGCTGTTGATCCGCTTGATTCTACTTCTCGTATTCTTGACCCACGCATTGTCGGACAAGAGCATTATGATATTGCCCGTAAAGTGCAATCAACCTTGCAGCGTTATAAAGTTTTGCAAGATATTATTGCAATTTTAGGTATGGATGAGCTTTCTGAGGAAGATCGCTTAACTGTTGCCCGTGCGCGTAAAATTCAACGTTTCTTATCTCAGCCGTTTCATGTTGCTGAAATTTTCACAGGTGCGCCTGGTACGTTAGTTTCTTTGGAAGATACAATTCTTGGCTTTAAGGAATTATGTGAAGGTAAATACGATCACTTACCCGAGCAATGTTTCTATATGGTTGGCTCTATGGATGAGGCAATGGCCAAGGCTGAAAAAATGGCTCTTGAAGCTGCTTAATTAATATTCTTAGGTTTATATTATATGCTTATGCTTTAAGGATATAATATAATAACCGATACATAATTTACATTATATCAGGATTAATCATGCGTGATGCCCTTAATTTACAGATTCTATCACCCGCAAATATTGCTTTTACTGGTGCTATTACCTCTGTGCATGTACCAGCTGCTTTGGGTGAGCTAGAAATATATTCAAATCATACCTCTTTTGTTTCTTCTTTGTTACCAGGTTATATCACCGTGCGTCACGATGGTAATGCCGAAGAGCGTTATTTTACTAATGCTGGTTATGTTGAAGTGAATGAAAATAAAGTTTCCTTAATTGTCGATGATATTATTGACGCTTCTGTGGTTAATAAAGATTACTTACAAGAAAAAATCGATATATTAACGCCTAAACTTCAAAACTTCCTTGAAGATGCTGAATATGAAAAAATAACGCAATCAATTGCGCGTTATCAGCAATATATCACTCAATAGGTTATATTCATATATTGCCGATATAGTTCCTAATTTTAAGTAATAACACAATGATAAAATAATAACTGTCATTATTGGCATATTTATTGTATACTATATTTATAAATCAACTCTATCGGAAGTTTTATGAATAAGCCACCTCAAAATCCGCAATCTGGCATCAAGCCACCCAAAGGAGTGAGTGCTGGATCAGGTGGCGTCGGTTCCCTGTCTGATAATTACAATATGTCTGAAATTAATCAGTGCTTTAAAAGTGATCGTGCTTTTCATGCGACTATCAGTGATAAAGAGCAATTTACCCAATTATTATCGAATATCGGCAAAATACCCTTTACAGATAGAGGTGTGATTGCAAAAAATATGGGTGTGATTGTTGATTTAAATCCTCGGCTTTTACAAGATAATAATGTTTTTCGCTCAATTATTCAGATTATTAAAAATATTCCACAAAAAAGCAGTGAATTTCAAGAATTAGCTGGCAAAGTCATGCTTAAGCTACGTGATGCGCTTATAAAAAATCGTAATGCCTTAAATCTTTATCATAAGCCAATGGCAGATTATTCGACGACAATCCGAGAATTTTTATCACTGGTGCCTGCCAAACCAAAAAGTAGTTTCTTCAGTAGTTTCGATCAAGATATTCTTGATTTTATTATGGGTAAAGCCTCTAAGGAGCAGCGTGAAAAGAAAAATGCTGAACGCGATCAACGCATTGCCGATGCAAGCAAAATCAAAAAGCCTTTTGATGATGATGACGAAGATGATGTTGTTTCCGAAAGCAGGATGCAACGTCTTGTTAAAATGATGTTCTCGGATGTGATGCGGCTTGAGCCTGAATTGGTCAGTGCTGTCATTTTATCGCTTGTCACACAATTACCCCATGGTAATATGGTGATTGAGGATAAAGTAACCCGTAATAATTTAATGCAGCATCTTGATATTTAATCGGTTTCATATTACCCATTATCTGCTATAAGCGGTTATGACAGATACCCGACTCTCGACTTTAATTGGGTATTGAAAAAGAATTAAAAGTTGTTCATTTTGTATTTGAAAAAAGGAAACAAAATGAACATAGACACACTTATCATTGAAGTTTACTGTCG
>JBLHTX010000049.1:0-12701 GCA_047627635.1 Alphaproteobacteria bacterium | reverse complement strand
ATTTCTTGATCGTCTTATGAATGTGCGTCCAATGCCCGTCATTATGTTCTCTTCGCATACCGCAGAAGGCACTGAAATTACGCTTAAGGCACTTGAAATTGGGGCAGTTGATTTTTTACAAAAACCACGTGCAGGTATTGATAAATCACTCGATTATTTAACCCAAGAATTAATCCCCAAACTTTTGGCATTTGGCAATTCTAAGCCCCGAACATTACGGGATACAATGGTTAAATTGCAAAAATCGAGTGATGCATTACAAGACGCACAACAAGATAACCCAGCCGATACCACAAATGCTGCATCGCACTATGATATTATTGCAATTGGTGCATCAACGGGCGGCGTGACAGCAATTCGAGAAGTTCTGGAGCGTTTACCCAATAATTTACCGCCGATTGTTATTACACAGCATATGCCGATTGGTTATATTGAACGCTTTTCAGAGCGTTTAAACCGTGATTGCACCATGAATGTGCAACAAGTACAAGATAATCAAACCTTACAAGCAGGGAATGTTTATATTGCGCCTGCCACACATCATTTTAAAATTGTTAAATTTGGCAGTCACTATAAGGCTGCATTGTGTGACGGTGCAACAGTTTCTGGGCATCGCCCTTCGGTCGATGTCATGTTTTCAAGCCTTGCAAAGGCCCTTGGTAAAAACAAAGCCACAGCAATTATGTTAACAGGCATGGGGCGTGATGGCGCACAAGGCATGTTAGAGCTGAAACAATTAGAATGCCCAACAATTGGACAAAACAAAGAAACCTGCGTTGTTTACGGTATGCCGCGCGCTGCCTGTGAAATTGGTGCGGTCGATGTTGAACTTCCAATTGATAAAGTATCATCTGAATTAATGAATATTTTATGCGGCAAAAACACAAATAATACACAAAAGCGTAAAGCAGTTTAAAGGGGCAATAAAATGGTACAAGCAAGATCAATGAAAGTTCTCGTGGTTGACGATCAACAAAGTATGCGAGGCCTAGCAAGACAATGTTTAACACGTATCGGTGTGCGTCAAGTGGATATGGTGCCTTCAGCTGAAGATGCCTTGAAATCGCTTGAAAAATCACAATTCGATTTAATTATATCTGATTTGAATATGGATGGTATGTCAGGCACCGATTTACTTGATAAAGTCCGAGAGCATCCAATTCTTAAGGAAATGCCGTTTTTATTGGCAACCAGCGAGTGTTATCGTCCAGAAGAAGGCTTGGTTGATAAAAGCGGTTTCGTAGCAAAGCCATTTTCTGTTGCCGATTTAAAATCTGCCATTGAGGGCGTTCTAGGGAAATTAAGCTGATCGCTTAATCTTTTGGTAAGTGCCCAATCCGTTTTTGTTTTGTTTCAATATAATGTGCATTATATTGGTGTGATGGCGTGTAATGAGCCACACGATCGGCAATATGAATGTTATATTTTTCCATCGCAGTAATTTTTTCGGGATTATTGGTAAATAACCGAATATGATGAATGCCCAAATTTTGTAAAATCAAAGCCGATGCCTGATAGTCTCTTTCGTCAAGCTTAAAACCTAATAATAAATTTGCATCAACCGTATCATGCCCCTGATTTTGCAAATTATAAGCTTTTAATTTATTTAACAAACCAATATTGCGTCCCTCTTGGCGGATATAAATAATAACGCCCCCATCAGCATTACCAAATTCTTTAAGCGCTTTATGAAGTTGGGGTTGGCAATCACACCGAAGCGACCCCAATAAATCGCCCGTTAAACATTCGGCATGTAACCGCACATTGACAGGTTTTGATAAATCTGGGTTTTTAATAATTAACGCATAATATTCATAAAAACTTGGAATAACCCGATAAGCAATCAGCTGGGCGGTGGCATCATAGCTTGTGGGTAAAATGGTTTGCGTCATTTTTTCAATTGTATAATGCGGTACCGATATTTTTTCTAAATCATCAAGCGTAATATGCGTTATGCATTGTTTTAATGCCTCATTATCGCTGGAATAAGTATCGCTGGGATAAAGCGTGATGGATGGGCTTAATTCTGACATTTTAATTAAAGATAACAAGGCTGCTGCCGATTGATGACTTATAATTGCATCGTTATTTATGATAACATTGCCGTTTGCATCGCCCGTAATGATTGTTTTTATGTCATCGGCAATAGACGGATCGGTAAATTCGGTGGGTTTTATAAAATACCCTGACTGGTAATTCAGAAAAACAGGCAAGCCACGGCGAAAATCGAATAAAATACGCTCAATTAAAAGACCATAATACGGAATGGGGCTTGTTTGATTGGGGAAAATAGTATTAATTAAATCAGGCATATACACAAAATATAAAAAGCTTAAAATGACACAGCATATAACCATAGGATTTAATAAACCGCAAGCAATGATTGCAATTCTGCTGACCCGATTCGATTTATCGAACCACGGCATTCACATAACGCCCGATAATCCCAATATTATGGTGCGTATTTTCGATCATCATTTGCAGATAAATCAAATTAAAATGCCCTACCCTATTTTGTTTAGCGATTTCATGACCACTATCCGAAACACGACACAAACTATAAATTAAATAAAAATACTTTACTTTAATTTAAAAAAAGTATATAGTTTATTATATTAAATATAAATTGGGGTTGATTTGTGACAAAGTTCGGAAATGCAGTAGGTGCGGTAGCCGACGGAACGAGGAAGGTAGATAACATTCCTGCTGGTTCTCTTGATTGGACTAATCCTAGTAATGACGCGCTATATAATGCTCCTGCTCCTAAACCCGCTGCTGCTAAACCTCAAACATCTGATCTTGCTTTTAAACAAAGAGCGTTAAATTATGTTAAAGCAAACCCCATAAAAACCGCTGCTGCTGTTACTGTTGCAGGTAGTGTTGCTGTTGGTGCGGCTAATATAATTGCGCCTGCCTTAGCACCACAAGAGGTTACAAGTATTCTTCCAGCATCATCTGAGGGATCACTTTTTTCAGGCACACCAACAGGCAATGTTGTTTCTGCATCAGGACTCCCCCAAGTGGCAGGACTGCCTAATTTTCTGACCGATGGTAGCGGTCCACCACAACCATTACAGCAAGCCCCACAAGCGGCAATGGGCATTCCACAAGGGCCTATTTCATCAGAGATTGATGCCGCACTAGCAGACCTTAACCAAAAATTAGACACCCGTGATAAAATGTTTGAACATACTGGTATTGGTGATGGCAAACTAGATGTTGGCCCAATTGGCAGTGTCCATGACAATCCAAGTCCAACTGTTGGATCACGACAACAGCAAAATGGCTATGGCGGTGCGTGGAATTGGAACAATTCAGGAAATTCACAAAATAACTTTGGCTCGGTTCCTGGTTCTATTAATCCAAGCTATTTCTAGGGTTAATTTTCTATGATTGTATCCGTACTTGGCATGACAGGCTGTGAGCATAAAGTCCCTCGGCATCGGCCAATTTAACGGCACTGGGTGCAATATGCTGTATCGATTCTTTACTACATTGAATAAGGCTTGAGCGTTTCATAAAATCAATCGTTGACAGACCTGACGCAAATCGGGGTGTCCGATTGGTTGGCAACACATGATTAGGCCCTGCAATATAATCGCCAATGGCTTCGGGCGTATAATATCCCATAAAAATTGCCCCTGCATGTTTGATAAATGGCAATAATAATTCGGTTTCGGCCACCGATAATTGCAAATGTTCGGGCGCAAATTGGTTAGAAATTTCAGCGGCTTGCTCAAGGCTATCAACATGAATAATCACGCCATAATTGGACCAGCTTTGTTGGGCAATTTTTTTGCGTGGCAATGTTTCCAACACTTGGTCAATATGCATTAAAACTTGATTAGTGAAATCTTGGCTAGGGCTTAATAAAACCGCTTGTGCCAATGCGTCATGCTCGGCCTGTGATAATAAATCAATTGCCGTATGATAAGGGTTTGCTCCTTGATCGGCAATAATTAAAATTTCGGAAGGCCCTGCAATCGAATCAATGCCAACGCTTCCAAATACTTGTTTTTTGGCTTCCGCAACATACGCATTCCCTGGGCCCGTAATTTTATCAACGGCTTGAATGGTTTGTGTGCCATACGCCAAGGCAGCAATGGCCTGTGCACCACCCACTTTATAAATTTCATCAGCACCTGCTAATTTTAATGCATATAAAACCAATGGGTCAATAATTCCTTTGGGGGCTGGAACCACGGCAACAATCCGCTTTACACCTGCAATTTTGGCAGGAATAATATTCATTAAAACCGAACTTGGATAATTTGCTGAACCCCCTGGAATATAAACACCTGCCGAGTCAAGCGGTGTATAGCGAACCCCTAAATGCGTGCCTGTATCATCTTTGTAAAAAATATGATCGGGTAATAGTTTTTGATGAAATAGTGTAATCCGCCGATAGGCAAGTTTAAGGGCATTTTTTAAATCTTCGTCAATCAGCTTTTCAGCTGCGTCAAGCGCTTGTTGCGTGACAGTCAAGGTTTCTAGTGACGCTTGGTCATCGTCAAATTGACGGGTATAATTTACAAGGGCATCATCGCCATTTTGCTTGATGGTGTCAATAATTGTACGCACAATATCGGACACATCTTGAGATAAACCCCGTGGATTATCAAGGATTTTTTTTAAATCTGCCTCAAAACCTATTTGTGAAGCGTCTAAAATAGTTGGCATATTTCAAGATCCTTTGCAAAATATCGACAATGCCCTAAGATATACCGCAATCATATTAAGAGTGCAACTTCTTAAAAAAGGCTACCAAGCAAAGATAGACTTAATATATCACCAATACCACCCATACCCATCATACCCATGCCGCCACCCATACCCATGCTGCCACTCATACCCATGCTGCCACTCATACCCATGCTGCCACCCATACCCATGCTGCCACTCATGCCACCGCCCATACCTGTATCTTGCATATTGGGAACAGAAAATTTATTTAATAAATCATTAGATTGATTATTATTAAAAATCCCTTGTTGTGGCATAATACCACCCATGCCGCCACCCATGCCGCCACTCATATCACTACCAAAATGAGGTGCATTATTATATCCACCGAGTGATGGCATACCTCCTGCTAATCCAGCCATTGGCATCGCACTCATTGGCATGGCATTATGCCCACTATTAAGGAAATTTTGTACGGGTGGAACAATTTGTTGTGATGCTTGTTGTGGTGCTTGTTGTCTTATGCCTGAAAACCCAGCAGGCGCATTCCCTTTATTCGGAATATTTTGGGTCTGTAATGATGGCGTAGAATTTCCTACTATTGCATTCATATAGAGCTCTAAATTATTAATATATGTCATTATACTATAATTTTAAAATAATTTAAATAAGTATATTAATATTTAATTATAATATTTAATTATAATATTAATTTAAAGCCTCATTATAAGCCTTAAGGATTGTTGCAATATCTTTTTGACGAATTTCCCCTGTATGACGATAGGTTATTTTGCCTTGTTTGTTAATAATAAAAGTTTCAGGCACACCCCGAATACCCCAATTAAGGGTTGTTAAACCATCGGCATCATTCATGGCTTTGAAAAACGGATTACCGTATTTTTTTAAAAAACTTTGTCCATTCTCGGCTTTGTCTTTGTAATTTAGCCCAAAAATTTTAATATTATGCTCTTTGGAAAGTTGAGAAATAAATTTATGTTCGTTACGACAAGGCGCACACCATGAAGCCCACACATTTAAAAGCGCAGGGGCATTTTCTTTAATATCTTCATTTGAAATATACACACTATTATCAGCTAATGAGGGCAACGAGAAAACAGGCATATTTTTATTTAATGCTTCCAATGACATATCAGGCTTGTAAGTTAAGGTGCGGATAAAAACCCCTACAAAACATCCAAGAATAATAATAACAAAAATAAGTTTAAAGGAAATTTTTTGTGATTTCTGGTGTGGTTTATTATCATTTTGTGGTTTATTGTGTGCCATAATATTTTAATGCTCTGATTGTTTTCTCGTTTGAATATGATGCGTCAATTTTGTATAATATCGGAATTTAACAGTATAATATACGCATATACCACCCAAAAATGTAAAAAATATGGCGTAACTCGCAATAATAAAATAATATTGATAATCTGCTAATATTCTATCCATCTGCAACCTGCCTCTGATAATAGCGTTTTACTTTTAACGTCATTAAATGCGTCAATGTACCCATTAAAATTAATCCAGCAACCAACAAACATAACCCAAGGGCTGAAATCAATAAAGGGGTTAACATACTCGCATGAATAGAACTACCGCCTGAACGGATTACCGATGCGCCTTGATGCAAAGTATGCCACCACTCAACCGAAAACTTAATAATTGGAATATCAATACACCCAATCAGGGCAAAAATGCTGGATATTTTGGCCGCGCGGTGCGTATCGTCAATCGTATGATTAATTAGAATATAGCCAAGATATAAAAAAAACAACACAAGCATGGATGTAAGGCGCGCATCCCATATCCAATAAGTACCCCATGTTGGTCGCCCCCATAATGACCCCGTTATAAGGCAAATTAACGCAAGAACTGCCCCAATTGGTGCACTCGATTTGGCAATTAAATAGGCAATATGATGCCGCCGTACCAGAAAAATAATACTTGAAAGCCCCATTGAAAAAAACAGCCCCATTGCAAGCCATGCCGTCGGCACATGAATATACATAATGCGGACGGTTTCTTTTTGTTGATAATCGGGAGGCGAGGCAAATAAACCAATATAAAGACCAACGGATAAAATAACAAATCCCACGCTTAATAAATAAGGCATGATGATACGGGCAAATTTTTCAAAACGATGGGGATTAGCATAAAAATCAAAGAACATAATTTATATCACTTAACGATATTGATAAAGTTGTTTATACACAAAGCCACCTGCTGGGACAGTGATTAAAATTGCAATTAATGAAAATATAATTGGAAATTTAATAAAGTCTATCACAGAATCAGATGTATAAACCAAGCCTGCCCCTAAAATAATTGCAGGCACAATTAACGGTATCACAAGAATAAAGGTTAATAAATGCCCCATTTTTGCATGAATTGATAAAAGTGCTCCAAAGCCTGTAAAAAATGCAATCGCTGGCAAGCTGGATAAAAGTCCTGCATAAATACGAATCACACTATCGAGGGATAAATCAAATAACAAAGCAACAATCGGGATAACACATAATAAAGGTAGAATAACGCAAATAAATAAAACACAAATTTTGATTATAAAAAGTAACTCGAACGTGATGTTCATTAAATAATACCGATCAATAAAACCATCATCCAAATCATTGGAAAATAAACGGCTACTGCTGGTTAAAATTGCTGGAATAATGGCGACCCAAATCATGGTGGGGGCAATATCGGTTAAATTAAATGCAGCAATATTTAATGTAAATGGCATAATAATCAGCGTTAGTAAAAAATATAACAAACCGCCCCAAACACCATCAGCGCTTGTATAAGCAATTTTTAATTCAAAACAAAGCAAAGCAAATATTTGTTTTACCATAGGGCATACGCATTAACAGGAATTTTATGGGTAAAATCATGCATATTAAGCGTTGTATATGCTGATAATTGTGGCGGATTGTGATCTGAAAAGATAATAATTTTTTGATATTGTTCCGCAAGAACTGTCATATAATCATATAATATTGCTTTAAACTGACTATCAAGACCCGATGAAGCTTCATCGAAGCAATAAAAATCCCGATCACAACATAATAATGCCACCAATGAAACCCGTTTTTGCTGCCCACAAGATAAATAATTAATAGGAATATCCAGAAATGATTCTATTTTAAAGCGAGAAATTAAATCATTTAATGAATGTGTTTTATCGAAAATACGCATACAGTATGTTAAATATTCTTTGACGGACATTTTTTGCTTTAAGCCATTTTGATGACCATAATAAGCCCCAAACATTATATGTGTCATTGCCTGACCGTTCCATAATAATGTGCCCGAAATTGGCGGTAAATAACCGCACACGGTACGCATTAAAGTTGTCTTCCCGCTTCCGTTAATGCCATTAATATAATAGATAGTTCCTGCGTTAAAACAATAATTAAAAACAAAATCTAAGGGTTCCTGAGGGGAGCGCCCAATAATTATCTTATTTAAAGTGAAATTATGCATAAATTTATTAATGATAGTACTAACAATCAAATCGTTTAATGTTATACTATATAAGAGATGATTCGATAATCCAAATGATATTTTATTTTTGTTATGCTTGATTATATTTTTTACAGTACATTTTTGCGGCCATTGACGCTACCCGTGTCGCAATTTCAGACATTGGCAGCCCATATTCCTGCGGTGTCTTATCACGATAATATTGCTGTCCCTTTCAGCCATTTATTGCAATATGGTAGGCATTTAGACAATAAAAAAAATACCACACAGTCACTCTTTAAACAATATTACCGCATTGATTGGCTTAAGGAAATTAACACGGAACTATCGCACACACAAAAAGAGCAATTAAGTGAATTTCTGGGTGTTTTTTTAAAAAAAATAGCACCCTTTAATAAAGATATTTGGGACGTTAATATTGTATCTGCGCGTATTTATAATATGTTGCTGGCAAGTCATTATATTTTTGACAAAAACGATCAATCGCCAATCGCAAAAGAATATTTTAAATCAATCCTGCAACAAAGTATTTATTTACGCCGTAAATTGAAAAAACATCATAGCAAACGTGACTATATTCTTTATATTATTCGATCCCTTTATGCGCGCATTTGCTTCCTTGAAGAACGCAATCACCTTAAGCCATTGATGATTACACTTGAAAAACGCCTCCAAGAAGATTTTTACAAAGATGGCGGTCATATAAGCCGTAACACATCGTTTCAATTAAAAATTGTCGATGAGCTTATTCAACTCCGTAACCTAGCTGTCAATAGCGGCATTTCTTTGCCGACAAATATACAATCCGTTATTTCTTTATCGGTTGATTATTTAAATTTCATGCGGCACCCTGATGGAAAGCTTGCAATTTTCAACGGCAGTTATGAATCGGATGCCGATTATATCAATAAAATTCTTAATATCTCAACGGCTGAGCTTAAAAACAATAAATTGATAAAACTTAAAGATACGGGCTTTTATCGCCTTACTGCCCCTAATATAACGCTTATTACTGACTTACAAAAATTCGATAGCCGCCATCAATATGACTATCAAAGTATGCTGGCATTTGAATTATCTATTGGTAAAAACCGTGTTTTTATTAATTGCGGCAGTGGCGATGAGCTTGGCAATGAATGGACAAAAGCCATGCAACAGCCTGCGGCCCATACAATGCCTGTGATTGATATTCCTAATATTGTACCTTCCTTGAAAACGCCTATTATTACGGGTAAAAAAACCTTAAAACCCTTTGTCTCAATTAACTCTCAAGGAACAACTATCGAGGCAGCGCAATCGTATGAATTTGGCAAAACAGGTCATGTCACTCATCATCGTCATTTAACATTGTTTAAAACTGGTAAAATATTACGCGGCGAAGATACGTTTAATATGGTTGAAAATGATAAAAAATTACCCATCGATAATCCTGCCTGCTATATCCGCTTTCACCTTGGGGCTGATATTACGGCAAAATCATCAGGCACTTCAGTGGTTTTAAGTGTCCCCAATCATGGTGACTGGATGTTTACGGTGGGATCGGGAAAAATTATTATGGAACCCAGCATTTATCTAGGCACGGCATCGATGCAGGAAGTTAAGCAAATTGTGGTTAAATTAACGCTCAACAAGCCACAAATTAAATTCCGCTGGACACTTCAAGAGCTCACAAAGCCTAAGAAAAAAACTATTCCTGTACTTCTTACAAAAGAATCTGAAGAAATCCACGAAACGGTTTGAGAATTTTATCAATTCACGCTATAAGGCACATATTAAATTTAATTTTTGTTTTATGGTGGTGAAAAATGGTTAATATTACTTTCAAACACCCTGATGGTAAGCTTGAAGCAGTTGAAATTGCTGAGGGTCTTTCGATTATGGAAGCAGCGATCAAGCATGATATTGATGGCATTGAAGCCGATTGCGGTGGCGGATGTTCCTGTGCAACCTGTCATATCTATATCGATCAAGCCTATCAAGATAAAACAGGTGCGCCCTCGGCTGCCGAAGAAGATATGCTTGATTTTGCTTTTGATGTACGCCCCCAAAGCCGCTTATCATGCCAAGTGCGTATAACAGCCGATATGAACGATTTAGTTGTTCAAATCCCAGACAAACAAATGTAAGATAATATTTTAGACCTATGACACACACACCTTATCAAACAGATGTCGCCATTATTGGTGCTGGTCCTGTTGGCCTGTTCGCCGTATTTGAATTGGGGCTTTACGATATGAAAGCCGCCGTGATTGACGTGCTACCTATGGTTGGCGGTCAATGCGCTGAATTATATCCCGAAAAACCAATTTACGATATTCCTGCCTTGGTTTCGGTTACGGGTCAAGCGTTAACCGATCAATTAATGGCACAAATTAAGCCGTTTAATCCTGAATTTTTCTTGGGTCAATCGGCCGAAAAACTGGTAAAAACCGACGATGGATGGCAAATCACAACCTCTGATAATCATATCATTCAAGCAAAAGTTGTTGTAATCGCCACAGGCGGCGGATTATTTTCGCCAAAAAAACCAGCTCTTGCCAATCTTGATGCCTATGAGGGCACTTCAGTTTTTTATGCTGTCCGCAATGTCGAGCAATTTCACAATAAAAATATCGTCATTGCAGGCGGCGGCGATTCAGCCCTTGATTGGGCGTTATATTTTGTGCCGCTTGCCAAGCGTGTTACCTTGGTGCATCATCGTGATGGCTTTAAAGCCGCCCCCGATAGCGTTAATAAAATGCGTGAATTAGTCGCAATGGACAAAATGGATTTCGAGATTGCCAAACTTGATACACTTGAGGGCGATGCACCCCAAATTACAAATGTACAAATTATTGATAAGGCAACCAATACCCAAAAGTCAATTCCTGCCGATATATTTATGGCATTTTATGGTTTAACAATGAAGGCAGGGCCGTTGGCCGAATTTGGCATTAATATGGAAAATAACCTTGTGCCTGTGGATACGGAAAAATTTGAAACAAATGTTGCATCAATTTTCTCTATTGGCGATATTAACACCTATGCAGGTAAGCAAAAACTTATTTTGTCGGGCTTCCACGAGGCAGCGTTAATGGCAAAAGGGGCGTTTCATTATGTCTATCCTGAAAAAAAATTCAGATTTCAATACACAACTTCCTCAAGCAATTTACAAAGCAAATTAGGGGTTGATGCATGAAAATTAACGTGATTGACCAACAAGGCACGCATCATGCTCTTGAAGCCGAAGAAGGATGGCGGGTAATGGAAATTATCCGTGATTGGGATTTAAACATCAAAGCCGAATGCGGTGGTGCTTGTTCCTGTGCCACCTGCCATGTTTATGTTGATGCGGCTTGGCTTGACAAGCTTTATCCGCCAACCGATGAAGAGCTTGATATGCTTGATTCTGCTCCTGCCGTTGAATCCTATTCACGCCTTTCTTGCCAACTTATTATGTCACAATCCCTTGACGGATTAACGGTTACCCTTGCCGTTGGCTCGGAAAAAGATTAGCTTATGGCATATTGAATATATTTAACTTGGAAGCATATTTCCTTCATCATCAATCGATGACCTTAGTAAGCCATGCTCATGAGCAGTATTTCTGATTCTTTGATAAGAGGCTTGAGCTGCATCAAGATGCTCTTTCAAGGTCTGTGGGGATGATTTTACACTTTGAATTTACACTTTGAATATTGTCTTTAAATGAAACTAACATTTGATAAGTTCGCTTTGATTTTTTCCTTTGACGCTCTTGTTGATCTGACGTAGTGATGTGTAGTCCATTGCTGTTTAAAGTCTTTTGTTTTGACCGCTTTGCATCTCGTATCATTAGACTATCTTGTGGAGAAATCGGCGATAAGATGTCTTTGGATGATAAAATTTCTATTGCTTGTTGCTTATCTGGATTGTTTTCATAATAATGATGTTTAGTATTTGCAACGGTATCTTCGCTTGTAACAAATGCATTATCTTCTGGGTTTAAAATAAACCTATCATCGTTTAAAAATAAATTTTGAGCAACAATAGTAGTGTCTATCACTGATAAGGGGGTATGATTGCAAGAAATTGCAGAAAGTAATGCTTTTTCTACATCTTCCATTTCTTCTCTAATTTTGAGAGTGCTATTAAGCACCCCCCTAAAAAGTAGCTCCCTATCGCCTTCAGCTGCAATAACTTCATGAAGCGCAAAAGGCTTATCTTTTAATTGTTTTGAGATTTTTTCTAAACAATCTGTAATATTTTTATTAGATATTTCCTTCCCTATGGCTCGTTTTTTTACCATTAAAGCCCCTAAAGGTTCATCAATATATTGTTCTCGAGCCAGCAAGCATTCTTGCACAAGCAGTTGATCTTCCACCTAATACGCCATAAAAAGCATGAATAATCATAAATTTTTTCCATTTAACATTATAATTTATTTACATTAAAAATACATAAACGTCAAAAAAAGACAAGAATTCAAGCAGAAACTTCTGAAAATAGCGCCTCATAGGCTCATTTATCTTGATGAAGCAGGGCTTGCAGACAATGATCCTATATCACGGGGA
>JBLHTX010000048.1:0-13206 GCA_047627635.1 Alphaproteobacteria bacterium | reverse complement strand
AAAACAATTGAAATTACTTCATTTTTCAATATCACCCAAATCTGGAATTTTGGTGTCAGTTTTGGATTATTCAAGGCCGATAGTTTTAAGGGTGTCTTGTTGTTGCTGTTTGTTGCAAGTTTAATTGTTGGCTTTTTATCCTATATGCTGATTAAGTCACAAACTAAAATCGAGGCGATTGGTCTTGCTTGTATTATTGGCGGTGCATTAGGTAATTTATTTGACAGGCTTTATTATGGTGCTGTCTATGATTTCCTTGATTTACATCTTATGGGCATTCATTTTTGGACCTTTAATCCAGCCGATGCCTATATTACGATTGGGGCAATATTGTTATTATCCGATCAATTTTTAATTGCTTATAAGCGTCCTAAATCGACGCATTAATGATACTTTAAGGAAGTGCTTAAAATGTTACAAAAATATGTTTTTTTACTCTGTACGTTTGCAACAACCACCATCAGTGGCTGTGCCGATTACAATACCAAAGAATTCTTTTTTGGCTCAAAGCTTGGCCCTGATCCTTTCGTGATTGGTTCTATTTTATCACCTTTAAAAACAGATCCTTCAAAAACAAATAATGGGCAAACTTCTAATCAAACACGCCTAGGATTGCCAAAGCCACAAGCAATTTTACCACCGTCACAAATGTATAGTCGTGCGAAAAAAGCCTCCGAAATTTTAAATCTGAATATCGAGCAGAATACGCCTTCAAAGCAAAAAAATAGTGTATTATCTCAAATATTACCTGAAGCAACTGGATCAGTTGAGCAGCCTCAAACGCCTAGCCAATCATTAAATGCTGTACATCATATTTCAAGCAATGGTAAAGCGATTGATTTTCAAGAATTTGACACTGCCATGCAAACAACCTATAAGTCGCAAGAAAATCAAGGATATCTGCTTTCTAAAATTCTTGGTAAAAATCAAAATATTGACCCAACAACCCGTGAAAAATTAAAGGAACAAAAACAGTAAATGTTTTTGTCTAAATCTATCTTATGGAACATGAAATCATTGCCAAACAAAGACTCGATTTACATCTTGTCGAACATAGTCATTTTCCGACCCGTACGACTGCAATTGCAGCGATCAAACAAGGGTGTGTAAGTGTTAATGGTAAAGTGGTTATTAAGCCTGCTTCGACAGTTGACAAACATCCACAAATTACAGTTATTGGAGCGTGCCCGTGGATTTCACGGGGCGGATTAAAGCTAGATCATGCTTTGAATCATTTTAATATTGACGTAACCGATGCGATTTGTCTTGATCTTGGGGCATCGACTGGTGGCTTTTGCGATGTTTTATTAAGTCGTAAATGTCAAAAGATATACGCCGTTGATGTGGGGCATTCCCAGCTTCATAGCAAGATTGCAGAAAACCCAAAAATTATCAATCTCGAGCAAATACCTGCCAAAATACTTGATGATACATTGGTTCCCGATGTAATTGATTTTTTATGCATTGATGTTAGTTTTATTTCAGTGACCAAAGTATTTGATTTTGTGTTGCCACTATTATCGCCAACGGCAAAAATTGTTATTTTATGCAAGCCGCAATTTGAATTAAACCCACAGGCGATTAAAAAAGGCATGGTCAAAGAAGTGCATTTCCTTGAGGAAGCAAAAGAAGCTGTACTTGCATTCTTAGAATCTCGTAATTTAGCAAATATAGAAGCAATCGATTCGCCGATTACAGGCACAGATGGCAACCATGAATATTTAATCTCGTGTTGTAATGTCGCTTCGTAAGCAATGAATGATAGCGATATCATAAAAACCTACGATATTTTGATTGATATAATGCTGCAATCTGAGGGGGCTTTTGATAATCATTGCGTCAAATCCAAAGCCAAGAACTGGCATTACACCCAAAATAAGCAGCTTCGTGTGCCTGCTTGTTTGTTGCCTTTAATATATGCTGCGTCAAATTGTCTGCAAATGTCGGTGGCGTTTTTACCTTATTATCTGAAAAATAATCCTTCAGAATGTAACTTTAAGGCAAAAATTACGCAAAATCCGTTATGGTATTCAGGTGTAATATACCCTAAGATTTTAAAGTTTTTTCTATTGGATAGTTTACGCATTCAGCCATCTGAAAAAATTAAACACGATAAAGATACGGCAAATATACCCAAAAATATATACAGTAATCAGCTTATTTTTTATGATTCATCTTGTACATTGCATCCGCCTTATGGGGGCATTAATGTACATCATATTGACACTAAAGCCCTTGATATAAAACATAAAACACTCTATCTGGTGGGCGATATTACTGTACAGGGTATAGATATTTTAAAAGCGCATACGCAATCAAATATTATTTGGGGCATTACGCCTGAAAAACAAAATGGTACACCGCATGAGGCAATTTTAAAACGGATTAATTATTTCTCGCAAACCATACTTTCAGGCAGTATGAATCTTCAAGTGCCGCTGATTAATCATGCCCTGCAAACAGGGCTTTCGCCAATAAGCTTTTATCAGCTATTATATCGTAGCAATAAAGCGGCGATTATCATTCAAAATGCCCTTTGTTTATTAAACAATAAACCCCTCGCATTGCCTATTGATAATCAGGTTCATTATCAGCGATGCCCCTCACATATTGACCTTGAAACACCTTGTAATACTATAAAATACACCCAAAATTATTTATACTTATTATCAGGAAAAGCATAAGTTTTTATTGAGGTTTATATAGAATTACGCTAAGAAGAATGGAAAAATATATAAATAAACATATAGGGGTTTACCATGACAGATATCGCAATTGTGAGTGCCACACGCACACCTGTTGGTAATTTTTTAGGCGGATTAAGCACTGTTTCTGCCGTTGATCTTGGTACAATCGCCATTAAGGGGGCTTTGTCAGGCATATCCCTTGATGCGGCCGATGTTGATGACGTTATCCTTGGGCAAGTTCTTGTTGCAGGTAGTGGGCAAAATCCAGCACGCCAAACCGCCATTCATGCAGGTTGCCCTGAGCAGTCGACAGCTTTAACCATTAATCAAGTATGTGGTTCAGGGCTTCGGGCTGTTGCAATGGGCTTGCAGGCGATTAAAAACGGCGATGCAAAAATTGTGATTGCAGGTGGACAAGAAAATATGAGCCTTGCAATGCACGCATCTTATAATCGCGTTGGTACAAAAATGGGCGACGTTAAATCGGTTGATACCATGATAAAAGATGGTCTTTGGGATGTCTTTAATAACTATCACATGGGGGTTACGGCTGAAAATATTGCTAAAAAATTCAATATTAGCCGTGAAGCACAAGATGAATTTGCCGTAAACTCGCAGGCAAAAGCATCCGCAGCGCAAAAACAAGGACATTTTAAAGCTGAAATTACACCCGTGATCATCAAAACCCGCAAAGGCGAAACCGTCATCGAGCACGATGAATTTATCCGCCATGATGCAACGCTTGAAGGGCTTGGCAAATTGCGTCCTGCCTTTGACAAAGAAGGCACTGTTACGGCAGGTAATGCTTCGGGCCTTAATGATGGTGCCGCAATTGTAATTTTAATGTCGGTTGAAGAGGCTAATAAACGTGGATTAACCCCACTTGCTGTCATTCAATCATGGGCGACCACAGGCGTTGATCCGAAAATTATGGGCACAGGCCCTGTAACTGCTTCACGCTTAGCGCTTGAAAAAGCAGGCTGGGACATTGCAGATCTTGACTTAATTGAAGCCAATGAAGCGTTTGCCGCACAGGCCCTTAGTGTTAATCAGGAAATGGGCTGGGACACTGACAAAGTAAATGTGAATGGCGGTGCAATTGCGATTGGTCACCCAATTGGGGCTTCGGGATGTCGTGTTTTGGTGACATTGTTGCATGAAATGCAACGCCGTGATGCGAAAAAAGGGCTTGCAACGCTTTGTATCGGTGGTGGCATGGGGATTGCCTTGACAGTCAAAAGATAAACCAATACGATAATAATAATTAAAAGGGAAATATTATGACACAAAAAATTGCTCTGGTGACAGGTGGTACACGCGGTATTGGTGCTGCAATTTCTCAATCGCTTCTAAATGATGGCTATAAAGTGATTGCAAATTATGCAGGCGATGACGTACGTGCAAAACAATTTTCCGAAGTGAGCGGTGCAATTGTTAAGAAATTTGATGTTTCAGACTATGATGCTGTTTTTCAGGCAGTTTCAGAAATTGAAGCCGATCACGGCAATATTGATGTACTTGTTAATAATGCAGGTATTACACGTGACGGATTTTTTCATAAAATGACACCGCAACAATGGAGAGAAGTTTTATCAACAAATCTTGATTCAATGTTTAACGTGTCCCGTCCGATTTTTGAAAATATGCGTAATCGGGGTACTGGTCGTATTATTAATATCTCATCGATTAATGGTCAAAAAGGGCAAGCAGGACAAACAAATTATTCTGCCGCCAAAGCAGGCGTTATTGGTTTTACAAAGGCACTTGCCCAAGAAGCTGCCCATAAAGGCGTAACTGTAAATTGTATTTGTCCGGGTTACATTAATACAGAAATGGTTGCAGCTATTAACGAAAATGTTTTAAAAGCAATCGTGAGCAATATTCCAGCAGGTCGCCTTGGTGAAGTAGAAGAGATTGGCGCACTTGTTCGCTATATCGCCTCTGACGAAGCCGCTTTCATGAATGGCGCTGTACAATCTATTAATGGTGCACAATATTGCGCTTAAGTCTATAATAATCTAAGTGGATAATAAAAAAGCCTTATATATTAGTATATGGGGATTTTTTTATTTTTGTGTATAAAAAATGCGCTTAATTTACTTCAAAATCAAGCGTTTGAATATCATCGTGAAACTCTATTTCGGGTTCATAAATCTCTGACCATTCATTATCATGCAACGCTTGAATTTTTAAAATTCTTTCTAAATCATCGATTGCTTGATCGATTGATGCATCAAATTCTTGTGTTGTTTCTTCATCTTTATTGTTTTCTTGTGATGTGCTTGCTGTTATTTTATTAAAAATATCATCAACTACATTTTTATGTGATGATGTGTGAGTTTCATCAATATTTGAATTATCATGCATAATATTTTTCCTTACTTTAATACAAATTTAATATACAACAAAAAATGGAAAAAGTAAAGTATAAAATTTATATACTTAAATATATTAATAAATATATTGATATTTTTAAGAATACTTAAATTGACTTTGGATGTAATGATGATGGATTTTTATTGCATTAAGAGTGTTATTGATAATAGTATGTTTTGTATGAATCATAAAAATATATAAGTTATTATACTTATGGAGGCCTGAGAAATGACGGTTATTATTAGTGTTGCACAACAAAAAGGGGGCGCAGGGAAAACAACAATTAGTACGAATATTGCGGTCTGTCTGTCAAATTTAGGTAAAAAAGTCGGGCTTGTTGATCTAGATTTTCAACAAAGCAGCAGTATGTGGTATGAATTACGGCAAAATAATATTGCTGATAATATGATTGACTTGCTTTTGCACGATTTTAATTTAGATGATATTTTAAAAGAACATTGCGGAAAATACGATATTTTAATTATTGATACACCGCCTCATGCTAAAGAATCGGCCTTGCACTTAATTAAAAATTCTGACTTTGTGATTATCCCAACTCAATTATCGCCAATGGATATTTGGGCAACACAACCCATTTTAGATATGGCACAAGAAACCAAAACAGCCCATTTTTTAGTGTTAAATCGTGTGCCTCACGCAAGTAAGGTATCTATAAGTTTGCGTGATTCATTGATTGAAAATCAATTACCTTTGGCACAAACTGCGCTTGGGAATCGTAATAGTTATGTTTCCGCATTTTTACAGGGCAGCGGCGTTACCGAAATTGAGCCCAAATCAACATCAGCGTTTGAGATTAAAAAACTAACCTCCGAGCTTTTGAAGCGTGTTCAAGAAACCCAAAAAGAACTTGTTGCAATGAATTTTGCATAAAAAAATAAAAAAATTAATAATATTAAGAAAAAAACAATCTATTCAGTACGTAACTGATAGCATAATATTTTAAAAAGGAACAATCGATGGAATCACAACAGGATCACCATAAAAACATTGTCACTGATCTCGTTCAAGCTAGTCTGAAATCAGGTGCCGATAGTGCCGAAGTCATGTGCGTGCATGGCACAGATCAGTCGATTGAGGTGCGTAATGGTGAAATTGAAAATAGTGATTTTTCTGAAAGCAAAACGATTGGTATTCGTGTTCTTGTTGGACAACAAGCAGCCACAGTGTCTGGGTCAGATTTTTCTGCCAAAGGGCTGCAAGAAATGGTTGAACGTGCGGTTACAAGTGCAAAAATTTTACCAAGCGACCCTTATGCACAAATTGCACCGACCGATCAGCTATTTCAAAAATACAAAGCCATTGAGGGTATTTGCGACGCAAACACACCAGAATTAACCGATTTACAACAGCAAGCATTTGAGGCTGAAAGTGCCGCTTTGTCTCTTGACGGCATTACAAATTCTGAGGGGGCTGGCTGTTCTTTTGGGCGTTATCAAATATTATTAGCAACATCGAATGGTTTTTGCGGCCATTATGAAAAAACGCTCGCAGGAATTTCTTGTTCGGTTCTCGCCGGCGAGGGCGTAAATATGCAGCGTGATTATAGTTATTCAACTCATTGTTTGTATGATAATTTAAAATCCGCCAAATTAATCGGTCTCAAAGCAGCGCATCGAACCTTGAAAAAGCTTAATCCAGTTAAAATGAAGTCGGGTAATTTTCCTGTTATTTTTGATAAACGGGTTGGGCGTTCTTTCCTAGGGTATTTTGCGAATGCAATTTCAGCGGATGCGATTTCTCGAGGCGTTAGCTTTTTAGGCAATGAACTTGGTCAAGCAATTTTTGCCCCTAATATTCAAATTGTTGATGATCCGCATTTGGTTGGCGGCTTGGCATCTGTACCATTTGATGCAGAAGGGGTTTATAATCCTGCATTAAATATTATTGAAAATGGTGTTTTAAAGTCATTCCTTAGTCATGGTGCTTCGTCACGAAAAATGAATATTGTTAATAATGGGCGTGCCTCTCGATCACCTGGTGGTAACCCCTATCCAAGCGCCACAAATATGTATTTAAAGGCTGGAACTGTGTCGCCCACTGAACTATATGATAGTGTAAAGTATGGATTTTACGTCACTGAAACAATCGGCCATGGGTTGAACGATGTCACTGGTGATTATTCAATTGGTGCGTCTGGTTTTTTAATTGAAAATGGCGAAGTTACTATCCCTATCAGCGAAGTTACAATTGCAGGTAATTTGAAAGATATTTTTAAGTCAATGGTTCCCGCCGATGATTTAGTTTTTTTATCACGCAAAAACATACCAACAATCCGTGTTGATAGTTTGACGATTGCTGGAGAGTAGTTTAATAAAACATATAATAAGAATAATTAAGGTAAAATAATTATGGCACATTTGCATTTAGTTTTCGGTGGTGCATTAAAAGATCCCGCTGGTACAGAGTTTATTGATGTTGCAAATATCGATATTGTGGGTATTTTCCCAAGCTATGACGAGGCCGTTGTGGCGTGGCGTTCAGCAGCACAAAAAACAGTTGATAGTGCATTAACACGATATTTTGTTGCTGACTTGGCGAAATTAAAAGAACCCAAATTGTAAGAATACTTTAAAGATTAAAAACAAGGTACTTTACAACCATAGGTTGAAAAAATAAACTATCTATTTGTTATCATCTTGTAATTATCCTAATATCACTCGGAACATAAAGCGAGGGATATTATGGTTAACGGTAGCAACCCAACTTCACCATCAACACGCCTAAAAACAGATAAAGATTCTCAGAATGCTAAGCGTGTAAAAAAAACATCACCTCTTGATGTATCGCAGACTGATATAAAGGTAATAATTACGTCTGAAATGATTGAGAAAAACCAACATTTAATGTCAATAATGTCAGAATTTCAAGTTGATCTCATTGAGCCTTTTGCGGCAAAAGAATTTGGCCTCATACTAGGTGATAATGATGATGATGTTGCTGAACGAATTTGTGATATAATGCAAAAACATTTTTTGCTTTTATTAAATTCAAAAAATAATTCACCAGAAACTGCTAATGATTTACATAATAATCCTGATTTACAAGTCATGTTGCACCAAATATTCCCAGAGATATGTCGTGATTTAACTGAGATTTTTGAACAAGAGATCAATAAAAACTCTAATAATGCACCCAGTGCATGACATATATAGCCAAATCATTTTATGACACAATGATAAACCGATTTGGCTATAATATATTTGCTTATTGCTTTAAAAAGATTTAAGTTATAGCTTCTTGATAAGCAATAATAAGTTTAATATATTATGAAAAAAAAGACACTTGATATCCGTGTTCTGATTCCCAATTTAATTACTTTGACGGCAATTTGTTCGGGATTAAGTGCCATTCGTTTTGCCTTTGAAGGTAACTTTCATCTTGCAATGGTTGCTATTTTATTGGCGGCATTGCTTGACGGTCTTGATGGTCGTGTTGCCCGTGCCCTTAAGGTTACAAGTCAATTTGGTGCTGAACTTGACTCTTTGGCCGATGCGATTAACTTTGGGGTTGTGCCTGCCTTAATTTTATATATTTGGGATTTACAAAATTTAGGCAATTTTGGCTGGCTTGCTTGTTTACTTTATGTGATTGCGGTTGTCCTTAGGCTTGCCCGATTTAACGTGATGGATTTAAAGTCACCCGATATTTTTGCTCAAACTGTTAATGACACTCCTGTTATGCCAAAAACATATTTTATTGGTGTGCCTGCACCGCTTGCGGCAATTTTGGTTTTGCTGCCTATTTATTTGGCATTATTCGATGGCGTTGTTAAAATACCAGCTTTTCTTCAAGGTGTTGAGGCCTTTTATGTGATGCTTATTGCGGCTTTTACAATTAGCACCGTAAAAACTTTTTCTCTTAAAGCCATGCGTTTTAACGCAAAAAATGCCTTAACTATTATGTTCTGTACCGCATTAATTGCTGCCTTATTGTTCAGCTATACATGGTTTGGTCTCGTTATTTTATGCTTGTTATATGTGTGCTATTTATTATGTGCATCTGTACGGGCATTTATGCGATATTATAAAGTTAAGAAATTAAAAGCAAGAAATGCAAAAAACACACAGAACGACATATTATAAATATATAAAAACCCATTTACCCTATTGTGATAAGGTGTTGGCAAGTGCAAATGATACGCCATTGAATGGTCTTAGACTGTCCCACCTTGTTCTTAAAGAACAACCATTATTCGATAGTTTGCCGTCTACATATATTGAGCATGAAAATTTAGCATTGTTTTTGACGCTTGAACATCAGTTAAATGCTTATGCCCAAGGCACGTTAAGCCAATTTACCATTCCACTTGATCTTGAGGGCACGCTGCATCAGCAAAAAATATGGGCTTTATTACAACAAATTCCTTATGGTAAAACCTGTTCCTATAAGGATATTGCGCAAAAGGCAGGTTCATCGCCTCGAGCTATTGGTGGTGCAAACAGAAAAAACCCTATTCCAATTATTGTGCCCTGTCACCGCGTCATTAAGCATGATGGCAGTTTAGGTGGCTATTTTGGTAAAAATACCAATAATGATATATCTGTGCCAAGCATAAAACAAGCCCTTATTCAGCTAGAAAATGCATTAATCTTATTTATAATCGTATAAAAATAAAACAGAGCTTACTGATATGAAAAAAATATTCCAGTTACCACTCATGACACTGCTTTTGATGTCAGAAGGATTTACCCAAGATAATTTAAGCGATGGTTGGCATTTATCGGTTGGGGCAGGGGCACTTTATACGCCTGCTTTTACGGGCTCCGATCAATATCAATTATCAACGGTTCCCAGCATTCGGGTGCGTTATGGCAATGCTTTTTTTGCCTCTGTCGAACAAGGTATTGGCTATAATGCCATACGTAAAAATGGTTGGAAAATTGGACCGATTGGGCGTTATCAATTTTCACGCCGTGAAGGCGATGGCGGCAATCCTTTTAGAATTTCAGGCGATAATATTACCGCCCTAGATGGACTTGGCGATGTTGATGGCACATTCGAGCTTGGTGGGTTTGCTGCATATAGTCAAAGAGAATTTAGCTTGCGTGCCGAAGTGCGTCAAGGGCTTAATGGGCATGAGGGCATGATTGGTGATTTTAATGCTAATTTAAATGTGCCTATTTTCAATGTTCCCTTTAATCAAACACAGCGCCCCACAATTCTAGCATTTGGTCCACGGGCAACAATGGTCGATAGTAATTATAACCAAGCTTATTTTGGTGTAAATGCAGTGCAATCAGCAAATTCAGGGCTTCGGCAATATAACGCCAAAGCAGGATTATTGTCTTATGGCCTGGGCGCAACCCTTATTATACCCATTACTGATCGGGTGACATCAACTATTTTTACAGGCTATGATCGCTTAACGGGAGATGCAGGCGATGCGCCGCTTGTGCAAAATCGGGGGTCACAAAATCAAGCAGTTGCAGGGGCTTTCCTCAGCTATGCTTTGTATTAATAAGGAATTTTTATGCATAAAACAATCCTTGCGATTGCCTTTATCAATGTGGCATTTTTAACGTCACAGGCATTTTCCGCAAATTTAACGGTTAATATTGACAATATTACCAGTAATCAAGGGCATATTGAATGTGCGTTGTTTGACGAAAACCATGCCAAAGCATTCCCGACAAAACCAAAACAAGCAATATTGACGCAAAGGCAGATTGTTAGTCAAAAAAATCTAATATGTCAATTTGATGGATTGAATGCTGGCACTTATGCATTATCGGTTTACCATGATGTTAATGATAGCGGTGATATTGATACAAATTTTATTGGCATTCCAAACGAGCCAATAGGGGCAACCAATAATCCAAAAGGATTTTTTGGTCCACCCTCGTTTAGTGATGCCGCAATTAAGCTTGATAAAAATCAAATCGTGACAGTAACATTACAGTAACATTAACCGATTAACGTGATGCTATCCACCTTTAAGGATGCGTTGTTTTTGACGATTCCAGTCACGCTTCTTTTCGGTCTCACGCTTATCATGCACTTGTTTACCCTTGCAAATACCAAGGGTAATTTTTGCATATCCCTTATGGTTAAAATACAGCCTGAGGGGGATCAGCGCCATGCCTTCACGCTTGATTGCACCATTAAGCTTGTTGATTTCTTTGCGGGATGCCAATAATTTTCGGTGACGCTTAGGGTCGTGATTGAAACGATTACCCATTGAGTATTCAAGAATGTTCGAGTTAATGAGCCATAATTCATTTTTTTCAACAGAAATATAGGATTCCGCAATATTGGCATTGCCTTCACGCAAAGATTTAACTTCGGTTCCCTTAAGCACCATACCAACTTCAAGAACCTCAGTGATAAAATAATTGAACCGTGCTTTACGGTTCTCACTGACAATTTTAAAACAATCCATTGTGGGCTTGTTTTTTACTTGTGTCATTTATAATAATCCAATATTTTTTAAATGTGTTGTCAATTCGGTTTTTAAGCTTTGCGATGTTTTTACCAATGGCAAGCGAACATTATCGGACATAATGCCCAATAAATTCAAGGCCGTTTTAATGGCAACAGGGTTTGGCTCTTTGAATAATGCCTTGTGGAGCGGATAAAGTGTGTCTTGTATTTTTAAGGCAGTTACAAAATCTTGTGCCAAAAGGGCGTTTTGAAATTGAGCACAAAGAGCAGGGGCGGCATTGGCAGTGACCGAAATACAGCCATCAGCACCATGAGCAGCCGCACCGATTGCCGAGCCATCTTCACCAGAGAAAATAACCAAATCGTGACCGCATAAATGCCGCAAATAACTAATACGCTCAACATCGCCAGTGGCATCTTTGATCCCGATTATCCTTGGAAGTTCATAAAGGCGTGCCGTGGTTTCGGGTGTGATATCGGATGCGGTGCGTCCAGGGACATTATATAAAAAAATTGGCAAATCCGTGGCATTATGAATTGCTTTAAAATGCTGATATATGCCTTCTTGGGTGGGTCTGTTGTAATAAGGGGCAACAATTAAGGCAGCATCAACACCCAGTTTTTGGGCTTTTTGCGTGACCTCGATGGCTTCTTGGGTTGAGTTTGCCCCTGTGCCTGCAACAATCGGTAATTTTTTTTGATTAATTTGAACGGCCATATCGATGACTGCAAAATGTTCTTCAAACGATAATGTTGGGCTTTCCCCTGTTGTACCAGTTGGTACAAGGCCATGTGATCCATTATTAATATGATGATGAATAAGTTTTTCAAAGGCAGATTTATCAATTTCTTGATTATTGTGATCCGCAATAAACGGCGTTGGCAAGGCAGGGAATGACCCTTGAAATAGATGTTGTGACATAAAAAACCATTTTTTTTCTATTTTAGTAATCTAATGCCTAATATGCAAGTTTTTATTAATAAAATGAAAAAAAAACAACTTTGATACAAATAGAGTGAATTTAATTTTATTATAGCATTATCAATGCCTTTGTCGATGCATTGACCTTTAATGTCGATCAATGCTATATTATCAGTATAATCAATAAAACTCTCAAAGCCCGTCATTCCCGTTTTTCTGGATTCCTGCCCAAAGTTGAATAAGGCAGGAATCCAGAAAAACGGGAGTGACGGTAATTTTTTAAAATACTCACTTTCCCCTTGAAAAAATTATTATTATTATTATTATTATTATTATAATTCCGAATCGGATTCCCATGTTTAAATTCATACAAAAAATCTTACTGTGTCTTTTGCTTATCATCACAACAAGCCACGCTGCACCATTTCAAAATGGATCGTTTGAAAATAATAGTGCTTTGTGGGTGGATGCTTCGGGTTCTTCTTATGACTTTGACTTTCTTTCTCCATCTGAGCAAGACTTGACAGGCTGGACAATCGAGCAAGTGGCTGGTGGCGCAAATACGAGTATAATCTGGTATGCACATTTTGAAGGCATAAACGCTCAAAGTGGCACTTATTTCATAAGTTCCGCCTATAATGGTAATCAAATGCGTCTTTGGCAAACATTCGATACAGTGATTGGGCAAGAATATCAGGTTAGTTTTTATATGCATAGAGCACAGCATCCTTATACAAATTATGCTTCAGCCTGCCCTGCAGCAGAGAATAAAAAACTTTTATTTACCATTAAGGAAAATAATGGCAGTGGCACAACGCT
>JBLHTX010000047.1:0-13281 GCA_047627635.1 Alphaproteobacteria bacterium | reverse complement strand
TATAACGCAGATATGACAGCCTTTGAATATCCAATTATTCATGTTCTTGTGCTTGATCGTATTTTGGGGCGTTCGAAAATTGTAAAATTTAATGCAGGGCAAACGCAACTGCTTGCACATGCCTTTAATGTAACAATTAATAATTGCATCCAAAGAAAAACTGAATTTGAAAATGCAACCCACAGCGTTAGTATGCTGATTACAGATACCAATAATAAGCCGCAATCAAAGCTTTATAACGATATTTTTTATCTTGAAATGCCGGGTTTTAGGGCGTTTGAAAATGTAACTTATGATATCAAGCCCATTAAGTGTGTTGGCGAGCCTAAAAAAATTACACTCGATACAGCCAATAGTCTTAATGTATCCTATTATAAATCTGAAAAACCACCTAAATCTGCTGGCAATCAACCAGAACAACAACAGCCAGAGCAACAAGAAATTGAAACAATCATTAGTAACGCTAATATTGGTGCGAATTTAACTAATTAGACGGCTGTTTCCTAAAATTAAGTGGATCAGGCACTGAAAAGCTTTTGGGTGTTGGCTTGGTTATCTGCTGCCTTGTGTTTAAAAGCGGATCATAAAGTGATTTTTTACGTTTATTAATTTTTTTCTGAGGCTTTACAGGCGCCGATTTGCTACTTTTTAATAAAATAATTGTAATGCGTCTATTTTGTGCATTGGTCGGGTCATTTTCTAAAAAGGGTTCTCTGTCGGCACGTCCTTCAATCCGTTGAATGCGTTTTTCTGCAATCCCCGATCTCATTAATCCACGCCTTGCGGCATGGGCACGATCCGATGATAATTCCCAATTCGTATAATGATAGCGTCCTTTTAAGGGCTGACTATCTGTGTGTCCAGTAATGGCAATATTATTAACAAGCTGCGATAAGACATTGCCGACGACTGCAATAATTTTTTGCATTTTTTTCGAGGGCCTATCCGAGCCAGACAAAAACATTGGATTATTATGTCCATCAGTAATGTCAATCCGCAACCCTTCATCGGTCATTTTAAAATTTAAATGATCTTCCAAATCTTTATTGCCTGTTACCCCAAGAGATCGTTTAATTGTATTTTGAATGTCCTGCTGAGTCATTTTATTTTTATGAATACTGCTATCTTGGGTATCATCTTTTTTAAAACCAACAAGCTCAAAGGTTTCTTGTTTATTGCCTACCAAAATTTCTTCTTTTTGACCGGGGCTCCAAACATCTTCTTCGCTAGATGAAACTTCGTGGCGCTCATCCGTATCACGTCCTGCTGCTGCCTGTTTACCCGATCCGCCTAAGCCACTTCGGGCAAGTTTGCCTTGTGCAAACACAGAATCGCCATTAAACATGCCTGTACCGCCAGATGAATTTTGTGAAATTGGAATTTTAGGATCAAAATAGTCAGCAAGTCCCGAGCGTTGTTCTTCTGTTGTTGCATTTAAAAGCCACATTAACAAAAAGAATGCCATCATTGCAGTCACAAAATCGGCATAGGCAACTTTCCATGCACCACCATGATGGCCGCCTTCGATTTTTTTAATTTTTTTAATAATAATGGGTCTAAGTGATGACATAATATCTCGTGTGTTTATATAAATTTAAGGAGATATTATTAATATTGTCTAAATTTTTATGATGTACATAAAATATGTGTTATGGATAATATCCGTTATAATTCACCTAAAAACGTAGGTTCCAAAGAATAATGCCTCAAAATAAATCCAAAAATAAATCCAAGAAAGTATCTTTTTTTGCTTCTATTTTTAAGCAGCAAGATAAAAGACGGTTGCCAAAATTAAACGTATGGCATGAGGCCCGCAAGTCTGGTCTTATATTTATATTGCTTGTTATGACACACATTATATCCATTATGCATTTTGAGAATCTCAGTGGTTTCGAGTCAATTTGGCTTAGCTTTTCAGCGATTTCAGGGCAGGGCTATTCCGTACATTCTCCTTTAAGTTTCTATGGGCGGATTATAACAATTGTTTTGATTTATTTTGGTGCCATGATTGTGATGGCGCGGTTTATATTTTTATTGTTTGAATATCGGCAGCAACAAAATTTAAAAAAAGTATCAGGTAGTGGAGATTGGCGAGAAATGAGAGAACATATTATATTTTTTAATGCACCTTCGGAAGATTATACCAATTATTTTTATCAAGCAGTTAGGCAATTAAGGCATTCAAATTTAAAATACCATGATGCGCCTGTGGTTATTGTGTCTGAAAAAATCACTGAATCTTTGCCCGACAAACTCAGTGCTCTTGATATTGTGCATATTAAAGCAATTCCAAGCGACCCCGAAGTTCTAGAAATGTGTGCAGCACGGCATGCATCAATTATTATTGTTTTAACGCATAATCCAGCCGATCCTTTATCGGATAGTTTAAATTTCGATATTATTCATCGCCTCCGAGAGCAAAATATTTCAGCGCGTATTATTGCCGAAGCCGTTACCGATGATAATCGTCGTCGTCTTATGGAAGCAGGTGCTGATAACGTTATTCGTCCCGTTAGGGCTTACCCAGAAATGGTTATTCGTGCGGCTTTAACCCCTGGTATCGAACAAATTATTGAAGAACTTTTCTCCTCTCAGGGCGAGGAATGTGTGCGTTACGATTATCCGTTTCGAGGCATTTGGAAAGAAGTTGTTATTGATATGGTTAAGCGTGATATTGGCACAGCGATTGGTTATTTATGTTCTGAAACAAATAAAATTTTTACAAATCCACCACCCAATGAAGAGGTTACCTGTGAGGCAATTTTTGTGATTGTCCGAGAAGGTAATGTGAATAAATAACACATTTTGCAATCTTTAATTTAAAATGTTAATTTTATAATTGCTTTTTTTTGAAAAAATTGTATATTGTCGCCAACTATTCGTAGGCATTTTTGCTTACGATTTGTTATAACTTTATTAGCAACCGATTGGTGAGGCACGAATATGAATTATTCACATACCGCCCTTTTACAATCGGGAACGGATGAGGAAGACAGGCCGCAAGCCCCAAAACCGACTGCCGCCCGAACGCAAGAGACTACTCTATCCGCAACACATACATCTTCTGATGAGCGTTACGACCATTTTATTATTAAAAATGGTGTACGGTGTGCGGGTATTCACATTATTATTGATCTCCATGAAGCACATGGTCTTGATGATTTAAGCCTTATGGAAAAAGCATTACGTGATTGCGTTATTAAGGCAAAGGCAACCTTATTACATATTCATTTACATCATTTTGATCCAAATGGCGGCATAAGCGGCGTTGCTGTGCTTGCCGAAAGCCATATTTCTGTGCATACTTGGCCCGAGGCTGGCTATGCTGCCTTTGATGTCTTTATGTGCGGCGATTCCGAGCCTGAAAAAGCAATCGATATCCTGCGTGACGCTTTCAAGCCTAAACGTATTGTTGTCTCCGAGCATCTTCGTGGCAGAGGGGCATAAAGCCCCTTAATAATAGGACAGAGGGGCATAAAGCCCCTTAATAATAGGACAGAAGGCATAGGCCCCTTAATCATTAAGCAGAGGGGCATAAGCCTCTTAATCATTAGATAGTTAAATCGTTTTAATTGTAAAATTATCAACCGATTTGGCTATGCTTTATAAATTTTATCAATCTCATTTTAAAAAAGACTTACGCACCAATGAATAAGAAATTTGAAACTGAAACATTATATAATGGTATTCAAGCCCGCTACGAGAATACAAAAACATTATTCCACGAAAAAAACACCCTTCAGGATCTTATCTTATTTGAAAACCCTATATTGGGTCGTATTCTCATGCTTGATGGTGTCACACAAGTCACCGAAGCAGACGAATTTGTGTATCATGAAATGATGACCCATACCCCTATTTTTGCGCATGATAATCCGAAAAATATTTTGATTATTGGTGGTGGTGATGGCGGTATTGCCCGTGAGGTTTTACGGCATCAGCGTGTTGAAACGGTTACAATGATAGAGATTGATAAAGCAGTTGTTGATTTTTCGCAAAAATTTATGCCAAAAATTAATGATGGTGTATTTGATAGCCCAAAATTAAAGCTTGAAATTGCCGATGGTGCTGCATTCGTCAAGCATACATCTGAAAAATTCGATATTATTATTGTCGATTCCACTGACCCCGAAGGTCCGGGAGAGGTTTTGTTCACGCATGAATTTTATACTGACTGTCATGCTATCCTTAATCCCGATGGTATTTTGGTTACTCAAAATGGTGTCCCCTTTATGCAGCCTGATGAACTTAAGCAATCGGTTACATTTTTTCGGGATATTTTTAAAAATGGTTCTTGTTTTCGGGCGACAATCCCAACCTATGCCTTTGGTGAAATGACAATGGGATGGGCAACTGACAAAAATTATAACGATTTAAGCCTTGTAACATTACAAAAACGTTTTGATACTGAAAATTTAACAATGCGTTATTACACCCCCAAAGTTCACTTAGCATCCTTTGCTTTACCTGCTTATATTGAAAATATTATCAAAATTTAATTTTGTTAAACTTTATAATGTTATCAATGTTTAATGCGTTAATTGTTACAGTATGTTACATTAACCTGATTGCGTTTTACTGATCCTTGTGTATGATTACGATAATTTAAAGGCAAGGATGTATTTAATGTTTCACGCAGGCGCAAAACAAAAAACACTTATAAAACCTGTTTCAATTTCTGGTATTGGCTTACATACTAACGAACAGATTACCTTGACTTTAAGGCCTGCTGCCGCAAATTCGGGTATTATTTTCAGGCGTATTGATTTGCCTGCCCCTGAATCGCTTATTCTTGCTCATTTCGATACGGTCACTGAAACACAGCTTGGCACGGTTATTTCTAATAATGCAGGGCATAAAATTTCAACCATCGAACATTTAATGGCCGCAATCAGTGCCAATGGCATCGATAATTTGATTATTGATTGTAACGGCAATGAAGTGCCTGTTATGGATGGCAGCTCTGAGCCCTTTATGGCATTAATTGCCGATTCAGGTGTTAAAACACTTGATGCCCCTAAAAAATATATTCGTATCCTAAAAGATATCACGGTGCGTGAAGGCGATAAATTCGCAACCATATCGCCATTTGATGGCTTTAAAATGAAATTTGAAATTGAGTTTGCATCCAGTGTCATTGGATATCAAGCGTTTGAAAGTGATTTTTCACAATCATTTTTTCAGTCTGAATTGGCTTCAGCACGTACCTTTGGTTTCATTGAAGAAGTTGAAATGCTTAAAAAAATGGGACTCGCCCGTGGTGGTTCCCTTGATAACGCCATTGTGATTGAAAAAGATACAATCCTTAATGAAACTGGGCTTCGCTTTGACGATGAGTTTGTGCGTCATAAAATGCTGGATGCAGTCGGTGATCTTGCTTTGGCACAATATCCAATTATTGGGGCATATCATGGTTACAAAAGCGGTCATGGCTTAAACAATCAATTACTGCATGCCCTTTTAAGCGATTCAACTGCTTATAGCCTTGTAACATCACCAGTGGTAAATAAGCGTCACCTTCAATCATCTGCTAAATCAAAGGCACAATCACATCATATTTATGTGACGCAACAAAAAGCATTCGGATAATGACAGATTATTCTTGAGGTTTTGGTCTTGAGGTTTTTGTAAAAATAATATTTAATAGATTAAAAATGGAATCTGTTTAATATGCTCACACATCATATCAAGTCTTGTGCGACCCTTGGTCTTTTTATAGGGTCTTTTCTTTTGCTATCTGCTTGTGGCTCAAAAGAAGTCGATATAGCGTCGCAATCATCGGATGTCCTTTATCAAAAAGCCCTAGATGCTTATGAAAAAAAAGATTACGAGCAAGCAACCGAAGACTTTAAAGTGCTTGAAAAAGAATTTCCCTTCTCTCGGTTCACCAAGGATGGCCTGTTAAAGACTGCTTATGCGCAATATGAAACGAATCAATATGACGATGCAGGCAATACCCTAAGGCGTTACATGGAGTTATATCCAGGGTCAGCCGACAGTGATCATGCTCTTTATTTATTGGCAATGTGTTATTATAATCAAATTATTGATCCACGCCGTGACCATAGTATTTCATTGACGGCAAAAAAATATTTAACTGAATTGCTTAATCGTTACCCAAACAGCGAGCATAGCGTTGATGGGCGTATTAAGCTTGATTTTGTCAACAACCAAATTGCCGCCAAGGAAATGATTGTTGGCCGATTTTATTTAAACAACGATCAATATCCAGCGGCCATTAATCGGTTTAAATATGTCGTAAAACATCATCAAACAACAATCCATATCAAAGAAGCCTTGCACCGCCTTGTTGAAAGCTACCTTTTACTTGGTTTAGTCAAGCCCGCTTATCAGGCAGCGGCGTTATTGGGATATAATTACCCCGAAAGTAAGTGGTACCATGCTTCTTATAAGTTAATTCGTAAAACAGACCCAAATTACGAGCCAGAAAAACCAAAATCTGACCAAGAAGCACAAAGCTGGTTGCAGAAAATATTATAGAATTTAAGGGTTTTTTAATCTCTTACTCATAGGTTGAAAGGTGAAATTAATAAATCCTTATTATATGTGATCTCAATTATGAAGCATCTTATCAGACTATGTCTTGTTTCCATTATTATGCTTTTTTCGGCATTAGGCGTTTATGCACAGACCTTCAATGTTAGTACACTTGTGTGGGGCGATCTCCCCAGAACATGTTTGCCAAGCCGCGCTGATATTGATGCTGTTAGTAGAACAGATCATAATTTTTGTCATTGTCCTCCTGAAAATTTTTGTACTGATACTGTAATAGTTGATAGCGTAACACATGATAGACTACCGCCAATAATTAAAAAATTATGTTGTCTACCCACTACACCTACTCCACCTACACCGCCATCAGGGCAAAATGATCAATGCGATGTGCTGTATTATAGGCGATCAACAGGTCATTGTAACGAGTACACAAAATTAGGGCCACGTACTGCTGTATTATGTAAAGAATATGGCACACCATCTATACCGCTTTGCCTGACTACATTTGATATTAATGGTGTCCTCGTGACGAATTGCTCAGAGACCAATGCGTCTATCGGTCCAGTCAATGCATTAAATTATGCATTATCTTTATGTCATAATACTTTTGAGGCCTCTGGGTACGAAGGTAATACGACTAATTTTGACAAAGTTATTGATGATATTAATAATATTAATGATAATGTCCTACCCAAAAAGAACTATGTAACAGCTAGTAAAGAATATCAAAATACTGATGCAAATATAAATCAGGACACATTTCGGGCATTAATGGCGTGTCGTAATAATTATTTTACTGCCTTCGCTTCCCAATTTTACACAACTGAAGAGCAAAATTTACATAGTTGGGTAAATATTCCCTTAACTGGTGGTGTTGGTGAAGCTGTAAAAACGATTAGAAGGCCGCCGGATGAGCCTGATAATGCAGCGAATCTCATTAATCAAGAGCCCGGCACTTTTGAATTGTTTTGGAATAATACCTATAATCCTAATCTTCATTCAAGTCCTCCTTATCCAATGGTTGCAGAGTTCAGCTTTGCTGATAATAAGTATGATTCGAGTACTACAATTAGTGGTAATGTAGATAATAAATATTCCAAGCATACGTCGGCTTTGTATAAAGATCTCAGAGGTCTGTACGGAGCTAATTTGAGTTTATCTTTTAGGCCGATGGAAAATGTAGTCGCTAGCGACCCTCATGCCACTACTCCCGTAACGGATGCCCCAGTTATGCCAGTACCAGTAATTGTAGGTACTCCCCCCCTTACTTGCGTTGAAAAACAAGCTATTAATTTATGCATGATGATAGAGACACCCGATGATACTTGCCAAACCTGTCTTGCACCAAGTACAAAAATTTTGATGGCTGATAAAACAGAAACAGCCATTGAAACCTTAAAAATAGGCGACATGGTTCAGTTGCCCAATCATAAAATCAGCATAATTGAGAAGCTTGTTAAAAAACAATGGCCTGAATTAAGGCTTTATAATATTAATAATGGCGCTTTAAAATTAACGGCAGATCACCCAATAATGACCCAAAATGGGTGGCGTGCCATTGACTATAATTTCCAAAAAGATGATTTATCGCCAATGCGTTATGGCATTGCTGATGAAAAAGTGAAACCGCTTAAAGTGGGCGATGTTATTATTACCCATAATGGCACAATAACAGTTAAGCATATTATGCCTGAGGCATCGGTTAAATCGGGTATTACTTATAATCTTAAGCTTAAAGATGGTGATCGTTTTTATGCAAATGGTATTTTGGTAAAAGGCCAAAAATAACGCTTAATCTATTATATTAGAATTTAATACAATGCCATTACCGTTTTTTTCAGTAATGGCATTTAACTTTTATCTCGTTTTATTTTGTCTATAACGCATAGAATCTAAAATTTCATAGATTTTATGTATAATACGCTTTACCTTATGGTGCTATTCACGTTATAAATAAGCTTGAAAAGTTGATATTAAAATGGAATAATCAATAAAACACTTAAATTTCGGTAGGAAAAATGGACATAGAACTGATTGATCAGGTCGATAATCATATAAAATATGGTATTATTTACACACATGACGACGTAAAAGACTGCCTTGAGCAGGAAGCTCAAATTGCACAACCAGAAGTCAAAGCCAATGGCTTTCGTCCAGGTAAAGTGCCTATTGATTATATTTTACGGATGTATGGCGAAAAATTGCGTATCCAAGCAATGAATAAAAAAGTGACGGGCGATATTGCCGTCATTATTGAAGAAAACAAATATAACCTTGCGTCACAGCCTGTTTATAATTTTAAGCCACGTCAAGAAACTGGCGACAATAATTTTTATGTCGAGCTTGAGCTTTTTGTTATGCCAACATTGCCAGAAATGTCACTGGAAACACTTAAAATTACACAATACGAGCCTAATGAAGAAGCATTTCAGCAAATCCTAGATAAAAACTTACTTATGTTCCAAATCATGACCGCTGATTTTGAAAATATTGAAGATATTGCCTCTGAGGAAAATGACAAAATATTATTCAATATCGAAGTTACTGTTGACGGTGAAGAAATGGGTGCTTTGGGTGGACAAATGCAAGCAATTTTGGGCCAAGAGCAAGCACCACCTGAAATTGAAGCACAATTAAAAGGTAAAAAATCTGGCGAGGAAGTCGTCTATACGCATCAATATGCTGCGGATGAAAAGGATTTATTTGCCCCATTCCTAGCAGGCACTGAAGCAGTGTATAAAATTAAAATTGATAAAATTGAGCGTCCTATCATTAAAGAGCTTGATGAAGATAAAATTCAAAAAATTGGTTTCCGTGATTATGACCATTTATTTGAAGTCCTTGAGGGCAATACAAAAGAGACATTGAAAAATATTTCTTTTAGTAAAATGCGTCACGAGTTCCTTGAGAACTTACGTGCATCCTATCAAGATGTTGCTATTCCCGATTTTATGATTGACCAAGAAGCCCATCACATAGCAATCGCTGAAATATCAGCCAATAGTGATGTGGATGTTATGGCCGAGATTACTGCTGGAAAAATGCAGCTTAATATTTCTGACATTCATCGTGAAAAAGCAAAGCAGAATGTACGTATTGGCTTATTCATTCGTGATTATGTAAAGCAGCACGATATTACCGTTAGTGATGTTGAAATAAAAAGTGAGCTTGAGAAGCATCTTCAAGAGTTATCAAGACTTAATTCAATTAAGCCAGATCAAAAAGAACAAAACTATCGTGACTTAGCGCTAAAGGCACGCACAATTGTGCTCGAGCTTAAGGTTTTAAAATCTGTCCTCTCTAAGGTAGATTTAAAGGAAGAGCATGTTTCAAAGGATGATTTTTTTGAGAAAATAAAATTGCCGAATTAATTTTTAATGTATTCTGAATCGCATCAATAATACAGATCGGTGATATAGAATAAGATCATAACGCCGTTATTCTTAAGATAAAATAGCATTAAATTGCTTGTTTTTTTGAATAACGGTTTTTTATTATTAAAATTACAAGAGATTAACGATTGAATGATTAACGATAAGTGTGTGAAAAATTGACCAATAAATGCATATATCTAAATAAAGTTACATTAATTGCAAAATTTATGTCGTGGAATCAGTTTAGATAAGTTAAAAATAAAGCAAGTAAGCATTTAATGTGTTTTTATAATATTTATTATCAGATAGGCTCTGTTTTATATAATTAAATATATTAACGATATTAAGTGTTATAGATTATCTGAAATGACTAAGTACGTTAATAAAAAAAACATAAATTGAGTGTAAAAATGGATGCAATCATAAATAAAGCAAATAAAAAAGCCAACAAAAAAGGTAGGTAACTTATGGACCCAATTGAACACATTACATCAACACTTGTACCAATGGTTGTTGAGCAAACTAATCGTGGAGAGCGTTCATATGATATTTTTTCACGACTATTAAAAGAACGCATTATTTTCTTATCAGGACAGGTCGAAGATAATATGGCAACTTTGATTGTTGCACAATTATTGTTTTTAGAATCAGAAAATCCTAAAAAAGAAATCAATCTTTATATTAATTCACCAGGTGGCGTTGTGACTGCTGGTTTGTCAATTTATGATACAATGCAATATATCAAATGCCCAGTGCGTACAGTATGTATGGGGCAGGCGGCTTCTATGGGGTCATTATTGCTTTCTGCCGGAGAGCCCGATATGCGTTATTGCCTTACCAATGCGCGCGTTATGGTGCATCAACCTTCTGGCGGATTTCGAGGGCAAGCATCTGACATTCAGCTTCATGCCAAAGAAATTGAATCGTTAAAGCGACGTTTAAATAATATTTATGTCAAGCATACAGGCAATGAGTATGACATTATCGAAGCAGCACTTGACCGAGATAATTTCATGTCTGCCGAGCAATCCAAAGATTTTGGTATTGTCGATCATGTGTATGAGAAAAGATCAGAGATTGAAGCAGATGCTTCAAAAGATGATACCGACAAAAAACCCGAATAATAGCGAGGTTATCTTATGACTAAACCACCAAAAGACGATAACTCAGATAACAAAAGTTCCTTATATTGTTCTTTTTGCGGTAAAGGACAACATGAAGTCAAAAAGCTGATTGCTGGCCCTACTGTTTTTATTTGCAATGAATGTGTTGAATTATGTAATGATATTATTCACGAAGAAGTTGAAAATAGTGCGACTTCCAGTGAGAATATTCCTACACCATTGGATATCAAAAAAGTTCTTGATGATTATGTAATTGGTCAAAGCCGTGCTAAGCGTGTTTTATCGGTTGCAGTGCATAATCATTATAAAAGGCTTGAGGCAAAAAGTTCTGGAGATATCGAAATCTCTAAATCTAATATCTTGCTAATGGGCCCAACAGGGTGCGGTAAAACACTCCTTGCACAAACATTGGCGCGTACATTAAATGTGCCGTTTACCATTGCCGATGCAACAACGTTGACTGAAGCAGGGTATGTTGGTGAGGATGTTGAGAATATCATTCTTAAGCTTTTACAGGCTGCTGATTATAATGTTGAAAAAGCACAAAAAGGCATTGTATATATCGATGAAGTTGATAAAATTTCTCGTAAATCCGATAATCCGTCCATTACGCGTGATGTTTCTGGTGAAGGTGTACAGCAGGCATTATTGAAGCTTATGGAAGGCACAATGGCTTCAGTACCACCTCAGGGCGGCCGTAAGCATCCACAGCAAGAGTTTTTACAAGTTGATACAACAAATATCCTCTTTATTTGTGGTGGTGCGTTTGCTGGGATTGATAAAATTATCTTGAGTAGACAAGATAAAACATCAATTGGTTTCAGTGCGACAGTTAAAGATGTATCAGACGATGATAACAGCAAAGTTGGCCATCTTTTAACAAAACTTGAAATTGAAGATTTGTTAAAATTCGGACTTATTCCAGAGTTTGTGGGGCGGTTACCCGTGATTGCAACCCTAGAGGATCTTGATGTTGATGCTTTGATTGAAATTTTAACTAAGCCGAAAAATGCTTTGATTAAGCAATATCGTCGTCTTTTTGAATTTGACGATGTTCAGCTTACCTTCCTTGATGATGCCCTGAAAAAAATTGCTGAAATGGCGATTAAAAGAAAAACAGGTGCACGTGGGCTTCGTACGATCATTGAAACAGCATTAATAGATGTGATGTTCGATGTACCGTCTTCGCCACGCGTTGTTGAAGAAGTAATTGTCAGTGCAGAAGTAATTGCTGGTAATGCACAACCAGAAATTAAATATGCACCAGAGCCAAAAGCAAAAACTGGCTCATAAATTCTACTCCCTAATCAAAAGAATATTAATTTTATAGAAATCATAAAATTAATATTCAAAACGTGCATGAATCTTGTATAAGTGATGTATAAGATGACAAGATATAAAAAAACTAATAAGGATTATATTATGAGTGAAAAACTACCTGTACTGCCGCTTCGTGATATTGTCCTCTTCCCAAATGTTGTTGTTCCTTTGTTTGTAGGTCGAGAAAGATCTGTTGCTGCCCTTGAATCAGTTATAAAAGATGAGACAAAAATATTTGTTGTCACCCAGCGTAATGCCGCAGAAGATAATCCAGATGTCGATAGCCTTTATGAAGTAGGGACAATTGCAACAATTGTGCAAATGCTTAAGCTACCAGATGGTACAATCAAAGTACTTGTTGAGGGAAATCAGCGTGCGCGTGCCGTTAAAATTACAGATAACGATCAGTTTATGGAAGCTGATATCGAGCTTCTTACCGATGAAGATGGTGACCAGCATGAGGTTACTGCTTTAATGAAAAGCATTAAAGAAAATTTTGATATTTATGTAAAGTTAAATAAAAAAATTCTGCCCGAAGTTGCAATCAGCGTCATGCAAATTGATAATCCTACAAAACTTGGCGATATTATTTGTGGGCATTTAGCCGTAAAAATTGAAGAAAAACAACGTGCCCTAGAATTTACGACTTTGGTTGATAAGTTAAAATATATCTATGAGTTAATTGAAACCGAAGTCAGTGTTCTGCAAGTTGAGAAGCGTATTAAGAGTCGCGTTAAGCGTCAAATGGAAAAATCTCAGCGTGAATATTATCTCAACGAGCAAATGAAAGCCATTCAAAAAGAGCTTGGTGAAATTGACGGCACACGCAGTGAGTGCGATGAGCTTGAAGATAAAATTAAAAACACAAAATTATCAGCTGAAGCCCTAGAGCGTTGCACTTCTGAACTGAAAAAAATGCGTCAAATGAATCCTGTTTCTGCCGAAGC
>JBLHTX010000046.1:0-13336 GCA_047627635.1 Alphaproteobacteria bacterium | reverse complement strand
CAATACCTGCACGGGGTTTTTGTAAAAAATCAACTGCCCCAATTTCAAGTGCCTTAAGCGTAATTTCAGTGCCTTCTGCGGTATGCGAAGAGAACATAATGACGGGCATTGGACGCACATTCATAAGACGATCAAGAAATTCAAGACCATTCATGCCCGGCATTTCAACATCAAGCGTAATAATGTCTGGATTATGTTTTTTAATCATATTGCGTGCTTCGACACTATCCATGGCTTGTCCAACAATTTCGATATCTGGACAGCGTGACAAGGCAGTATGAAGCAGTTTCTGCATTAACCCTGAATCATCGACTGTTAAGACTTTTATTTTGTCCGTCATATTATGTTACCTGTTTTTATGCATTTAACCAAAAAGTTCAATTGTGCCAGAATCTGTATCTTTATTATCCATATTATGACCGTATTTTGTTTCAAATTCTTTAACATCTGCTTCTTTTTCTTTATGAAGTCTTTGAACTTTTACTTTACCAGAAGCAGGGTGAAAATATATTTTACGACCTGTTGTGCCGCCAATATCCTCAGCAATCAGTGCAATACCCTCGGCATTAATAAAATCGAGCACAAACTGAATATTAGAGCCACCAACTGTTTTCGATGCATAGGTTGCAAACATATTGGCGCCGCCAAAAATCTTGGCCTCAAGATTATTGCGTGAGCCTCCACTTCTTAATATTGCCCCAATCAGCATTTCCATTGCATAATCACCATAACGCATTGCCTGCGTATCATCTTGAATGTCGCGCCCTTTAACAGAAGGTAATAAGAAATGATTTAATCCGCCATAGCCTGTTTTTGTACAGCGAATACATGCCGCAATACACGAGCCCAAAAGTGTTGAAATTACTTCATTAGGCTCAGTTGTGACCTTGAAATCGCCAGGCAATACTGAATGAAACTTAAAATCTTTAAATTCTTCTAGGGGATTAGTCATGAATTTATAGCTTTCTGAAAATTGTGTGCCCTTCTGAGGCAACCAGATCAGACGATAGGGGAAAGGCTTCCGAGTGACCCAAATATAAAATGCCGCCCACTGGTAACAAGCTTAACATTTTCGACACAATTGCCACACGCGTTGGCTGATCGAAATAAATTAAAACATTACGACAGAAAATAACATCAAATGGCCCTTTCATTGGCCATGATGACAATAAGTTTAATTGTCTAAACATCATAATTTCTTTTAGTTTTGCATCTATCTTAAACATGCCATCGGGCTGAGATTTAAAATATTGATTGCGTTTGCTGACAGGCAGCTTGTCAACTGCAGAATTTTCATAAATCCCTTGTTCGGCAGTTTGTAAAACATTTGTGTCAAGATCGGTACAAAGTAATTTTATATCATTGCTTCTTGAGGAAAGATTAAGGCTGTCGAGTGTCATAGAGATTGAATAAGGCTCTTGGCCTGTTGATGTAGCAGAACACCATAAACGCAGTGATTTTTTTGGATTACTTTCCATAACTTTGCCAATATGCTTGTGCAGATGGTCAAAATGATGCTCCTCGCGAAAGAAGGATGTTAGATTTGTGGTTAAGGCATTGACAAAATGTTGGGTTTCTTTTGCCGTCCCCTCAGTTGTATCAAGATAGGCACGATATTGCCCAAAATCATTAAAGTTCAATATTCGTAAACGGCGTGCTAAGCGACCATAAACCATATCATGCTTATTATCACGCAAAACAATGCCCGATAATTTTGTAAGCCGTGCTGAAATATCATTAAAATCTACATTGGTGAATTCAAATTCACGTTCAATATGATTTTTATTTTGGTTAATGGGCATTGATTTATTCCTTTATAAATTTTATTGAGATCAATAATTATTAAAAACTATCATCCCCAAAGCCTTCATTAAATAATAAAGGAAGCGTTAAAATTGCCACCATACCATCATCAGTATTAACAAGACCTTCAATGAAATCTTCGCCAACTTGCACAGCACCTTGTGGCACTGCTTTTATTTGTTCGCCATTGACTGTTAAAATATCTGATACATCATCGACTAAAATACCCAAAAGACGCTCTTCAATCACAACAATTACAACAACATGATTATCGTCGGGCATTGTATCGCCCATCCCAAAACGATTGCGTAAATCTTGAACTGGTACAATCGAGCCCCGTAAGTTTAAAACACCACGCATATAAGAAGGCTGGTGGGGGAGGCGTGTCGCATCGCTCCAAGCCCTAATCTCACGCACACTCATAATATCCACGGCATAAACCCGTCCTTCAACAGTAAAAGTAACGAACTGTCTTTGTCCGAGTGAATTACCTTGTGTGCCCGATGCAATCGTAGAATTTAAATCTTGATTGACTTTATCTGCTTTATTGGTTGACATTTTTTACCCTTTAGCTTCGTTACTGATATTATATTTTAAATTCTCACTCAAAATGACATTATCGAATGAAGATGATGCCCCTAAATTCATGGCAGCGACTGAATCGGTATCAATAATGAGCGCAACTTTACCATCGCCTAAAATTGTTGCACCTGAAATCCCATCAACACGGCGATAATGCGTTTCAAGGGACTTAATCACAATTTGCTGTTGTCCAATTAAATCATCAACCAGCATACCAACAGGCCCATAAGCTTCGGTTTCGACAACCAGAACTTGTGGGTTTTTACTCGATAAAGGCATATTCAAGGCATCACCAAGATTGATAATACGAATATAATTATCACGCATTTTAATAACTTTTGAGCCATTGGGTAATGTACTAAAATCATGCCCATCGGTGCGTGATGCTTCGATAATCGAGGTAATTGGAATGATAAAATTCTCATTACCCACCTTAATAACCATCCCATCAAGCACAGCAAGCGTTAAAGGCAGTGCCATCGTAAACACAGAGCCACGCCCAGGAGTTGAACTAATAAAGACACGCCCCCCAAGTGCTTGAATATTACGCCTTACAACATCCATCCCAACGCCGCGTCCCGATACACTTGACACAACATCGGCCGTTGAAAATCCTGGTAAAAAGACCATATTTTCAATATCTTCTATGGTTGGCTTCGCATCGGGGGGAACAAGTCCACGTTCTTTTGCACGTTCAAGGACTTTTTCACGGTTAATGCCTCGCCCATCATCGGTTACGGTAATCACAATACGGCTAGAGCGATGTTCGGCACTCAGTTTAATTGTGCCTTCGGCAGGCTTGCCCAGTGCAACACGTTCCTCGGGTGTTTCCATCCCATGATCCATTGCATTTCTAATCATATGTACTAATGGATCAGATATTTCTTCAATTACAGTGGTATCAACTTCGGTATTCTCGCCAACAAGCAATATTTTTGCCTCTTTATTCAAAGACATTGCCAACTCACGGACTAACCTGTTCATGCGTTGAAATACATTTTTTACGGGTTGTGCACGAATAGACATTACATTTTCTTGAAGCTCTCGTGTTTGACGTGACAAAGATTCAATCGCATGCAAAAGACCACCATGTGTTTCGGGCGATAATGCCGATGCTTGTTGTGCCAAAACAGATTGCGTAATAACAGTTTCGCCAACCATATTAACCAATCTATCAATACGCTGTAAATCAACACGCAATGTAATGGCTGTTTTGGTTGCTTGTATTGGTGCTGATTTTTTTTCAACTTTTTCAACAACAGGCTCACCTATTTTTTCTACTGTCTTAACCGCTTCAACCACTACTGCTTCTTCTTTAACTTCTTCTTTAACTTCTTCTTTAACTTCTTTTTTAACTTCTTTTTTTGTGGCTTCTGGTTTAACTTCGGCTTCTGGTTCTTCTAATTTTTCTTCTTCAAAGGTAACCTCAGCATATTCTTTTGCAAAAATAAACACATCTTCAACTTCCTCAAGATCGGCAGCAGTGAAAACAGTTATTTTCCATTCACAATAACATTGATCGGCTTTGAAAATTTCTGGATTAGGAATATTCTCACTGATCACTTCAACATTAACAGGCCCTAATTCATCAAGTTGCATAATTAAATTAAGCGGGTCTATTGCGGCACGAATAAGATCGGCTTCTGGTTTAAATGTAACGAAAATATCCCGCATTGGCGGCCCATCATCTAAATCATCGCTACTTGTTTCGGCTTCTGCTGGTGTTACTTGTGCGATATCTGTGTTTTCTTGAGCTGATTGTACAGGTGTATCAGTCGTAGAGGTATCCATAACAACAGATTGATCGGGGGCGTGCCCTTCTTGAATTGTATATTCAAGTTCTTTTAAAACTATTGGCCCATATTGCTCAAGATTTTTTTCACCATTTTGGGCAGCTTCAACTAAATCAGAAACAATATCTTTGGATCTAAGGCATAATTTAATCAATAAAGGATCTAAAGTTAATTTATCATTGCGGATAAGATCAAGCACATTCTCAAAATTATGGCAGAAATGAACCATGCCATCAAAACCAAATGCACCAGCTCCACCTTTAATAGAATGGATTGCACGAAATGCAGCATTAATCGTGTCCTTATCGTGATTGCCATCGTCAATAGATGATAATGCATCTTCAAGTGCTTGTAATAATTCGTTACATTCTTGGAAAAAAATTTGGCGAAACTCTTCTAAATCATCCATAATAAATCCTTTATAATCCCTTTATGCTCTACTACGCTCTACGTGTGCCAGTAAGCTGATCAACAAGTTTTGTAAGACGCTTGGGATTAAACGGCTTGGTCAGCCATCCCGTTGCGCCAGCTTCTTTAGCACGCAGTTTTAATGCATCATTGGTTTCTGTGGTCAAAATCAAAATAGGTACAGATTTACCCTCGGCCTTACTCCGTGCACCAGCCACAAACCCGATACCGTCCATATTTGGCATATTTAAATCAGAAATCACTAAATCAGGTTTATGCAGCGTGAAATTATCAAGCCCATCAATCCCATCGACGGCTTCGACGACTTCATAGCCCGAGCTTCTAAGGACTTTCCCAAGTAACACACGCAAGGTTTTCATATCATCAATTACAAGAATTTTTTTTGTCATGCTGCAAACTCCAATTTCATCATTTCAGAATAAAACCCTAAATTATTAAATGCATCCGAAAATGCTGCTGTTGGGTTTTGCCATTTAATTGCTTTTTCTTGATCTTGTGCATATCGGTTAAGACTGATAATCGCTTGAATAACAGGGGTCGTAATAACCTCACATTTTTCAAGATTAATATAAATAATATCTACACCTGAAAGTGCTTTAATAATATCATCTATGAAATCTTGAATTTCATCCAAGGTCATTTCATTTTGCAATAGATATTCACTATGACTTTGTGTATTTTCTTGTATCGCATCTTGCGTTACTAATACTTCTTCAGCATTAGTCTCATTATCATTTACTTCAGGCTCAATAAGTTCAGGCTCGATTTTATTCGCAGCCTCTAACTCAAGATCAACTTTTTTCTTTCTGCCCATAATTTCCTCGAATATATTTCTGTATTGATGATAAGTTAGCTTAATATGGTTACTTAAGAATTAACGATTTACCTTACATAAAATTATTTATAAAAAGTGTACTGCTCGGTAAGGTGATATAAAATCCAATGGCAATAGCAATGGCATAAGGGATTGATCGCTTTTTCATCGGTTTATCCTGTTGACATTCAGGGCCATGAAATAAGTTTCTTAAGGGCGTGAATTTATTATAAATCTCAAAAGGTTTTGTCCGTCGCCAAATCAAAAATAAAAGTGATAACACGCCACCAACAATCACGATTAAAAGTATATAATGACCAACATCACCCAAGCCAAACCAAAGACTTGAAGCTGCCATAATCTTTGCATCACCACCTCCCAAGAAACCAAAAGAGAATAATACAAAAGTGACAGCAAGCACAATAAAGCCTGCTAAACTATGATATGCAATCATTTCCCAACTAAATATCGGATTAATAAGCGCAAAACTATAAAATCCAATAATAAGAATAAGGCTAAAAACATTCGGAATAGTATAACCATATATATCTGCCATGGCACCAAGAGATACCATAATGGGTAATATTAAAAATATACTCAGTAAAAGTATTTCTAGCATATTTTATTGACCTCTTTGTTGCTGTTCTAACAATTCTGCTGATTTTGCTTGGCGTGCACGACTATCAATCATTTCAATTTGTGCTGAAATTCTGCCACGTTGTGCCTCAGCATCTTGGCCACGATCTTCAATTCTTAAGACACGTTGACATAATGGCTCACAGTCAAAATGAGATTTGTTACCAGAACCTTGATAAACAGTCAGATATGTATTTGGATCACGCACAACAAGAATATATTGCTCTGCTAACTGACCATCACGACCATAAACAAGCATATTTGTGCGTCCAGGAGATTTACCACTGATAAAAATAAATTTATCATCACGCACTGTAATATCTGCAATGATTGGATTACCCAGAATAATTTGCCCAGCAGGCTTTTCAAATTCTAAGCCACGCATAAAATCAATGTCAACAACAATGCTTTTGGCCAAGCTTGATTGTGAGGTTAATATTATTGATATTACTAAAAATATAATACTATGTAATAAACGCACCATATATTTCATATTGAAACCTTATCTATTTTAACGCTATCTTAGAATTTGTATCCTAAAAAAAGATTAATATTGTTTCAGAATTTTTTATAAATATAAAATAAAAAAAATTATTAATTAACTTTTATTGCTATAATTTATCTTTATATTGATTTAATAATATTATTTTGTTGATTTTTATTTAAAAGTATATTATAGTTTATATAATTATTATTTACATTATGCAGGGTTACAATGGTTGAAAATAGTGGTATTGCGGGTAAACGCACCTTATCAGAGTATGAAAGCCAAGATATTGTACATGATAATCATGGTGCATTTAATCTTGATGGCATACATAATGTAGATGATATTGTTAATGATGAAAAAAACTTACTCAATCTTGCAGCTGAAATTGTTGCCGATCTTGACCTAGGTGAAGCATTAATTCCAGATATTATAGCACTGATAAAAGTACAAGCCCACAGCGGAGATCATACTGATATTGAAAGTTTTTTAAGTAATATTATCTCAACATTACAGGATATTGCAGGTGCTGACGAACAGGTTAGTGAGAATGAGCTTGATCAAGGGATCGTAGAAGAAGGGCGGCAATTCATTAAAAATGCTGACGCGAATAGTTTTTCTGATGAGAGTGAATTAAGAAGCTTTTTATCTGATGTTCTTATTTCGATTGCCGATGAAAGCGGCGTATTAAAAATAGATGATGCTGAGTTGCTGGCAGAGTTTTTAGGCATTGATGAAAATTTAGCAGTCAATATGATTACGGCAACTCACGGTAATATTGATCAAATCCTTGACTTAATTGCATCTTCAGAGAAAATGAAAAACAGTAACTTAGAAGATGCAACACACTTAACATTGAATGATATTACAACATTAGAAGAGAATTTAGAAACAAGTATGTTGTCATTTGCAATTGATGATCTTGCCTCTGAAGGAGGCATCAATCTTGACAATAAAAATAATCGTAACAATTTAATGACCATAGCTCAAGGCTTTCTAGGGGAGCATAACGTCCCACTCGATGATATTGATCTTTTACTTAATATTGCAGGGAATTTTGAGGGCGATGGCAATTCTTTATCACCAGAGGAGGGGCATTATTTTATGGCATTAATGATGGGATTAAAAGAAGACCTAGATAATAACGTGAATGATGTAACCGATTATCTTGCAAAACTACATTATAACAGCCTGCATGGTGCAGGGTCATGGACAAGTATAAACGATCAGCAGCGTACCCAATTCAAAAATAGCACTAACACGCATGCAACCAACCCTGAAAATTATGCTAATATTATCAAAGCACAAATAAAGCCACAATTAGATGCAGCAAAATCATGGTCAAGTGCGGTTCAGGATATGGCTCAATCGACCCAAGATATTGTAAACAACGTCAATCAAACCTATTCACCAAACAATCCTGCCCCATCTTAACTTATTAAGCCTTAAAAAGGCATTTTAAATCCCTCAGGTAAGGATAAGCCACCTGTTGCTTTTTCCATTTCAGAGGCGGACGCCTCTTCGGCTTTTTGCTTGGCATCATTGATTGCTGATGCAACCAAATCTTGTAATATTTCAATTTCTTCTGGCTTGGCAAGTGACGGGTCAATTTTTAAGGTTTTGATTGTGCCTTTTGCCGTCATTTCAACAGTTACCAATCCAGCACCCGATGCACCTGTAACAATGATTGTATCTAGTTTTTCTTGAACACTTGTCATGTTCTTTTGTAATTCTTGTGCTTGTTTGAACATGTCAGCCATATTTCCAAGACCTTTAAACATAATATCTCCTTTTATTTTATATTTTCTATTTGTATCAAATTTTATGCGTCAGGTAAAGGGACAGCATCAATAACCTGCGTTACTTTTGCTTGAGGAAACTGCTCTAAGATAATTTGAACATTTTTATCTTTTTGTGCATTTTCAATCAAAGAGGCATGATGTGCTTTTTTAATTTCAAACAAAGATTGCTTTGGTATTTCTTGTGTGTCAGGCGTTTTTATTTCAATATCCCAAGCTTGATTGGTCAAGGCCTTTAAATTTTTATGTAATATATTAATATCTTTATGCGTAATCTGATAGGTATCAGCGGCCGATAAAAGCATATAACCTTGTTTGAATTCATGGATAATGGCTTTAATTTGCAACAGGCTAATAACATCAAGCAATCGATTCTGCGATAAAAGCTTCAGGAGTGCATCAATTGTTGTGATTGGAATAATATCAGTTGACGATTGTTCAGTTATTTGTGGTTCAACTAAGTTTTTTTTTTCTGTATCCTGTTGCGGTTCTACTGTATTTTTTACTGTATTTTTTACTGTATTTTTTACTGTATTTTTTACTGTATTTTCCGCTATATTTAAAGGCGTATCAGTCATTACTTTTTGAAACATCATTGCAGGATCAGGCAGTGCCAAGCCATAATTCATGCGAATAAGCGCCATTTCGCATACGGCTTTTGGATCGGGCGCAATTTTAATATCTTGCGTTGCCTTCAGGGTAATATCCCACATTCTGGATAAAAGATGAATTTGTGTTTTCTGCACAATATCAGTGCCTTTTTGAACGTAACCAGCATCAAGAGAAGGATCGTTAATCGCTTCCTTAGTATATTTAATACGCACTAACCATTCAGTTGTTTTTAAAACTTCTTTGATAAATAAATGGCAATCAAATCCTTGATTATAAAGCTTATGAAACAGCTCAAGGGCCTCATTGGGCTGATAATTAAGGCAGTGCATGATAATATCGAGTACTTCATCACCCTCAACAGCACCAAGCATTTCGGCTACAATTTCGGTATTAATATGGTTTGGACTTGCGGCCACCGCTTGATCTAGCAGTGATAGACCATCACGAACTGATCCATCACTATTGCGGGCAATTTTGGCAATTGCAGGAACATCAAAGGTAATATTTTCTTGGGTTAATATATAGCCAAAAAAATCAGTTAATGTTTTAATATCCACACGTTTTAGGTCAATTGTTTGACAGCGTGAAAGAATAGTTGGTAAAATTTTATGAATTTCAGTGGTTGCAAAAATAAATTTTACATGTGCAGGCGGCTCTTCAAGTGTCTTAAGAAGCCCATTAAATGCCTGCTTAGAGAGCATGTGGACTTCATCAATAATATAAACCTTATAGCGACCATTAAGCGGTTTATAGGGAATAGAATCGATAATTTCACGAATATCATCAATGCCTGTCCGTGATGCCGCATCCATCTCAAAGACATCTATGTTTTTACCCGAGGTAATAGACGTACAATTTGCACAAGTACCACAAGGATTAACAGTGGGTTTTTCGTTCGCAAGACAATTAAGCCCTTTTGCAATAATGCGTGCTGTTGTCGTTTTACCAACACCCCGAACACCCGTTAAAATATAAGCGTGTGCAATACGATTATTTGCAAAAGCATTTGTTAAAATTTCGACAAGATGGGATTGTCCGATAAGTTCTTGGAAATTTTGAGGACGATATTTGCGTGCAAAAACAAGATAAGAACTGTTTGTTGCCTCGGGCTGAATTGTATTTTCGGGAAATAACACAAATAGTACAAAATTAAAAAATTATATATGACACATTAAGATGGTTTAAAGTAAACCACAAAAAACTAAGTGAGAAACAAAACGACCCAACTTGCAACGCGAGAGCTGCTTCTTTCCAGATCTGACCCGATTAACGTACAAATCGCCCGCCTGTTTCTCAAGAGCATTTATAGCGTTATTAACAGGTAATGGCAAGATTTATATAGATTATTTTTATTAAATAATTTATTAGTATAATTGTTTAATTTATTTAATTTATTTAAATAATATGTTATTATTAATACACTATACAATTAAAAAAATGGATATTTTATGAAATTAAAATTAATATTAGCAACAATGGTAACTTCTGGCATAAGTAATACACAAGCAAGATCTGGGGCACGTAATTGTGAAAGTACTGTCCTTGTGGGAGATAATAAATCATTAATGTGCATTACAAAGAATAAGTCGGCAAAAGCATCACAATCAGGTCCGTCAAATTTTCATTTAAATGCTACTACTGATTTAATACTTATGGAATGCTATCAAAAGCGAGGAGCCCCCTCAGAATTGTATGATTTATTTTATCAAAAAGGGAATTTAAATTCTTTGGATATTACCTCAACAAAAGATCTTGAAGTTTTAGATATACCAAATGCTCAGGGAATAAGAACCGATATAAACAGTACAAGCGTTTTTCAAGCATGTCATGGTTGGCCAACTCAAGAAGATTATAAAGATTTATTATCAGCGCATAAAAAGTTTTTCAACCAAACCGCTATTAGGAATAGAGATGAGTTGTAAAATATATTTTATTTAAAAAAGAATTCGTAATATGCGGGGGTACGCCCTTCTCGGAGGGCTTTTTTCTCGTATCGTGTCGCAGTCCAATTCTCAAGCGGTATATTGGGTTTATGTGCAACATTTAAAAAAGCACTTGTTGCATTCGTTAGGTTTGCAATCACCCATTCGGCATATTCTGGAATATCAGAGGCGAACCGAAAAAATCCATTTGGCTTTAAAATTGTTTCAATTAACAAAGCCGTATCCCGTTGAACAAAACGACGATTACGATGTCGTCTTTTGGGCCATGGATCAGGATATAATAAATATAACCCATCAAGGCTATTTGCGGGGAGGGCACTTATGAATGCAAAGGCATCTTGATCGCTAATGCGGACATTTTTTAAATCATTATAATAAGTTTCACGCACCGCCTTAGATACGCTATTCACATAGGCATCAATGCCCAGATAATTAATATGCGGATTTTTTTGTGCTTGATGCAATAAATGTTCGCCGCCACCAAAACCAATTTCGAGAATATTTTTTTGTGTTTTATCTGCAAACAAGGCTTGAATATCTTTGGCATCATCAATCGTAAAGAAGAAATCATCTTGGGCTTTGTCATATAAATTTTGTTGCAAAGGGGATAATGCCTTTGCTTTACGTCGTCCAAAAAATCGCTTTTTTGGGTTAAGGCTATCGGAGATATAAAATTCTTGTGACATATACTAAGACTAAACAAAAAATATTATGCTATTTTTTACAAAGCACCCAAATTAAAATGCATTCGAAGATCATTCACAAGGTCAACTTTTTCCCACGAAAATCCACCGTCAGCGTCATGCTCTCTACCAAAGTGACCATAAGCAGCTGTGCGTGCATAAACAGGACGATTTAACTGTAATGTCGTACGAATGCCGCGTGGTGTTAAGGAAAGCATTTCAGGGAGGATTTTCTCTAAGTCAGCATCAGAAACAATCCCTGTATCATGTGTATTTACATAAAATGATAGTGGATCGGCAACACCAATTGCATAAGAAATTTGTACTGTACATTTTTCAGCCAAGCCAGCTGCAACAATATTTTTTGCAATATAACGCATTGCATAAGCCGCTGAACGGTCAACCTTTGTAGGATCTTTTCCAGAAAATGCACCACCGCCATGTGGAGCAGCACCGCCATAAGTATCGACAACAATTTTACGCCCAGTCAATCCACAATCCCCATCAGGGCCACCAATTACAAAATTACCAGTTGGATTAATTAAAAAATCTGTATTATTTGTAACAAGCCCTTTTGGTAAAATATCAGTAATAAATTTACGCACTGGATCGTGTAAATCTTTCGAAGAGAAGCCGGCCTTATGTTGTGTTGAAAGCACAATTTTAGTGATCTCAACAGGCTTGTCGTCAACATACCGCAAAGTAACTTGTGTTTTCGCATCAGGCTCTAGGAAGGGCATTCTTTGGCTGTGACGCTCTTCGGAAAGACACTTTAAAATTTTATGAGAATAAGCAAGCGGTGCAGGCATTAATTCGTCGGTTTCATTACAGGCATATCCAAACATAATGCCTTGATCGCCAGCACCTTCATCTTTTGTATCGCTACTATCGACACCAGCGGCAATATCGGCACTTTGGGAATGTAAAACACATTGAATATCTGCGGTTTTCCAGCTAAAGCCTTTTTGATCGTACCCAATATCACGAATTGCATTACGGGCTTTTTCAACAATCATCTCTTTTGTAATGTCTGCTGATCCACGCACTTCACCAGCAATAAGTACACGATCTGTGGTTGCCAACGTTTCACAGGCAACACGTGCTTCACTCATTGAGCCAAGATATAAATCAACAATTTCATCGGAGATACGGTCACATATTTTATCAGGATGACCTTCTGACACGGATTCACTAGTGAAAATATAATCTTTACGAGACACGATATTTAATCCTTATGCTAGTAATATCAATAATTTCCGTATGTTATGGAGATTTTTTATCGCAAGGTCAAGGATTATCACACCCTTTAAGATTATTTCTATATGTGCAATATCTTGAATACGGTTTATAGTTATATTTTTTCGATTAAATTAAGCCATTCTTGTTCATTTAAAATTGTAATATTCAATGTTTCTGCTTTTTGTGCTTTGCTTCCTGCGTCAGATCCTGCCACCAAATAATCTGTTTTTTTTGTAATACTACTTGTCACTTTTGCCCCAAGTTTTTCGGCTGTTGCCTTGGCTTCTTGTCTGGTAAATAAGGATAATGATCCCGTAAAGACAATTATTTTTCCCGATATGGGGCTATTATTATTTGTTTTTTCCGCAGGAATTGGGGTAACATATTTCAGCAAATTATCTACAATTGTTACATTATGTAAATCGCTCAAAAATTCGCATAAAGATAATGCTGCAACCCGCATTTGTGTGCCCTGTATGTCCGATAATTGCTCAAGATAGGGGGTTGCCAATAGGT
>JBLHTX010000045.1:0-13438 GCA_047627635.1 Alphaproteobacteria bacterium | reverse complement strand
CCGATAACTTTGAATAATTATGGATAAACACGCATAATGCACATTTTATGACGATAAAAATTACCCAAGATATTGGGTAATCCTGTCGCATTCTTGGTGTCATAATATTCCTAAATCTTTGTAGTGGAGAATGCACCCACTCCGATTTTATACGCTGTTTACATCGATCATCACAGCGTCGCCCCAGCTAAATCTTTCAGCCGCTTCAAGCCGAGTATGTCCTTGGCAATGACAAAGTGCTTGATTTGGTTGGGTTTTATTTTGCACACTTAATTTTAAAATATTGTTAAATATATAAATAAAGTATGTTATAATATTAACAATATAAGCTTAAGGACTAAAATGCCTAATAAAATTACAAAGACTTTGGTAAATTTAGTAAAAAACAGTTCTCCTCAAACTAGAAATATTGCTATCACCCAAAGATCAGGGAAAAATAATCAGCTTCCAAATTTATTTATTGGATTGGCAGCAACAATTGCCGTTGGTGCATTAACTTATGGTGCGGTTCAATTATATCGCTCATATAAAAAACCCTCTGACAAACCAGAGGATGTAAAAATAGCCCAAGAGACTTCTCCAAAACCCTTAACTGATGCCGATAAAGAATGCCAAATTTTATTCAACAAGACATGGGGTACTTTAGAGGAAAATAAGAATAATTTAAATTCTTCCATGCTAAAGCTGATAAAAACATTAGAACTCACTAAGCCAGGTGAGAGTATGCACAGACTTACAGAAAAACGTATGAATGATATAATCTCAAGCATAGATACTAGATTAGGATTTCATGAACTCAAATATTGTCTAGTAGAGAATATCCCTCGTGCTATAAAACAAGCCGTAATGGATCATTTAGTCAATAAATATATTCCAAGCATAGATACAGATACTATATTTGGATTATATGACCTCCAAGCTTTTTTAGCAGAAAATATGCCTAAAAATATCATAGAGGCAGTAGCAGAGAAGATTTTAATTGAAGAAAATTTTCCAAGTATAAATAATGATAATAAAGGCATTGGTGCAGAAACGGCAAGAACCATTAGCGCCTTCTTACAAGATCATATACCTTTTGATATACAACAAAAATCTATGCGTATTTTAGCCAATAAATTTATACCAAATTTGTCTTCTAATCATCATATTATCATATGCTCTTTAATTAGTACATTTCCATCAAATGCGTCTTCCGATGATAAGACCAAAGAAAATAAGCCTGCTACCCAGCCACAGATTGCATCTGAAGACGATAAATTAGCTGCTTTTTACAACGGTCGAAATTCAAAAACAAATCAAGTAGAAACTCAATTGGGGCAAAAATTAGATAATAAAACAGATAAGACTCCTCCTACCGAAGATGATGCGGCAATCAATATTACACGTTTCATACGATTTGTTGCTCACAGGAATGAAGCTGTTAAGACTTTTCTTGCCAAAGATGATTCTGCTGTTTTAATTAACAAAATCCCTCAAAAAAACCGTGATGAAGAACTATCTAATATACATCCAGAAATTAGAAAGTTTTTTCAAATTCCTTCTTCTGAGTTCCAGTTATTATTGTTTCAAAATGCTTTGAAAAAGTGCTTAGGAGCGTTAAAGGATTCTGGGGTAAAAAATTATAGCGTATTAACAATGGAGGATAATGGTTCAGTAAAAAGCGAGAAATGGATGTTAGGAGAGGCCTTAAAGAGAAATATAGATTTTCTACCAAAATCTATATTACCACGTAACCTTGCTGCAATAGATGCTGATAATATACCAGATAATTTACTTATTTTAGATGATGATTCATTTTCAGGTGAACAATTATATGATTTTATAGATCAGCATATTAAGGTCAAAAAAAGTAAAATCTATAATAAAACATTTCATATTGTTCTCTCCGGTGCTTCTGAAACAGCAAAGCGTAAGTTAAAAGATTTATCAGATACAGAGGATTGTAACAAACGTCATATAAACATAAAATTATATGCTTCATCAACGATATTTAAAAGAAAATATTTCCCTGAGATCGAGCAAATTTTTGAACAATGTAAAGACACGTTTAAAAAGATCGATAACCTTGAAACATTTCGTGAGACTTTAAAGCTTTTAAGCGATATATCAGGTTTAAAGCATTTAAAAAAAGCCGCTCATAAAGAGGCCGATGAGCTGAGTATAGGAACAGCATCAAAATCTAAAGAGGGGTCAGAGCCTGCCTATAAAAGAGAAGAAGATAGAGTATCTTTTGCTCAATACTGGCAGTTTCGTAAACATAAAAACGATCCTATTCCAATTTAAAACGGCGGTGGCAGCTTTTTCTTAGGCTCAGGTGTTTCTATTTCAGGTGTTTCTATTTCAGGTGTTTCTATTTCAGGTGTTTCTATTTCAGGTGTTTCTATTTCAGGCTTTTCTATTTCAGGCGTTTCTATTTCAGGCGTTTCTATTTCAGGTGTTTCTTCATCGATATTTTCAGCATCTTGTTCTAAGCGTTGTGCCATTGGGTCTTGCCATTTTTCCATCATACTTAAAAAAACAGAACGTGACAAAGGGAGTGGAATAAAATCATCATATCCTGAATGTTTTAATTTCTTACGTGCTACATCTTTCAAAGTATCGTAGAATAGAATTAAGACACTATCTTTATTATCAGTATGATGTCGCCTTAAATCTTTTGCTAAATTATCGGGAAGTATCCAGCTACATTGATTTGACGCAAGCACAAAATCATAAACATTATCTTCAAGACATTCAAAAAGCTGTGCTGATGAAGATGCGATATCAACTTCAATATCAGTTTTCGTTAAAATTAATTGTAATAACATACTGCTCAGATCATCATCCATCACAGTTAAAAAGCGACGTGTATTTCTTTTTTCTTTTTTATCATCATTATTAATATCTTCTTCAGTATCCTGAATACCATAAAGTTGAATGTTAACAAATTCCTCAAGCTTTGATTTCAAAAGCTGTGGCATAATAGGCTTAATAAAATGGGCATCATAAAATGATTTATATTGGTCAATTTTTGCAGCATATTGCTCTGTGGCAATGACAATAATGTGAGCAAGATTTTTATGAGAATTTTCACGAATAATTTTAGTCAATGCCTCGGCATCAATATCAGGGGGGTTATGATCTATGATAAATAAATCATATTGTGTTGCCTCCGCATCCTGCATACCAATAATGTGTCCGATGGCTGAATAGCGATCACTTAAAGTGGTCACATTAAGACCAAATGACTGTAACTGCTTTTCAAGGCTGCGTAATATAGGTGAGAATGCGCTAATAATAAGAATGTTTTTATTCTTTAAGATTGGCACGCCAATATCTTGCATTTCTTGGGTGTTTAATTGGACGGGGATATGAATTGATAAGCTGTTTTCTTCAAGTATAGTGCGTTTATATTCAACTTTTGCTTGTAAAATATCACATATTTGTTGCATATAGTAAAATGATGCCATAATAAATCGATCATCAGAATTAGCATTATTGGTATCATTATCTGTGGTTCCCTCTAGTGATAGTTTTTCCTTATGGAGTAATGCTTCTCCTTTTTGAAAAATATCTTCAGACCCACCATTAATAATAGAAATCTCAAGGCTTGCTTCTGTATCCGTGCTGGGCGTTACTGTGATTGATGATTTAATCCAATTATCCTGTGACCATTTAAGAGAAATATACATCATGTTTAAAAAGACTTTTAAAACATATTGTTTGTCTATCATGACATTGTCTGATATTTTACTATGAAAAATGCTCATTAAATGTTGCTGGTCGTGTAAGAAAAAACGGGCCTCTGCAAAATGTTTGTCAAATAATTCGGTAAAATCAATCACTTCATTTTGAATCTCTGCCCACTTGTCTTTGGCAGTATAAACATCAAGATAATTATTGAGCCATCTATCAAGGGCAATAATAGATTGATTTAAAGTGATGATTGATATTTTTTGTGTTTCAATTGCATGAATATCATATTGATCGACTTGCGATGTTTGATATTTCAGCTCATTGCTTAAAGAAGATATATTGGTGATAATTGCGTTAAAATCACCGCAAAAATCATGCAATAATTTATACTGATTTCTTTGGGCATCCATGGCATACATTTTTGCACGTTCGGTTACTTCTTTACTTTTAAGAATCGTATCATGAGCTTCTGCTTGTATTTTTTCAGTACGCTTTTTATTGATAAAAAATAATGTTAAAATCGTAAATTGGGCTAATAATAATACAATACTAAGGGCTAGAAATAAAAATAATTTACCTGAAAACTTTAAATGTTCATAGTCAATATATTCACTCGTCTTACGATCTAAATATTCTAATTGTTGGTTATGATTATCGCTCTGCATTGAGTAACGCATTGTATCAAGATATCTGAGCAGTTTTACAATATTCTCGGTGACATCCACGAAAAGCCCCACTTTTTCTTGAATAAGCGGAGAGTGATTAATAAGTTTATTCTTAAGTGTCTGTATTTTATCAATAATAAAATTACGGTTATTATCCCTAGAGATTAAGCGTACGTTTTCTAAATCAAGCATAATATGCTTAAGGGTAAGCTGAAGGGGTATATTATTGCCGACTGCTATTTCGGCATTTTTTCCTGCAATCAAGTAATCTTTATGGCTATCTGAAAGCACACTATATTGATTGATAAGTTCACTTTTAATCATCAGACGTTTATTAAGAATATTAATGTAATTTTTAATGTCATGTGTATAAGTTTCATTGTTAATATTATCACTAAGATTGATAATTTTTTTTCGCTCGCTTTCAATTTTAGCAGATAAATTATGAATGCCCTCAATATCAGGCTTAAAAGTAATCTGTGCTTCAATCAGTTTTTGATTATAATTATCAGAGATTGTTTTAAGGTTGGATAATGTTTCTCGAACATTAAAATAGTCTGATGTTTTATTTTGGACCAGCAGCACAATCATGATTGCAAAAATAGTAATAAATATAAAATTACCATATAAAATAAAATTCATAAATTGCTTATGCTTGGAATAAACAATAATTTTATCTTTGATATTGGAAATTTTATGGGCAATTATATCTTTCATTAAGGCATATTAAAAATATTATATTAATAAACAATGAATTTACAATATCAGTGGCATATTATTTGCTTGGTTATTATTAGACAATCATTAATAATAGCTAACAATGAGTTATAATGTCAAAAATTATTATTTATGGTGCAGAAACACCAGCGCATATTGTTTTAATCCGTGCCCTTAAAAAAGCAGGCTTACAAACACTCGTACTTGCCAAGCACAGTGCCTCTATTGGGCGTTATAGCATTTGTGCAGACGAAGTCCTTGTTATGCCAACTAATCCACCAAGTGATGAATATTTATCAAATCTCATTAAGCATCGTAAAATATCACATATTATTACTGCAAACACCAAAGACAGTTTATTGTTAAGTGAATTAAAAGAAAAAGACATGCTTGGCGATATTATTATTATGGATCAATCGCTTGAAATTTTACGCATTATGCATAACAAAAAACTCATACGCAGCTTATTCGACCATATTGAGCAGCCTTTAATGGATTATCAAACAATTACGCATATCAATGAGCTTGAAAATGTTACATTAAACATGATATATCCTGTGATTTTTTTTGATACTGATATTTCGGATAATCAAAGAAAAATTCTTTATGCGCGTAATTTTATTGATTTTAAGCGTAAAGCAAGCAAAATACTTGCGAAAAATAATAAAGTTTCTATTTTTAATAAAAAATTCCATCATCTGCCTTTACAAAAAAATCATTATTTATTTATGAATGGTCTTGTAAAACATATATGGCATAGCCAGTCTTACTTATTACCATGCGATACAAAATCAGAAGATCATGCCATATCAATGATGCCTGCTAAGCCATTATTAAACCCAAAAGTAGATCATGTTGCCCGACAAGTGGCCGAAAACTTAAAGATAGATAATGCCATATTATCGATTGATTATTATCAAGGCAGTATGCCTGACGATATTACCTATGTCGATTTACATGCAGGTGGTACGATACCAGATGTTGCTCTTTTCCAGAAAGATTCAGTTAAAATGATCGAGTCACGTCTTCAGCTTTATGGATTTAACAATGCCCAAAATCTTGGTAAACCCCTTAAATCATCACGTCTTTATATAACAGGTTCTCATAAATATAAGGCTTTACTCGATGCAACGGATACATATATTGGGACAGCACCGCCAATTTTTAAAACAAAATTATTATGGCCTTTGCTCGATTTTGACGATCTTAATCCTCTGATTTGCTTAGGGTGGCGTGCCGTAAAAAAACTCCCATTTTATTGTTTTAAATCCATAAGAAAATTTTATACGTCATCTATGATTTCCCGTAATTCTAAAAAATTTGAACGCATTAAGCAGCCGCAATAATAAATCATTTTATAGGCTATATTTTACAGACTATATTTTAGAGACCATAATTCATTGGCGGTGCTCCCGATTGCTCGTTCAAGCTACCCTTACTTTCTTGTGCTGCTTGATCTGCAATATTTGTTTCGAGTACCTCTTCTAGGTAAATTTTATTAGAATCCTCACTAACAGCGGTTCCCTGAGCCTTCCCCTGTACCTCAATTTTTTCAGCGGGGGCTTCTTGGGCTTCCTCCTGCGAGGCATTTATCATATCTTCCATCATTTTGGCTGAAATACCTAAATTTCCAGGGGCTGGTAATGTCGTCAATACTTCAACGGGGACAGGAAAGTAATAGGTTTCTGTGCCATCGGGCTTAACAGATTTAACGCTTTCAAGCACATCCAGCTTTTGCATTGCAATCTCCGAGGCCGTCATGCCTTTGGAATCGTAATTTTTTTTAGCCTCAATCGAGGCAGTCTTAGAAGAAGCTTCGCTTTTTTTGGCAGGTACCTCTAGTTTTTCCTGAGCGATATTCTTCTTAAGCTGCTTATCTGTTTTTTTGTCATCCATCGCACGCTGTTGCGTTTTTTTCGTATCATGAACAGTTTCGGTCGATTTATTATCATTTTTTATGCTGCTTTCCTCAAGCTGAGGTGCCGCTGCAATCTGTTTAACAGCATTTGATTGGCTATTAATCTCGCCAGAAGATGAAAAGATTGGTTGCATATCATCGTTTCCCTATATAAGTATAAAATAAAAATTTCTTGATATATTATTTTATACATTAAAATAGTTAAATAACATTCAATAATTATGGTTTACAAACGTTAACTATATTATGGATTGTTTTTACTTAATCTTCTTTATCACTTTTGCAATCATATTTCCGTGATGGCGTATAATATCGCCTTCTAGCTCCATCATTGACAAAATTGGTAATAATTTATGGGACGATAATCCTGTTAATCTAATTAAATCATCACAACCAATGGGGGTGGTAGAGAGCAAAGACAATATCTCGTTATTTAAATTATTATGTGATGATGTTGTGGTATCAGATTTTACGGGTTGGGTTACAGAAGAAGAGGGCGCAACAGAAGGAGAGGGTATTAAAATTGGCTTCACACTTATATTAGGGCTGGGCATTTTGTGTAAATAAATCTGTTTATTATTTTTCAAAGACTGTGTTGTGCTGTGAATATTATTATGTTGAATTAGTTTTTGTAAAATAGAAATAACATCATCAGAATTTTCTGCCCAATTTGCCCCATTCCGCAAAAGTTGATTTGTACCTGCTGCCCGAACATCAAGCGGACTGCCAGGGACAGCAAAAATTTCCTTGTTTTGCTCAAGGGCAAAATCGGCGGTTGTTAATGACCCTGATTTTTCAGCAGCTTCAATAATGACTGTTCCCAAGGCAAGCCCTGAAATAATACGATTACGTTTTACGAACATTTTTGCTTGTGGTGGTGCATTGGGTGGCGCTTCGGATATAATAAGACCGTTACTGCCTAAAATATCATCAGCAAGCGTTTTGTTCTCAGATGGATAGATAACATTAACACCCGATGCCAAAACACCAATTGTACCCGTATTTAACGACCCCTGATGGGCCGCAGTATCAATCCCCGATGCGAGGCCTGAAATTGTTGTAAAGTGATTGATCCCAAGATTTTTTGCCAATGAATAGGCTATTTTTCTACCGCCAACCGATGCATTTCTTGCGCCAACAATGGCACATAAATCAGTTTGCAACAGGGCGACATTGCCTTTGGCCCATAAAAAAGGGGGGCATTCATAGATTTGTGATAAAAGCGGTGGAAATTCAGCCATATTAAAGCTGATAAAACGAGCACCCGACTGTATGCCTATTTCATATTCTTTGTGTGCATCATCACGACTGCATAATATGACAGAACGCCCCATAATTTTTGGATTATCGGCCAAGGCTTGTAAGGCACGCGACACAGAACCAAATTGTTTCAGCGCTTTTGAAAAATTAATACACCCAATATTACTACTGCGGATCAGTTGAATAATATCAATATAATGCTGCGTCTTATCATCTGCTTGTTTTAAAGCGGGCATTATTAAAAGGCGTTTTTATCGTTAAAGACAACGGCAATAGTTTTAAATAATATTTTAATATCATTCACAAGGCTTGCTGTTTTTGTATAAATAATATCGTGCTTCACACGACCAAAAAGTTGTTCATCTTTATCGGTTGGGCCACGAAAGCCATTCACTTGTGCCAGCCCTGTAATACCTGGCAGCATATTATGGCGTTTTTGATAACCGTCAACACGCTCGGTAAATTCAATGTCATGATTAATGGCGTGCGGTCTTGGCCCCACAAGGGACATATCGCCCAGTAATACATTTAATAATTGCGGTAATTCATCAATACTGGTTTTACGAATAAAATTGCCAATTTTTGTAATACGCATATCGTTTTCTTGGGCTTGAACCACATTATTTCCGTATTCAGCAACACTCATGGAGCGAAATTTGAAAATATGAAATATTTTCCCCTGAAAGCCAATCCGACTTTGACGAAAAAATATCGGGCCTTTGCTTTCAATTTTAATCCATAACGCAATAATTAACAACAAAGGTGCAAGCATAATAAGCAACAATAAAGCCGCACTTTTATCAATAAGGGGCTTAAGAAAGTTAATATAGAATTTTGAAGGCGTTGCATTGTCATTACAGGCTGTAATTTTATTAGGAACAGGCTTTAAAAAATCAGTTTGCATTACAAACCCTCTGATGAATAATTAAGTCATTTAAAAATGATTTATTGATATAATATGCATCATATGTATACTTTATTTATAAAAAGTCAATATTTTTTTCCTGCATATTGTGAGATTTGCCTTTAAAAAGCCTTTATTATCATATAAACAAAACTATATGTAAAGTGAGATCGTATGATATTGTATAGATTTTTAAAAATAGCATTAATTTTTGTATGCGCGTATTTTTTAAGTGTGGGGCAAATTATGGCAAATGATGCATTAAAGCAAACTCCGCAACCAGAACACCATAAGGCAGTGCTGGCGGGTGGTTGCTTTTGGGGTGTCGAGAAGCTGTTTTCTCAGCTTGAGGGCGTTACTGATGTGGTTAATGGCTATACGGGTGGCGATTTATTAAATCCAACCTACAAAGACATTACAACAGGTATTACAGGTCATGCAGAAGCTGTTGAAATTACCTTTGATCCTGAAAAAATTTCTTATGAAGCCGTCTTAAAGTTCTTTTTCAAAATCCATGATCCAACAACTTTAAATCGACAAAAAAATGACATTGGTACGCAATATCGTTCTGCTATTTTTTATGCTAATGCCGAGCAAAAAAACATTGCTCATAATGTTATTTCTCAGGGTAATCAATCGGGCGTTTTTGATAAACCCATTGTTACAAAGCTTGAGAAGCTTGATAATTTTTACGAAGCCGAAGAATATCATCAAAATTATTTAGCAAAAAACCCTTATGGTTACAGTTGCCATAAAATTCGGGATGATTGGGCGTTTTAATTTTCTAAAATATATTTTTCGGCAAATGCCCAAATGGCGTTTCCGAGATCATGCCCTGTTTGTTTATAATTCGAGGTGCGGCGAAAATCACTACCGATTACAAGCTGTATCACATTAATATTACTGACATCTCGAAGGCCATAACGCTGTAACGTATAATTACCAGCAACCGATAATGCTTGTTCGGTTGCTGTTTCATAAAGATCGGGATTAATTGGATAGCCCCGTTTTTTAATTTCACCAATCACGCTATTTTCGCCAGCATAACTGACGTTGCCATATTCAAAAATTTTATCGGCTTTTTTCTCTTCATATTCTTTGATTGTTGCCCTAAGCCAAGGAGCTTGCTTGGTATTTTTGAGTTTTTCATAAGTATTATTATAAAATTGTAATTTTCTTTTATATTCTTTTTCCCCTACATTACTGACAAGCCGATCAACCGATTTTCCATTTAATGTGCGTCTAACAATAAGATTTGGAAGCTCTCTTTGACCTGAAATTTCAATCATAATTGGGTTTTCATAAAGCACATTCATGCGGTTTACATATTCATTCACAAAGTCGTGATATTCCCAGTAAATACGCGGTGCATTCAAAATAACTTCATAAGCATCTGATTCTTCACGGTTTACATCGACATAGCGACGATGTGCCAAATTTAAAACCATTGATGGTTTTTTACCCCCAGAAAGGCGTTCAATAGTACGTGAAATTTGTGTACATATTTCACGAGTCCAGACAGCACTATAATAAGAAAAATTAGATACAGGACGGTTAATATTTCTGCGTGATGCAATACCATACACTAATTCGGTGCCACCATGGGGTGCAACAATTAAAATGGGCAAATCGCCACGGTGAAACTGCGTTAATTGCGTCAGGTCGGGATTGTAAATGGCTTGCCCAAATGCACTTTGATTAAGTGTTTGATGCGTCGCAAATAGGCCAGCACCTGTTGCAAGTGATTGTCGTAACAAGCTGCGGCGAGAAAATGGTTTTTTCATCATGTCATATTTATAGCATATTTTATTGATATTTACTATAATGTTTTATTTTACATTGCTGATAAGTTTTTCAAATCTTTTCCAATCAAGGGCTTTTGTTATAAAATATCTTGTGATATAAAGGAGATAAATTTTTAGAACCTTAGAGATATGCCCCAAATTAGTCCTGACACAATTAATGCCGTCCTTGAACAGCTTAAATTTAACGCCGATGGGCTTGTGCCTGCAATCGCGCAGGATGCCGACAGCCTTGAAATTTTAATGATGGCTTGGCAAAACAAAGAAGCCGTACGGGCAAGCCTGACCGAGCAAGCGGGCATTTATTTCTCACGCTCCAGACAACAATTATGGCGTAAGGGCGAAAGTTCGGGTAATATGCAACAGCTTATTGCTTATCGGTTTGATTGTGACAAAGACTGCGTTGTGATGTTGGTAAAACAAACAGGGGCAGCGTGTCACACAAATCGGCGAACGTGCTTTTTTAACGAAGTGCAATCCGATAAAATTAGTATTATTTTTGAACCACTTTAGGGCGTTATGGCAAAATCAAAAGCAAAAAAAAGCCTGATCCCCGATGTTATTCCTCAAAGCGATCAGTTTATTTATGGCACGCATCCACGGTTGCAATTGGGATTGCATGGACACCGCAAGACAGCTGAAACAATGTGCGATTTATTCAATCAGCACAAAGCCCCACATGGATTTTTACTTGTCGGCAAGCAAGGCATTGGCAAGGCAACTTTTGTCTATCATCTTATTCGTGCCTTAGAGCGTGAGGGGAATGAGATCACCCCCGATTCAATTTATAGTACTGAAAAAGATGCGGCTTATCGTCGCCTTGAAATGCTTTCAAATGGTAATTTAAAAATTTTACGCCGTCAGTATAATTATAAAACAGGCAAGCATTATCAGTCAATTCGCATGGATGAGATTCGTGAATTACGCCCGTTTTTTCAATTAAAATCCCACAGCCAAGGCAAACGCTATATCATTATTGATTGCCTTGATGATTGTATTCATGGACAAAATTCCGTACCCAATGCGATTTTAAAAACCCTTGAAGAGCCGCCTGAAAATTGCTATTTCTTTATTCTTGTCCACAAAGAAGGCATGATTTTACCAACAATTAAATCACGCTGCATGACCTTAACCATGACTCCGCCAAGCCCTGGTGAATTAACCAATATTTTAAAAACAATTCCGAACTTTAATAACCCAAGTAATCTTGATAAAATTCTTGAATTATCGGATGGATCGGTGCGGCTTGCCATGATTTATGCCGATCCCTTTTGGTTTTCCGTATTGACTTCAATTAAAAAAGCATTGTTTAAATCAATACCAGCCCTTCGGGCTTTGCCAGTGCAACAGCTTAAAGACAAGGCATTTGACGGCACGCTTATTTATTCGGAATATTTATTGGTGTTAAATTTATTATGCAGTCGGGCGATCAGCGATAATGCAAAATTTGCCACAAAACAAGGGCATCATACAGCGGCCTTTGCATCGGGTATTTTATTTGAGAAAATTCAAATTTTATTCACCAAAGCAGAAGAATATAATTTTACGATTGCCGAAATTGTTGATCGGATTGCTGCGACCCTAGATTATTATCATTTCATAAAAAGCGAGGTCACCCATGGCGGTTGATAGTCATTGCCACCTAGATTACGACGTATTTGACGAAGATCGTGATGCCATGATGCTGCGTGCCGCCGATGCAGGCATTGATTATATGGTTAGTATTGGGGTTGAATTAGATAAAATGCCCAATATTTTAAACATTGTCAATGCACATGACCATGTTTTTGCCACCGCAGGTATTCATCCGCATCATGCGTTAGAAGCCCCTGCCGACAGTTTACAGCAATTATATGATTATGGTAAAAACCCCAAAATTATTGGTTTGGGTGAAACAGGGCTTGATTATTATTATAATAAAACGGGCTTTGACACCCAAGAAAAAATCTTCAGACAGCATATCGAGGTCGCACGGCATTACGATTTGCCCGTGATTGTCCATACCCGTGACGCAGAAGATGATACAATTCGTATTTTACAAGATGCCCTTAGGACAGAGGGCGATTTTCGGATTCTGATTCATTGTTTTTCTGGCACATCAAACCTTGCCGAGGCGTGTTTAGAGATGGGGGCATATTTATCTATTTCGGGGATTATTACCTTTAAAAAGTCCGAAGAACTCCGCCAAACAGTGTCGCAAGTGCCGTTAAATCGCCTGTTGGTCGAAACCGACTCGCCTTATCTTGCCCCAATGCCGCATCGGGGGAAACGCAACGAGCCTGCTTTTACCCGCTATACACTTGAAACAGTTGCACAGCTTCATAATATAACTTATGATGATGCAGATCGGCAAACAACCGATAATTTTTTTAAACTTTTCACCAAAGCCAGTCGTAAAATTAAGTCGTAAAATTAAGTCGTAAAATTAAATAGGACATAAAGTAACGTGATGGTACAAAAGCAATTAACAGCGATTATTTTGGGGTGCGGCTCCTCT
>JBLHTX010000044.1:0-13839 GCA_047627635.1 Alphaproteobacteria bacterium | reverse complement strand
AAAATATTTTCTGTAGTAATAATGGGCTGTGAATTTTGATCCGTGGTTTCAGAATGTGTCATGCTACTTCTTATGATAATAAATTGCACAAATTATACAGATAATTTCATATAAGGTCAAACATTCCAATAACATTCATGCATAAAAAAATTTAATGGAAATTTAATGCTATTATTTAAAAATGATGCATGACGCATTCTACTTTGACACATCTTAAAGAATCTGCTTACGATTATATTTCACTGGCACAATCGCCTGCTGAAGCCGATATGTTACGTTTTTTAGCAATTTACCAGCTTAATCAGCATAATGAACTTGATGATCGCTATTTATTACGCTTAAATAATACAACATCATGGGGCTTTTATAATGCCGTTTATGATCTTGATTATCAATCCCCCATAGCCATAATAAATAAAATTGCCCATAGATTTACGCATTTAAAATTTGAAAATGAACTAAGCCTTACTTATCAAGAAAAAGATTTATGTCCTTATCATCCACTATTAAATAATTTTCCACCTCTAATAAAGCAGGACAAAAGGGTAAGCCTTAAACATCTTGAATGCTTTAAAATTACCGATGCACAGCCTTATTTGAATCAAAATTACCGCTATGTCGCAACGCAATCACAATTAAAGCAACAAATTGACGCTTTGAATCATACCGAAAATCGTAATAACCGCCTTGATGAAATGGTACAAGTCAAAAGAATCACCAAGCATCAAACATTCCCAAATTTAAATGGTCAACGTGGTGTATTCGCCAAGAAAAATATTAAAGCTGGGACAATTATTGATTATTATTCAGGCGAGCATCGACAATATCCAGATCCAATGCCCCCAATGCTATGTACATGGCGGATCCAGGAATCATATAATTGGCTTGATTATTATTACAAGCATCGACAAGTCAAACGGTTTAATGGTTGGACAGATGCTTTTATTCTCGGTAACATGATGAAGCTTGTCAATTCCTGCTATGACCAACAAACAATGCATCATGATCTTGGTAATATTGGTTGTTATTATTTTCACTTTAAATCAAAAGGATATTATCTTTCGCTTCCTGTTTATATGGCAATAAAAGATATTCCACAAGAAACAGAACTTTTGACATTTTATCATGTTGCTCATTATAAAAATAATCATATTTATGGCACAGATTTTTAGATTTTATTAACTTTATCCCTCCAATTTAGCGACATATTCATTTAATCATAAAGGAAAATCATAATATGCGTAAATTTCATTTTAAAGTTATCTCAAGCTTTGCTATACTGCATGATAATGATAACGCAACCCTTATGAATCAAAGTCAATTTTCTGCTATGCAAGTACTCAAAAAACATCGTGACACGATTGACGATATAGACCGTCAAATATCCGAACTCCTTGGAAAACGCTTCCGTACTGCTGAAGCTGTCGTAGGCATTAAAAAAGACCATAACATTCCAGTACGCATTGAAAAACGCATTAATGAGGTACTTGAAAACGCCAAGAGACACGAGAAAGAATTTAAACTTCCTCCCCAACTTGGCTATTTTCTATGGCGTGAAATTATTGAAGCCACTTGTTATCATGAAGAAGAAATTCTTGGCATTGCCCATGAAACCGAAGAAGAGATTTAAAATATTTAGCTTACTGATTTTATAAGAATATCCATATTAAGACGTACACAAAGTAGAGCATTTTTAGCATAACCTAAGCATCTTAATTATGAAGCTATTTCTTTGATTGCATTAAAAATCATGGTTTTATTTGTTTTATCAATATGTATATTGGCTGTTTTATTGGATAATTTAATCTCTTTTGGTAATGTCTCATGATCTGTAAAGATAACGGTTGCATCTTTATCCATTTGCTCTTGGAGTAATGACCACATTTTTACTTTGTTTGTATAATCAATATTTGAAATGGTTTCATCCAAGATTAATAATTTAGGCTTAGCAAGTAAAGCTGTGATAAAGGCAATACGCTTCGCTTGGCCACCACTTAAAGCCTGTGACCAATTCTCATTCTTTTCATTTAAACGCGGTGCAAGTCCCTCAAGGCCAATTTTACCCATCATATCTGTTACTTTCTTATCCATGCCATCTTGAACCTTATTAGGATAAGCAATAGCCTCAAGCAAGGTAACATTATCGGGGAATAATATTTGTTGCGTTACAGTTTTAATATCTTCTTTTTTATATGGTAAGGTGATATTACCCGAGGAAAATAAATTATCTCCAACAATAGCTTGTAAAAATTGGCTTTTTCCTGCACCCGATTCGCCTGAAAGGTAATAAAATCTACCCTTTGGGAGTACTAATGAAACATTTTTTGCACATATTTTTTCAGAATTCAATACTGTATCAACAACTGCACGCACAGATTTTCTAGCAATTGGATCGGCTATGGGTGGTGCAAATATCATATTATTAATCATAATTGAATCTGCATTTTCATCATAATTCATCGTAAGGGGGCGTTTCTTTAAAAAATCACCAATCTTATCGGATGCATTAATAAGATATGTAAACTCTTTTATTTGCCGCAAACCAGAGGGCATATTTTTTACAATATCACCAAGATCATTAACGGCCTTTACAGACATAAAGTTTGCGAAATAACTTGCCATTAGTACGTTTATACTCTTTTTTATTGCTTCTATATCAAATTGACCATTTGGCATAAATTCACTCAATATATTTTTAATAGGATTATTATTTATATCATTGTTTTTACCAGATATTTTATTCTTTATTATCATGCTTAATACTGGCAATAAGGGCATTATTGCTTGGGAATATTGTTTAAATCCTTGCGACCATGAGTAGGATTTACGTTCTTTGTTTTCTAGTACTTCTTGCTTCTTAATTAGCGCTGTTAAAGCATTTTTTTCTTGGTTCATAGCGCCAGTCGCAATAATTGTATCAATACGATTATTAATACTTTGGCGTTTTTTATTAATATCTACAAAATTATTACGCACATCTTGTTTTAAACAAATTGATTTATTATCAAAATAACTGGTTAATCCATTTACACCCAAAGACATACCAAGACTTATGGCTGCAATGGCTGGAGATATTGTGGTAGCAAGTACCGCAGTTGCTCCCCCTAATGTTAATATATTACTTGTTAAACCAATCGTGGCATCGGATGTTACTTCGGCAATTTTAGCAGTATCAATGGTAAAATGCTTATCACGATCTGTCTTATTGGTTAAAAAGTGATTATTACCCATTGCAACCTCAGATATTTGCTGATCTAAATGCTCTGTAAATGATTTTTTAAATTTAAGGGATGCATTTTCTGCTATTCCAGATGCTACATAATCTATGCCCATATATCCCAATGCACTTAAGCCTGCTTTTTGAGAATGTTGGACCAACTCATCTATAGTTTGATCTTTAGAATCTTGGTGACTTGTAAAATAATTATCGATCCCTGGTAATATTGGATATTGAGAAATCCCTGCAATCGTTGCCGCTGAACCAAAAGAGAATAATGACTGAAGCAGTGACAGTATATCTGGAATATAATTATTTGATGGCTTGGTAAAATAAGGTTTTACAATTTTTTTCCAATATTGCGGCAATGTTTCTTGAATTTTCGTGGGAATATTTTGAGGTCTATTTTTTGCAAGCGTTGTTTTAATGCCAATTTTTAAAGATGAGCTTTGCTCTTTAATATCTGAATTTTTATCTAGAATTATATCTGAAACAGTTTTTGTCATACATTATACCCACACTACACGGCTACAATTTACCACATAAAACACATATAAAAAATAAATATATTTTATATGTGTTAATTTAAATAATTAAACTACTGAATTTACAAGAGTACACACATTAAGGCGTGCCAAAAGTAAACCTTTCTTAACAGCACAATCTTAAGCATTTAACATTTTTGATTGCAAAAACTGAATTATTCCATTTGGTAATAATCGATAAAAACGCATCAAAAAGCCAAAAAACCGTGGGTACACAATTTCGTGACATGATGTATCTGCTTTTTTTACAATATAATCGGCAATTTTTTCAGATGTGGTTAAAAACGGCATTGGGAATTTATTTTTATCAGTCATTGGTGTTTTGACAAAACCAGGGCAAATAAGCTGAACCTTAATGCCGTAAGGCTTGGCCTCGGTTGTGACCCCCTCCACTAAGTTATTAACGGCTGCTTTGGTGGCACAATAAGGGGTTGCCTTGGGAAGCCCGCGATAGCCAGCAACTGAACCTGTGACTAAAATATGTCCTGTTTTACGCTGTATCATATCTTTTAAGACGGGCTCAAGCCCATTAACCACACCCATATAATTAATATCACAAAGCTGTTGATAAGTTGCCGCATTAAAGTTTTCGATGGGGGCATGGATGGAATGTCCTGCATTTAAAAAAACCATATCAGGATATCCAATTGTTTCACAAATGGTATGATATACAGCTTTGACGCACCCTAAATCAGTGACATCTTCTTGGAAAATATGAATCGTACCAGACAATGTTTTTGCCTCGTCTTGTACCTGTTGTAATTTTTCAAGCGTGCGTCCCGAGATACACACAATGTGACCCTGCTGAAGGTAATTAAGGGCAATTGCTTTGCCAATACCAGAGCCACCACCAGTAATTTTAATAATTTTTGTTTTGCTATTTGTCATTGCACCCTCACTTTATGGATGCTTATTGCTACTATGATTTATAATAAGTTGCAATCTTGAAACGCAACTATGTTTTATTCTACTAAACCACAGCTAATAAGGCAGGGGTGACACGGGGATGAATCTCTTCATAAGCAATCACCGATTGACGCATTTGCTTGGCATCCATAATGGCACGAATCAGCCGCCTTCTTTCACCTGCACAGGTAATGCTTGCATAACGCCCTTGTCTGCCTGCATCTTGAAGCTTTGCATTCATAGCGGCCACTAAATTACTAATTTCCGAGGGAGGCAAGGCAACATCTTGCACTGTACCGTTATTGTCACGAATTTCATATTGCCTAAAAATCTCTTCCCATTCATTCCCAATTTGTACCAAGGGAATCGTATTTTCATGGTCAATTAAGCCTGTTGAAATTTGTAAGCTTAATTTACGTCTTACCCGTTCAGTAATTTTTTCAGGATCATCGGTAAAGTGCTTAGCATCGCCAATGGCTTCTAGGATCATTGGAATGTTACGCACGGATACACGTTCCTCAAGCAATAGTTTTATTACTTGATGCAATAAATCACGCGTGACAATTTCGGGGATAAACTCATCAACCATCTTTTTATTGCGTTCTGCACGTGTTGGGTCAGATACTTTGGTGAACTCATTTAACATATTAATCACCGATGTACGTGTCACAAGTTCACGCATATTTGACTTGATTGTTTCAGTCAAATGAGTCGCAATAATATCGTTAACCCCTGCCACAGGCAATCCAAGTGCGGCAACTTTTTCTTTATCAATATCACGCACCCATGCCGCTGGTGCTTGATACACAGGCTCGGTTGTATCTTCGTGATTACAAGGAATTTTAATGCCGTCTTGCTTGATAACAAGCTGCCACCCTGGACGTAAATTTGCACGCGCTGCTGGCACACCTTGAATTTTAATAACATACTCACCATCGGGTAAATTAATGTTATCGGTCAAGCGTACTTCAGGCAAAATAAACCCAATATCCGATGCCATTGCCTTACGCAAAGCCTCGATCCGAACAGCGATCCCTTCTTGTTTATCGGTTGCCATTGAAATAAGGTTTTGAGAAAATTCAATCCAAATATCATCAACTTCAAGACAATCACCAAGCGTTTTTTCAGTGACTTTAATTTCTTCAAGGCGTTGATCTTTGGTATCTTTATCGGCTTCTTCTTTTTGTTTTTGCTTTAAATTTTCAGTAGCAATAAAGCCTGCAAATGCAATTGCCAATGCCCCAAACATAAAGGGTAAAAATGGCAATCCTGGAATTAATGCCATAAAAGCCATCACAGCCGCAACAGTATAAACCGCAGGCGGATAGGCCATTAATTGTTTAAACATGGCGCTATCTGACGTACCATGTGCACCGCCCTTGGCCATAAGTAATGCAGACCCAATTGATGTAATAACAGCAGGAATTTGCGTTACCAAACCATCACCAATCGTCAATAGTGAGTAAGTCCGCATGGCTTCAGTCATGGGCATATCGTAATAAATTGCCCCCATTGCAATTCCAAAAAAGAAATTAATTGCCGTAATTAATAACCCTGCAATGGCATCGCCTTTCACAAATTTTGACGCACCATCAAGCGAGCCAAAAAATGTGGTTTCTTCTTGTTCTAATCTTCTTTTCTTGGTTGCATCTTCATGGGTAATTGCCCCTGCTGCTAAATCGGCATCAATGGCAAGCTGCTTACCTGGCATTGCATCCAACGCAAAACGAGCACCAACTTCCGCCATACGCCCTGCCCCTTTGGTAATCACCATGAAATTAACAATCATAATCACAATGAAAACCACAACCCCCAAAAGTAAATTACCCGCAACAATAAAATCAGCAAATGCCTCAATCACATCACCAGCCGCACTTGTGCCAGAGTGACCATTACCAATAATTAGCTTTGTCGATGAAATATTCAGCGAAAGACGCAACATGAGGGATGCCAAAAGCATTGTTGGGAAAGATGAAAAATCAAGGGGTCGTTCCGAAAATAAAACAATCATAAAAATTGCAATCGATGTTGCAAAACTAATCGAAAGACCAATATCCAACAACCAAGCAGGTGTTGGTAAAATCATCATCATGATTAAAGTCATCAAAAAGATTGCCGTCGCAACCGTTGGATTGATTTTATCACCACCAGCAGAAGCCCACGCTTTAACTTTATTATTCATTGTCACACTATATCTACCATTCTTGGTTACGATATTTTAAGTGAAATATGGTTAATATGGCGTTAATTATCTGTTGTAGTAATTTTTGAGTAAAATTCTATGGTTGGGTTTCCATCTTTGTCTTTATAAAGGATTGCTTTTGTGTGAAGCGGGATTGTTTTATTTTTAAAGCCGTCTTCTCTATTACCGTGTCCAAAGGGAAGGCCCTCAAGAACGGCAATATTTTTTTCTGACAGGCCTGTAAAAATTGTTGGCGCTCTTTATTATAATTTTCTGCATTATCATTCGATTTTTGCAAATCATGCCCGATTACAATATAATCGCGACCATCATAAAGCCCTTGGTCAATATGCTTGGCAAGCATCGAAAAACTTGCCTGTGGATAAAATATTTCAGTAATTGCACCCTTGTCCCTAATGGGTTGCTTATCAAAATGAAACTCAGGGGCGAAAAGCTTGGTTTCTACCATCATTTGTGGTGTGCCACCTGCAAATGAAATAATAATTGGCTCTTCTGGGGCATTACCTGTTATTGGGAAACGTAATTTTTTGATACCATCACCTTCACTAGAAGCCATTAATGCTTTGATGTATTCTTCTGTTTCAGGTTCAATAAATAAATGTGGAAAATCTTGATTTCTAAACCCTAATGCCCCTTTAACTTTCCCATCAGTAACAGCATTTAAAGTAGCAATAATACCCGTACCATTACTACGCCCGAAAATACGAATATGCTCTTTATCACCAACAGCTTGTTTGATTTGCTCTGGCTTAAGCAATAAAAAAATCTCTCGTGCCCCATTGCCACTACTTGCCTCAACAATATCGCAATCGTGACTTGATAAAGTTGACAGTAAGTTTTCAGCCTTTACATGACGATCTATTAAATAGCTTGCCCAATGCAGATATTTGGGGTTTTGTAATAATGCTTCTTCTTTAAATGTTAAGGTTTGATTTGATAGTTTTTTGGTAAATACATCGATATAAGGCTCTAATTTTTCTTTATAAAATTGATCACTTTCATCGCGCGATAAAACTTTGTTATCATTATCTAAATATTGTGCTAGATGTGTATAATAGTACGTAGAAAAAATACCTTCCTCATAATTTTTAGCAAAATCATTATAATCTTTTTGAAAATACGCACGAGTTTGATCTGGAAATTTTTCCCAACTAGAACTAGAACTAGAACTAGAACTAGAACTAGAACTAGAACTAGAATTAGATTTTTTTATATATTCAAACAAATTATTGGGAATATCAGGGAAGTTTTGTTTATTAAAACCCATTTTTTTAAAGATTTCTGCTCGCCTTAACTTTAATTGAATTGGTTCATATTGAGGATTTAAAAGATGGTCAGAATCTTGATAATGTTTCATAATAGCTGGGGGATTAGGTAACGTACAATTTTGCATCATTGTAACTATTGTAGACTTTAGAGTGCTATCATCCACCTTATTATTGTTCTTAGGCTTGGTATTTTCACGAGGCTTTAATATGAGGCGAGATTGATTATCACCATTTATGTATTGAGGTTTTTTTGCAAGTATTCCATTTTTTTTAGTAAATGAAATCATTGTAATCCAATCATATATTGATATATAACTACATTATAACATGTATTTGTGTAATGTTCAATAAAACAAAAAAAACGCCAATCTAATGATTGACGCTTAAATTTAAAATCAAAGGCACGCTTACTTACGGATACCGTGCTCTTGAAGTACGGCTTGGTAACGTGCAAAGTCGTTCTTTTTTAAATAATCAAGCAAACGACGGCGACGATTAACCAAAGCAATCAATCCACGACGTGAATGGTTATCTTTGTGATGTTCTTTAAAATGACCTGTTAAAACAGTAATACGAAATGTTAAAATTGCAATCTGAACTTCAGGTGACCCTGTGTCGTCCTTTTTTGTTGCATATTTTTTAATCAATTCTTGCTTTTTTTCAGCAGTAATAGACATACAAGCTCCTTGCGGTATAAAATTATAAATTAAAGATACGCTTTGGAATAATTCTTCCTGTATCAAATGATACCAATGCAACAATGGATTGATTATCATTTAAAGCAGGAAATATAATTGCATCAGGGAAATTTTCCTGCCAAATTATAGATTGCCCAAAACGCAATGCTTTTTCTTGATGATCATCAATATGAATTGCCGATATACCGTTCAGCGGTTCTGTGATCCCCAATATTGCTTTATAAACTAGTTTTTCACAAATGTCTGGAAAAATTGCGTGTTCTTGCGAAAAAAAACCAACTTTTGTCCGACGCAAAGCCGATAAATGCCCATAGCCATGACACGCAGTAGCAATATCTTCACCGAGTGTCCGCACATAAGTCCCTTTCGAGCAAGTAACCGAAAATTGTGATTTCTTGGCCTCAATATCATGCGTTATTAACTTAAGGTCTTGAATGGTAATTGTCCGCTTCTTAAGTTCAAAATCAATATTATTACGAGCCAAATCATAAGCACGCTTGCCGTCTACTTTAAGGGCCGAATATTTTGGTGGTAGCTGACTTTGAGAACCTAGAAACTGTGGGATAACTGCCAATAAGTCACTTAGATTTGGTATCACATCTGATTGCGCAATAACCGCACCTTCTGCATCGGCAGTATCGGTTTTTTGTCCCCAATAAAGTGTAAAATCATAAGATTTTTGTGCATCAAGGAAAAACTGTGACAATTTGGTTGCTTCACCAATCGCAAGCGGCAAAATACCAGTAGCCAATGGATCGAGCGTACCTGTATGCCCTACTTTAACTTTTCCACCTGTTAATATTCTCAGCTTACGCTTTGCGATACCAACAACTTGTGCAGATGTTAAATTTAATGGTTTATCGACAACAAGCCAACCAGAAAGATTATCATGGGATGTCATAATGTTTTTATTTGTTCAAGAACAGTATCAAATTTTTCAGCATTTTTCGACGCATCATCTTGGAAGAAATGAAGTTCTGGACATACTTTTGATGTTAAATCTTGTGCAATTTTTAAGCGCATAAATTTACGAGCATTAATTAAATTTGCCATAATTTTACTCACTGTACGAGCTTTTTTACCCGTACCGCTTGGGCGCGGCGTTACATAGATTGATGCTTGACGTAGGTCGGGACTTACAGAGACAGCATTAATAGTAAGATCCAAAGGTTTTACATTAATAACTTCATCACGAATAATCATGGCAGCAACAAGCTCGCGAACACGCGTTGCATATTTTGCTTGCCTTGGTGATGGCGTATCTGAACTAAATCTTTTAACCATTAATCTTACCTACTAATATTCAATTTAATGAATAGACATTTTACATTTACATAAGGCGTTTAATTATTACAAAGCAACCAGTGTAATAATTGTGTTTAAAACTTAAAGTGAACGTGTAATTTCTTGGATTTCAAAAATTTCAATAACATCGTTTGCACGCATATCTGTGTAATTTTCAAATGCCATACCACATTCATATCCCTCTTTTACTTCTTTCACTTCATCTTTAAAGCGTTTCAGCGTTGATAGGGTACCTTCATGGATAACAATATCATCACGAAGCAAACGAACTTTGGCAGAACGTTTTGCCATGCCTTCACGGATACGACACCCTGCAACTTTACCAGTTTTTGTAATATCAAATACTTGCAAGATTTCAGCATTACCAAGGAATTTTTCACGCAGTTCAGGTTTTAACATACCAGATAAAGCATCTTTGACATCATTGATAAGATCGTAAATTATTGAATAATAACGAATTTCAACTTTACGGTTATCTGCCAAGTCACGCGCCTGCTTATTGGCACGCACATTGAAACCAAACACGATACCACCAGAAGCTTCAGCTAAGTTAATATCGGATTCTGTTATACCACCTGCGCCAGAATGCACGATTTGCGCTTGTACTTCTTCATTGCCAAGCTTTGTCAGCGCCACTGAAATGGCCTCAACAGAGCCTTGAACATCGCCTTTAATGACAATCGGTAATGATTGTTTTTGCGCGTCCTTAATTTGTGTCATTAGAGAATCGAGTGTTTTGACAGTTGTAATGTTAGTTTTCGCTTTCAGTTTTGTTTCACGATATTCTGCGAATTCACGCGCCTTAGCATCGTTTTCCATAACATAACATGGATCACCAGCTAGTGGCACTGAACCAAGACCCAACACCACAACAGGATCCGCAGGTCCTGCCACTTCGATGCGTTGTCCCAAGTCGTTTTGTAACGCACGGACACGGCCCCATGAGGCACCAGCAGCGACAATATCGCCAACACGCAAAGTACCATGCTGAATAAGAACGGTTGCAACAGGGCCACGACCTTTGCTAAGCTCGGCCTCAATAACAATACCCTGAGCATAACGATCTGGATTAGACTTTAAATCCATAATTTCGGCTTGCAACAATAAGGCCTCAATCAGTTTATCGAGCCCCATATTTTCTTTGGCCGAAATCTCAACATCAAGCACGTCGCCGCCAAGACTTTCGACAACAATTTCATGTTGTAGGAGTTCATTACGCACACGACTTGCATCAGCGCCTTGCTTATCAATCTTATTGATTGCAATAATCATGGGTACTTCTGCTGCTTTTGCATGCTTAATTGCTTCGATTGTTTGCGGCTTAACACCATCATCAGCAGCAACAACCAAAATAACCATATCAGTAACCTTGGCACCTCTGGAACGCATTTCACTAAAGGCAGCATGACCAGGCGTATCAATAAATGTCACGCCACGCCCATCATCAAGACGAACTTTGTAAGCACCAATATGTTGCGTAATGCCGCCAGCTTCACCGGAAACAACATTGGTTTTACGCAATGCATCAAGTAAAGAAGTTTTACCATGATCCACATGACCCATAATTGTAACAATTGGAGCACGGGTTATTAAAGTATCTTCGGCATCTTGATAATCAATTAGAATATTTTCAACATCAGCTTCAGAAATTCTTAAGAAGGTATGACCCATTGTTTCAACAACAATTTCGGCAGTCTCAGTATCTAATATTTGGTTTAAAGTTGCCATAATACCAAGCTTCATAAGCTCTTTTATAACATCAGCAGAACGCTCGGACATCCGATTGGCAAGTTCTTGTACAGTAATTGTATCAGGAATAGTTACTTCACGATATACTTTTGCGGATTCTGATGTTTCGGCAGCTTTATTACGTTTATTCAAACGACGGCGATGAGCAGCCATTGATTTAGCAGGGCCTTCATAATTACCATCAGCGGCATTAACGATTGTTACTTTACGTGTACGATCTTTATTCGCAACGAGTTCTTTTTTAGAAGCACTGTTGGCATCATTCTCGTCGAAACTTGTTTTAGCTTTGAATTTTGGGGCTGCCTTGCGAGAAGGAGATTTTCCAGTTACCGCGATTGGCTCAGAAGAAAAATTTGCACGTTGATTAGAGAAATCAGGTCTTTGTGCTGAAGGCGTGCGTGAGGCACTATTTGTTTGTGTATTCGGAGCACCACGTGGGCCACCAGTACCTTGGGGGCGACTATCGGGCTTATCACGATTATTAAAAGGACGCTTACCATTGACGTTGGCATTTGTATTATTATGCGGTGGTTTGCCGCCACGTTTAGCAGGGCGACTGCTATCATGCCCCTCAAGACGTGCTGTTTTTTTGGTAGATGGTGCAAATCGGTTCAAGTCAACTTGACCTAGAACACGAGGCCCTGCATTCTTTTTGATGACTTGTTTATCGATACTAGATGCGGGGTTTTCTTGGGCGACCTCAGGATTTGACACAGAGGGTACTTGTGCTTCCTGTATATCTTGGTTAGCCCTATCCTCAATTGCTCTTTGATCTGCAGCAATTTGCTCTTGTGCTTCACGCTCTTTGAATTGTTTTGCAACAGATAAAGCGCGATTACGGGCGTCTTGCTCGGCCTTAGATAAAGTAGCACTATTGACGTTAGCTTGTATCGCTAACCCTGCACGCCCCTGATTATTATGGCGCTTGCTATTATTAGCATTAGTACGGCGCTTTTGACGCAATTCCACAACAGGACCAGACGCATTTGAAGCTGTTTTGTTCAAAGTTTTAGGTTCAACACCCTTTAAGGAAAGTGTTGATTTTCCCTTTTCACTATTTGTTGTTTTGTTTTGTCTATCCGGTTTAGAATCCGACATATTTACCCTTTCACACGCAGATTTATGCGGGTTATATCATATTTAACTTAGAGTTACGAGTATTATTGAGCGATTATTTTTAAATACTTCATATAATCATTCACAAAAATATTTCCCATCTCTGTATTTAGAATGCAGTAATAAGAGATTTTTTCACGTCCTGATACTTTTTGAAGCATCTCCTGTGAAAAATCCTTGATTACTCTTAAACTTTGTTGCTTGAATTTAAAATTATTGCAAATTGCTTCTGATCCCTCAGGCGTTTGTAAAACAGCAAGCGGTTCTTTTTCTGTATGCCCAAGCAAAGCACGATCAATTGCACGCCTACCAATAACAGCTTGCTTTGCCTTAAGCATAAAACTCAAGCCCTCATAGGTCTTTTTCGTATAAAGTGCAATAATTTGTGCTTTAAAATCTTGAGGCAACTTCCCCTTAAATGCTTTAGGCAATTTACGCTTATTTGCGATAATCTCGTTAAGCAATCGTATATCAGGATCAATAAAGATGGCTTGGGATTTATTCCTATTGGATAAATCCATAACCACTTTATCATCTTCAATATATAATCTTAGTGGAGAAAAACGACCATCAAAGACAATGCCAGTCAGTGCACACTCATTAAATGCAATTTTAGCAGCAGGTTTCACACTTTTAATAGTCAATTTATTCTCCAAATTCAGTTTATATTGTTAATCAAGCCAGCCAGCCAGCTTGCGTGCTTCCATAATCATACGATTAATAGTTACTTCGTCAAGATTGAAGCCTGATAAAATTGCATCGTCAGAAATTTTGTCTGGTTCTGGAGATGCTTCTATTTCATCAATGGCTGTTTCTGGGTTGATTTCTGCAT